>JAFSUD010000054.1 GCA_017445405.1 Synergistaceae bacterium
ACTCACAAGCTGGAGCGCAACATGGAGGACTGCATTTTTCACGCCTGCACGCGAGGCCTTCATCCTTGGGATTCGTTCGGCGGCAGGATTCACGAAAAATTTTTCTGGTCATCGTTCCGCAAAAGCGCGTGGGGTGAAGATATGACCATTGAGGAATTTGTAGGGACAATATGCGACGTAGCGCAGCGTTCAGGTTTTACGCACATTCATGGGAAGCAATGTGCTAGAGTAACAGCCCGGAAGATGTCAGAGCGTGTAATGAAAATCTTCAATGGAGAGCACTACAAGATTCTACGGGTTCTGTTCCTCGAGTTAAGCAGCCGAATCAGACGCAAGCTCCGCTGATTCCCTCCGCAATCCTCAACGCCTCCGCATTCTCCTTCACGTCATGCACCCGCAGCAAGCTCGTCCGTCCCGCCATCAACGCCGACACTGCCAGAGTCCCCGCCAGCCTCTCAGTGCCGGTGAACCTCTTCCTCGAGTGCCCCACAAGCACAGGCCTTCCCCAGACTCTCAGGCTATCTATATTCTTCAGCACCGCAAAATTATCGTCTGCATTCTTCCCGAAACCCAAGCCCGGATCTATTATCACCTGCTCCCTGCTCACTCCCGCCTCGTCAAGCACAGCAAGTTTATCTGTGAAGTATTCTGCTAACTCCCTCAAGATGTCTTCATGCCCTTCATACTCCCTCATCGTCTCAGGCGTGCCGGTGATGTGCGACAACACATAGGGAATTTTCAGCTCCGCAATCACTTCCGGCATCCCATCACAGAACGTGAACCCGCTCACGTCGTTAATCATGTCCGCTCCCTCTCCCGCAGCAGCACGTGCCACTTCAGGCTTGTACGTATCTACAGAGATTATTGCGTCCGGAAAATCCCTGCGTAACACCTTCAGCGCAGGAATCAGTCTCGCAAGCTCCTCACTCTCACTCACTCTCTCAGCTCCCGGCCTTGTCGACTCTGCTCCTACATCAAGAATGTACGCTCCCTCGTTCATGCACTCCTCAGCACGCAGAGATATTCCCTTCTCATCAACACGGCTTCCCTCAAAGAATGAGTCAGGCGTGAGATTCAGAATCGCCATTAGCTGCGTGTTCATGCTCAAGGTGATTGTGTGCCCTGCAGGTGAACTTATAGTCCACTCACTCACAGCAAGCCCCTTCATCAATCCTGCGAGCTTTTCCCGAAATTCCTTCAGCCCCCAGATGTCCATAGCCTTTAGCTTCTCCTGAAGACTGCGTAACTGCGTCTGCGTTCCCATGATGAGAATATCGCTTTTTTCTGCCCTGCCGTCTATTACGTGCTTGGTTACCGCAACGTCTCCTCCTCGTGATAGCATCTCCTGCTTCAAGAAACCTGCAGCCCTATAATCCACATTATCAGCGTAAAAGTGAAGCATTCGTGATTTTGGGGCAATATAGGCTAACGCTCTCGGGTCAGTTCCTATTTTTGCGCATACGGCGCGAATATCTCTCTGTGTCGCAATATCGACCGGATAAATGTTCATTCTCTACAATTCCTCCATGAAAATTATTTACGTGTATTGTAATATACCATGATACAATCAATATACATTTTATAAAGAGGGGAGCCGTTATTCATGAGAGTACTATTTTTCCTGACGCTGATATTCGCATTCATGCCGGCATGTTCGGCACTTGCTGCACTTCCTCCGCTCTTGCCTATGGAGGATTTCTTCCGCAATCCTGACAACGCAGCATTCTCAATTTCGCCGGACGGAACACGTTTAGCCTTTGCCCGCCCTTGGGAGCACAGAATGAATGTCTATGTGCGTGAGATAGCCACAGGCATAGAGAAGCGCATAACTTCAGCCACAGAACGGGATATAGCCGGTTTCTTCTGGAAGGGCAATGACCGCATAGTCTACGCTCAGGATTCAGGAGGAGACGAGAATTTTCACGTATACATCACAAGCATCACAGGAGGCGAAGCGCGGGATCTGACTCCCTTCGAGAAAGTGAAGGCAGGAATACTCGACGACCTCGAGGACGATCCCCTGCACATGCTCATTGAGATGAATCAGCGCAACCCTGAAGTGTTCGATGTGTACAGGTGCGACATCAACACCGGAGAACTTGAACTCTTGGCCGAGAATCCCGGCAACATCACAGGCTGGATGACTGACCACGACGGCAAGCTCAGAGTCGCAGCTTCTACAGACGGAGTAAACACGAGCATACTTTACAGGACAGCAGAGAGCGAAGATTTCAGGGTGCTCATCACTACGAACTTCAAGGAGACGTTTAACCCTGTCATGTTCGCTTACGACAACAAGACAATTTACGTTGCGAGCAATCTCAGCCGGGACAAGACAGCGATATACACATTTGACCCTGAGAAGAACGAGATGCTGGATCTCATCTTTGAGCATGACGAGGTAGATGTAGGAGCGTTGCTGCACTCAAAGAAGCGCAAGGTGATTACCGGAGTGGTGTACCTGACGGACAGGAGACACTACAAATTCTTTGACGCTGACAGGGAGGAGCTGCAGAACTCATTAGAGGCATTTTTCCCGAATTATGAGGTAAGTGTTGCAGATATTGATGATGATGAACGCAGAGTCATTGTCAGGACTTACAGCGATAGGACAAGAGGAACATACTATCTCTACGACCGCAGGGATAACTCAATGTCGAAGCTGGCGGAATTGTCGTCGTGGCTCAAAGAGGAGCAGATGGCATCCATGAGGCCGGTAACTTACACTGCCCGGGACGGTCTCACGATTCACGGCTACCTGACTCTTCCTGTAGGTGTAAGCTCGCACGACTTACCGCTCGTAGTGATTCCTCACGGCGGGCCAAGTGCACGTGATGCTTGGGGCTTTGACTCTGAGGCGCAGTTCCTCGCGAACAGGGGAATAGCTGTTCTGCAGGTGAACTACAGAGGCTCGACGGGGTACGGCAAAGCGTTTTGGCAGGCAGGCTTCAAGCAGTGGGGACGTAAGATGCAGGATGATGTTACAGACGGAGTGCTGTGGGCGGTTGAGCAGGGCATTGCTGACAAATCGAGGCTCGCGATTTATGGCGGAAGCTACGGAGGGTACGCTGCACTTGCAGGAGCGACGTTTACGCCGGACTTGTATGCGTGTGCGGTGAGCTATGTCGGGCCGTCTAACATCTTCACTCTGCTTGAGAGCATTCCGCCTTACTGGAAGCCGTTTATCGAGATGGAGTATGAGGAGATAGGCGATCCATCTAAGGATAAGGAGCTGCTGGAGTCTGTGTCTCCGGTGTTCCACGCTGACAAGATAAAGATCCCGCTGTTTGTTGCGCAGGGAGCTAATGACCCGAGAGTCAACAAAGCAGAGTCCGACCAGATAGTCGAGGCAGTGAGGAAGGCAGGAAAGGATGTCGTGTACATGGTGAAGGAGAACGAGGGACACGGTTTCCACAATGAGGAGAACAGATTCGATTTCTACCGGACGCTCGAAGAGTTCTTCCGTAAGCATTTAGGCTCAAGGTAGCAGAGAAAATTTATATGGCAGCTCTCAATAACACGGGGGCTGCTATTTTTGTGTATAATTCTCAGCAATACTCACACATTAAGGAAGTTGGCTATGAAGAAAAAGATACTTATGCTCGGAAACGCTTACCAATCCATATTTACGCACAGGCGCGAACTCGTAGAAGCTCTCAGAAGCGAGGGACATGAAGTCGTTGTGTCATTCACAGACGGCTTTATGGGGAATGGCGAAGAAATCTGCGCACAATACGGCTGCAAGTTCATAGATATTCCCATAAGCAGAAGGAACACCCGCATTCATGAAGACCTTATGCTGCTCATGAGGTACTACAGGCTTATCCGTGATGAGAAACCTGATGCAGTGCTTGCCTACACAGTGAAGTGTGATGTTTACGGCGGGATTGCTGCAGCATGGAATAATGTGCCGTTCATGCCTAACATTACAGGACTGGGCAAAGGATTAGCTGAAACGGGAATAGTGCAGAAGATTTTGATTCAGCTTTACAGGTTTGCAGTCAAGAAGGCAAAAGTAGTCTTCTTCCAGAGTGAGCATGACCGTGATTTCTTCATTGAGCACAAGATAGCTTTTCCTCGATGCGTAGTCCTTCCCGGCTCAGGCGTAAACCTCAGCAAGTATAAGCCGCTTGATTACCCAGAGGGCAAACCGGCAATCTTTCTGTTCAACTCGCGCATCATGAAGCCCAAAGGTATAGATGAGTTTCTGGAGGCCGCGAGAGTGATTCGTGCTAGGTATCCTGACGTGGAGTTTCACGTGTGCGGTTACTGCGAGAAGTACGGTATGGGCAAGGACAATTACAGGAGCGTTATTGCGCGCGAGGAAGTGAGGGATAACATAATCTACCATGATTTTGTTTCTGACATGAACGACTACTACAAGTCAGCGTGGTGTGTAGTGCTTCCGAGTTATCACCCTGAAGGAGTAGCGAACGTTCTGCTGGAGGCTGCTGCGTGTGCGAGGCCGATAATCACGACGGATCATCCCGGCTGCAGAGAAACAGTAGATGACGGAGTCTCCGGATATCTTGTGGGAGTGAGGGACAGTGCCGACCTCATCGCGAAGATAGAGAATTTTCTTGCCCTGACGTATGAGCAGAGAAAGGAAATGGGACTCAAGGGGCGTGCGAAGATTGAGAGGGAGTTTGACCGGCAAAGGGTGATTGATGCCTACATGAATGAGATAAATGCGTTGTAAGCGAGCGTGAGAGCGTAAGGTATAGTGCGAATTGTTAATCATAGCTTCCTATGTTACAATCACCCCATCCCAACACATCAGGAGGCTATGAATAAATGCGGGTAATCACGCTTGAGGAACACTACACTTCCCGAGAAATCGTCTCAGAGAACAGCAAATACACTCCGCCTCCGGCAGATAATGCCCAAAGAGTCAGCGGACTTCTACAAATCACGTACAGCTTTCGGTGAGGCACTGCCCGACATCGAGAGCTTGAGGTTTCCCTTCATGGACAAGCACAAAATCACAATGCAGGTTCTCTCCTATACGTCTCCGGTCTCGGATAAAGTTCCGGTTGATGAGGCAGTGAGAATTTGTGCACGCGCTAACGACGTACTCGCCTCACGTATCGCCGAACACCCGGACAGGTTCGCAGGGTTTGCGACTCTCCCAATGTCTGACCCGAAGGCCGCAGCTCAGGAACTCGAACGCTGTGTGAGGACTCACAAGTTTTGCGGGGCACTCTTGGCCGGACAGTATCAGGGGCACTTCTACGACGAGCCTCAATTCTTCCCTATCTTCGCGAAAGCAGCAGAGCTTGATGTTCCCGTCTACTTTCACCCCGCCGTCATCAGCCAGAAGATTCAGGACTACTACTTCAAGTCGCCGAGCTGGGACATCATCACTGCCGGAGAGTTCGCGTCCGCAGCATTCGGCTGGCACATGGACGTAGGGATTCACGTGCTGAGAATGATTCTCGCAGGAACGTTTGGTCGCGCAGCACGCCGCAAGGCACAAGCTCCCGACTCTGAAGCTCATTTCGGGGCATTGGGGAGAGCTCGTGCCGTCATTCCTTGAGAGGCTGGACTACATGCTCACTCCAGCTATTACAGGCCTCAAGAAATACCCCTCTGAGTACTACAAGCAGAACGTGTATCTCACTCCGAGCGGTATATTCTCGTCAATGCAGCTCGAGTACCTAGTGAAGCTCATGGGAGCAGACCACATACTCTACGCAGTGAATTACCCATACATGCAGCCGGAGAATACGTACGAGTTCTTGGCCGAGTCGAGCCTCACGCAGGAGCAGAAAGAGCTTATTGCTCACGGGAACGCTGAGAGAATATTGCACATCTAAGAATGAATAACCACGCCGACAGAATCGCAGTACTCATCAAGAAACTGAGCCTCGAGGTCGACAAGCTCTCGAACCCAATACTTGAGCCTTATGACCTCACTAACTCGCAGTTCAAGATTCTCAAGTACTTATTGATGACCCCTGAAGGCTCGGTGAGGCAGGTAGACATTGAGCGTTACTTCTCGATGACTAATCCCACAGTTACGGGACTCGTTCACGCTCTCGAGAAGAAAGGTATGCTCGAGCGCAGGGTCAACCCCAACGACAGCAGGAGCAAGATACTCATTCCCACTCAGAGAACGCGCGACATGAAGGAGCTGCTCTACTCTCTGGGCGAAAAGCTCGAGTCGGAACTCACGCACGCACTGACGCATGACGAAAAGCAGGAATTGATGAGGCTGCTCAAGAAATTACTACACTAAGGAGGAATACACATGAACATCAACAGGTTGGGACTCGGCTGCATGGGTATGAACCGCCGTAACACCGAGTCGTCCATCAGGACAGTGCATGCAGCACTCGACGCAGGGATCACCTTCCTGAACACCGGCAACTTCTACCAGTACGGAGAAAGCGAAATGGTACTTGGCCAAGCCCTCAAAGGTATAGCGCGCGATAAGTACTTCCTCTCCGTGAAGTTCGGCGTGCTGTTCGACCCGTCAGGCAGAATCTACGGCCTCGACGTTCACCCGCACCACATCAAGGCACAGCTCACGTACTCGCTTCACAGACTCGGACTCGACTACATAGACCTCTACCAGCCCTCGCGAATGGACACAGCGATTCCCGTCGAGGACATCATCGGCGAACTCGCAGACCTCAAGCAGGCAGGGTACATCCGCAGCATCGGCATGACCGAGATTGACTCGGGCACACTCCGGCGCGCGCACAAAGTTCACCCCATTCACACGGTGGAGTCCGAGTACTCATTGATTGACCGGAGCATAGAGACCAGAAGCATCCCGACGGCTGAGGAACTGGGTATCAACGTTCTGGTGTTCGGAGTCTTGGGGCACGGCCTCCTCAACGATAGGACTCTCGAGGGCAAACCCTCAAGCGCAATGCGTTCACCTGCACTGACAGACGAGAACCTCCCGAAGAATTTGCCGTTCGTCCGAGCACTGAAGGGTGTAGCTGACCGCAAAGGGGTATCGTTGAGCCAGCTCATGACCGCTTGGAGTCTGACGCAGTGCCCGAAGGCTATGTGCCTCGTCGGGACTACAAGCCCTGAACACTTGCAGGACAACATCGACGCACTCAAGATTGAGCTTAGTGCTGAGGACATGAGGGAGATTGAGGAGATTGCGGCCTCACACAAAGTTTACGGAAACGAGATGCGCAGTCTCACGTTCACAGAAGGAAAGCCAGTATTTCAAGGCTAACCGTATAAATTCACAGGAGGTATCACCATGAAGAAGTTAGCAGTTGCGTTGTTAGTAGTAGTTGCGCTGTGCCCGGCAGTGTTCGCGGAGGACATCGCTCTTCCCGAGCCGGAGAAGACAGGCGGAATCGGAGTCGTTGATGCGGTCGCGGCGAGACAGTCTGCGCGTGATTTCGTTGACGGAGAGGTTACGATGCAGCAGCTCTCGAACCTGCTCTGGGTTGCTGGAGGAGTCAACCGTGAGGACGGAAAGCTGACGTTTGCTACAGCGATGAACACTCAGGACATGATAATTTACGCGTTCACGAAGACCGCAGTGTACCGCTACAACCCGCAGGGACACACGGTAACGGTCATTGCTGAGGGAGATTACCGCAAGCTCACGGGAGGCCAGGCGTTCGTGGCGAAGGCACTCGTTGACCTTCTCTACATTCAGGACACCAGCAAATGGCCTGAAGGCGGACGCGCAACACCGAGCGAGATTCTGAACTGCGGGTTTGCCCATGCGGGACTCTCAATGCAGAACGTGTATCTGTACGCGGCATCACTCGGCTGGGGAGCACGTACACGCATGAATTTTGACCGCGAGGGACTCACTAAGCTGCTCGGACTTACCGACAAGCACAACTTCACGCTGATGCAGTGCTTCGGCCCTAAACCGTAAGAATCATGAAGACACTATCTATCATTCTGGCACTGGCTCTCCTTGCGGGGGGAGCTTTTGCTAATGAATCGTTCAGGGACATCAACGGCGTAACTCTCTCAGTGCTCGAGGAAGGGGACGGCCCGGCAATAATCTTCCTTCACGGCAAGGACTACTCGAAGGAATACATGTCATCACTCTTTGAGCACTTCAAGGCACGCTATCACGTTTACGCTACGGTCGCGGAGCACGCCGTAAGGCACTCACGCGGACACGGCAAGAGCACCAAGCCCGAGTCATTCACGCTAGAGGACAACGCAGACGACTTAGCGGGACTCGTCGAGTCATACGGCCTGAAGAAGCCCGTAGTGATTGGGTTCTCGATGGGGAGCTACATCACGCTGAAGGCTGCAGAGAAATATCCGGACTTGTTCTCAAAGATTGTGCTTATCGGCATGCGGGGGCATGGAGATAATTACCCTCCCGAAAGAATCTCAGAGGCCAAGACTCCGAGCGACAGGGCAATCATCGGCTCGCTGATAGACTTTGACCTCATGACGGACATCAAGAAGGTGAATGTTCCTGCGCTGGTCATAACAGGAGAGAACGACAAGACTAATCCCGTTGCTGAGGGCAGGAAAGTAGCTGATGCTCTCCCTAACGCGAGCTTCCACGTTATCCCCAATGCCGAGCATGTCGCGTTCATGAAGCCGGAAGGATTGTCTCAGGTTTGCTCATTGATTGATGAGTTCCTGACAACCAAGCTGACGTATTCGGATCACGAACCGCTCGGAAATATGCGCACAAAGTTTCTCAATGATGTATTTTTCCCCGCAGTTGAGAGGGAGTTTCAGGGACGCATAAAGATTTCTCCGCACTGGGACGCAAAAATCTGTGTGGGCTATCAGGCAATCAACGCCATAAAGGCAGGGAGCGCAGACTTGGCCGTAGTTGTGCCCGAGTACGACATGAAGGCTCTTCACCTTCACCAGCTCTTCAAGAGTTTTCCGACAGGCCCGACAGGACAAAAGCAAGTTGACTTCTTCCGCAGAGTCTACGCAGAAATCCCGGAGCTTGCTTCTGAGCTTGAGGCTAATAATCTTCACGCGGTCATGATTGCCACAGGATACCCGGTCGGATTCTTCAGCGCAAAACCTTTAGCACAGCTCGGAGACATTAAGGGCCAGCGTTGGAGAAGTGCTAGTTTCTGGCACAAAGATTTTCTGCACAATGCCGGAGCTGAACCCGTAACTATGCCGTGGGGGGTCTGGAGTCTCTGATGCACTGCATGAAGGGACTCTTGACGGGCTTATCGTGAACATTGACAGCGGCTACGACATCAAAGCGCACAAACCTGCTCCGTATATTCTGACTTCTCCCAGATTGTGGCTCGGTCATGAGTACATCATTGCAATGAATAAATCAGTGTGGGAGAGTCTCAGCGAATCGGACAGGCAGGCATTCATCAGAGCAGCAGATAGTTCATATAAGGTACTCGGCGGAATAATGGACGAGTCTTTTGCCTGGCAGGTAAAGACTCTCAGTGAGGACGGTTCAACAGTAAGGCTCATGACTGATGACGAAGTATCTTACTGGGAACACGCAACGAATTATGAGGCAGTCCAAGACAAATGGATTGACGGAGATGCTCAGGCTGCGGAAGTCCTGAAGACTTTACGCAGGCTAATCAACAATTAGGAGGTTATATTAATGAAGAAAGTACTCGCAATATTAATCGTTCTGTCGTGTGCTGTAACTGCATCTGCTGAGGAAGCAGGATACAGCGTCAAATCAGGGATCAGCTTCAGCCAGCAATGGGGACTCTACATCGCCAACGTCATAGAGAAGGACGGCAAAATCTCTAACGTTGTGATTGACCGTCTCGCTAACGGAAAGAGCAGCAAGGAGCTTCACGGTCGCGAAGCACAGCAAAGCCACAACTACGGCATCAAGCGCGTAAGCTCACTCAACAAGGACTGGTGGGAGCAGGTCGCCTACTATGAGGACTGGGTACTCAAAAATGGAGTCGACGCTGTGAAGTATGGTCGCGAAGCACGCCAAGGGCACAAGGACGGCCACGCAGAGAACGTAGACCTGATTTCCGGAGCGACTTCGGCATTGATGATCTCACTCTCGCGGTAAGGGATGCATTGAGCAAATGAAGCACAGAAAGATAATTATTCTCCTGCTGGCTGTTCTGCTGGGTGTGTCATCAGGATATGCCCAGCAGTTCAGGGCAGCATTGCTTCGGAGTACACGAACGAGTCGCCGGAAAGATACTATGAGGCTAAGACCTGCACAGTCAGAAGCTTCACTAACCCCGTGAACTTCTCGTGCTACGCTCACGTCATACACACAGAGTCCGGCAACATAATGATTGACCCGGGCTACTATGACGGCGACATCAAGGACTACGTGAAGTCCATCGGCGGAGTGGATACTATACTGCTCACGCACTGCCACGTAGACCACATCATCGGCCTTGACGCACTCACGAAGGATTACCCCGACGCGAAAGTCTATATACACACTCTCGACCGTGAAGGACTCTACGACATCGGCTCTAACTACTCATTCGAGCGTGTACTCTCTGAGCCGTTCGTCATCAAGAGCGAGTCATCTCCTCTCGACGCAGGGGATTATGTGTTCGCTGGGCAGAAAGTCAGAGTGATTCATTCACCGGGACATTCACCGGGAAGCGCATTGTTCTACTTCCCTGATGACGGGCTGCTATTCTTGGGAGACACTGTAGCTTTCCACAGGATACCGCGCTATGACCTCATGAACAGCAACGTCCCCGCACTGATGGAGGCATTGATGAGGCTGAAGACTCTCGGCGAAATGCTTAGTTTGAGGAGATACTCTGATGCTTCCCGTAGACCTGCCCGCAAAGATTCTCAGCACCTCATACATTCCTGATGAGGACTCCGCAGTAATCTACCTGCCGTGAAAATTTCTCGCGCAAGTCTTCAAGGGCTTCATTGCGTGGGAACTTTCGGCCAAGTAAGGAGGAGTATTGATGAAGAAAGTTTATGCGTTGGTGTTGATGAGCGTGATGCTTGCGTCGGAGTGTTTCGGTGAGTTCCGCGAGGTTCAGTTCGGGAAGTATTACCGTGATTCTGAGGAGTTATCACCTATTACGTGGCTCGTGCTCTATGAGGACTCGGACTCCTTGCTGCTCATCACGAAATACTGTATCGACAGCATCCCATACAACGAGACCCGCGCAACTGTTACGTGGGAGGCCTGCACTCTCAGGCAATGGCTCAACGGAGAATTTCTGCACACTGCGTTCACGTCTCAGGAACAGGAGGCCATCTCGCGCAGTGTGTTCTTACTGAGTCTCGACGACGCAGTAAAGTACATGCCCAATGACTCAGACCGCAGGTGTTCCCCTACGAGTTACGCCATAAGCAGAGGAGCTTACACGAACGGTGAAGGGCTTTGCGCGTGGTGGACGAGTTCTCCCGGAAGGACTCCGACTCAGGCTGCATACTTCAGCTCATACGGCACAATCGGTAACAGGCCGCATTACGTTGACGAGGGCATCATCGGTGTACGTCCTGCAGTGCGCGTGAACAGGAACGCGTTCGACGGAGCGTGGGTGTTCTCCGTGAAGCCGACTCACGAGAAAGCCCGGATTGTCGAGACGAGGATACAGCCTCTTGTTGAGCAGAGTGCACCGTTCGAGGTGAAGGCACTTTACGAATACTTCCTGACAGAGTCGCGCAAGGCACTGCGAGAGTTCGACATGAAGCGTCTGACCGTTGAGGGAGTAGTTCTCAGGAAAGGCCCTGACGGAGTGTTCGGACAGCCGAGCATAGAGCTTACTGACAGCGCAGGAGGAAAGTGTTACGTTCTGTGCGTGTTTGAGAACGCGGGAGACTATAGCGGGGTCAAGGTCGGCGAGAAGATTTGTGTACGCGGAAACTATCTCGTGATTCGTGAGGATTACGAAATAGTTCTGAAGCCGTGCGAGATAACGGAGGGCAAATAATGAGCAGAGCATATGATTTCTTGGAGCAGTGCTGGTTCTATTACCTGCTGACGATTGACGGCGATTATCCCACAGGACGGCCGATAAGCCGCATACTCGAGAAGGACGGCGTGATGTATTTCGGCACACGGACAGAGAAGGCATTTTACCGCCAGCTTATGGAGAACCCCAACGTCAGCATTCTGGGTTTCAGCAAAGGCCAGTGGATTCGCATTTACGGCAAGGCCAGCGAGATTCACGACAAGGACATTCGCGAGGAATACCTCGTCAGAATACCGATGGAGGTCGAACGTTTGCCTGATGGCGTGCTCGCAAGCTCGCGACCGGCACGTCAGAGAATCCTTTGCTGGCAGTGTTCAGGTTTGACGTTGTGAGGGCAGAGCTGCATAGTCCCGGCGACAAGGTGGAGGAGGTTTAGTGAATGATTGAGGACTTGATGATATTCAAGCCGTCGAAGCAGTACAAGCCAGAGTGTGAGCAGAAGATAGCTCCGGGCAGAAGCATACTTCCCAAAGGCTGACAGAGTGAAGAAGGATTCATGCCTCTTCCGTGTGATGTCGTCGTCGAGAAAGACGTTCGCGTGAAGATGAGGGACGGGGTCTCCCTGTGCGTGGACATCTTCAGGTCGGCAGGTGAGGAGAAAGTCCCTGTGCTTGTTGCGTGGAGTCCCTACGGCAAGGACAACGGCACACGCGCGAGCTACAAGAACTTGTTCAAGGTTATCGGCATACCTGACAGCAAATTATCAGGCCTGCAGAAGTTCGAGGGCAACGACCCAGCTTACTGGTGCGCACACGGTTACGCAATCTGCAACCCTGACACGCGGGGCATCACGAAGTCAGAGGGCACAATCTACACGATAGGCTCTCACGAGGCACAGGACGGCTACGGTCGCGCAGCACGCCAAAGGCATCTCATCGAGTGACTCGCGGTTCAGGACTGGTGCAACGGAAAAGTAGCCTTAAGCGGGACATCCTACCTTGCGTTCTCTCAGTGGTTCATCGCGTCGGAACAGCCCCCGCACTTGGCCGCAATCAACCCCGAAGAGGGACTCACCGACGCATACAGAGACCTCGTGAGCAGAGGAGGCATCACTGACGTAGGATTTGCCGCGCGAATCCAGTTCAGCCAAGCACACGAGGGAGAGCCTGTGCAGTGGGAGGACTTAGCCGCTGAAGGGCTGAAGTACCCCCTCGCGAATAATCCTCTGTGGCAGGACAAGACAGCTAGGCCCGAGCGCATAACGTATCCGGCGTATGTCGTCGCGAGCTACAGCAACACACTTCACACTATGGGGACGTTCAGAGCGTGGAGAGCAATACCCGACGGCAAGAAGTGGCTGCGCATTCATGATGGGCAGGAGTGGCCTGACTTCTACACTGCTGAACACATCGAGGACAGACGGAAATTCTTTGACTATTTCCTCAAGGGTGAGGCTAACGGTTGGGAGAAGACTCCGACGGTGAGATACTCCCTTCATGATTTCGAGGGAGGCAACATCACGGGCATAGAGTCAGATACATTCCCGCCGTCCGGTGTGCACTACGAGAAGCTCTACCTTGACGGCATGACACGGACTCTCAGTGAGAAGCCTCAAGCGTCAGACGTTCCGGCCAAGTACGACTCCGAAGGCGTGGTTACGTTAGCATCATTCATCTACACAGCAAGCGAGCGCACGGAGTTCATCGGCTACCCGAAGGTGAAGCTCTGGCTCGAGGCAGAAGGCTATGATGATATGGACGTGTACATTTCGCTCTACAAGCTCGACAAGTTCGGGAGTATGCTTCAGCAGTTCACCGTCCCGAATCACGGAGCACGCAATCACGACCTCACGGAGGGCGGAGGAAGTATCCTGCGTTATCGCGGGAGCACAGGACGGCTCAGAGTCTCGATGAGGCATCTTGACGAAGAGAAGTCGACGGACGAGATTCCGTATCACAGCTTTAACCGCGTGGAGAAGCTCAAGCCCGGAGAGATCGTGTCGGTGGAGATAGAGATGTACCCTGTGGGGCTGGTGCTCTATGAGGGAGAGAGTCTGCGTCTCGTTGTGAGTGCTAGCGATGAAGCTGGCTCAATGATGCCGGGGACTGCTCCGGTAAAGCCAGACAATAAGGGAGTGCATGTGATTCAGTGCGGAGGGAGTTACGATTCATACCTGCAGTTGCCGTTCAAGCGTCAGTGATGACACAAAAAATCCCCGCAATCATAAGAGGCTACGGGGATATGCTTTCTCTTATCGTGCTTTGCGTCTGAAGATTAATGCTGCTCCCAAGAGTCCCAGCACAGAAACTCCCGCATCACATCCGCTCGATGATCCGGAACTGCTCCCTTCTCCGCCTCCCATTTCACCGATAGCTGCAGCGACACACACAGGCTCGCTGTTGTCGTGACTCTCGTCGCCCATGACCTTGCACCAGACGTAGTAAGTCCCAGCCTGAGTCCCCATCGGGATCTCGGAGCTGTACTCACTCGGTGCTGTGATGCCGTCCGAGCCGAGAGCGTACACTATGCTGACCCCGCCAGTGTATTCGCCGTCTTCATTCATGAGCGGGCTTGCTGTTCCGTCGTAAGTTCTGCGTGTTGCTGTAGGAACTTTCACGAATCTTGCAGGAGCTTTCTCGTTCGCATTTATCTCTACCCAGTCAGAATATACCTGCCCGCTCCTAGCACGCACATAGTATGATCCCGTCCTCGTGAATGACACATTGCCGGACTCATCGAGAGTCATTCCTTCCGAACCGTCCTGCTTCTCCCACGAATACGTGAAGGACTCTTCCTTGCCCGTGCTGTCATACATGGCGACCTCGAGTTTCCCTGCTCCGTCTATGCTCTCTTCGTCATTGCTGACTCCGCCGGTGTAGCTCCCGCTCACGACAATTACAGTGTCCTCATCAGCAACACCGCTCCTCTGAATCTCTTCATCCTCAGTGCTGCCTCTTCCGCTGTCGTCGCCGAGAACTTCCGCCTCTATCTCCGCCCAGTCAGAGTAGATTGTCCCCGACGCATTCATTACGCGCACGTGATATTTTTTAGGCTTCGTGAATGACACCAGACCTTCAGGCGTTAAGGTTATGCCCTTGATCTCCTTCTGATCCCAGACGTAAGACCCCTCGATCTCTTTGCCGGTGCTGTCGTACACGCTGACCTCGAGTTTGTCCTCGCCCTCGAGACTCTCAGGCACAGAATTTACTCTGCCGGTGTAGCTCCCGAAAATCTCGTAGGTTACTTCATCCTCAAGCACCGTGATTGTCAGCATCGCATTGCCAGCAAGCTCTGAGTTCTTAGTGAAGGTGTTTGCTCCTATTCCTGTCGGGTAAACGTTCTCGTCGATGAAGTAGCGCAGGTAGCATGTCCCCGGCTTCACTGCCCTGAACTTTGTCAGGCCTGTAACGTTATCGCTCTCAAGCACTACGGGAGCACTTGAGGCCGAAATCTCGCGCATGTTCGCATCAACAACTGCCCAGCGTCCTTTGCGTTTGTCGAAGCCGTAATATTCCGCATCGTAAGCGTTGTAGCCCTTGACCGTGAGAAAATCTGTGTATGAGTAGTTCCCTACCTTCATTGTCGCCGTGTTGTTCTCGCTGATGAACGAGACGTTGGAGCTGCCGAGCTTCACGGAACTTAGAGGGTAGATTGCCGCTTTGCCTGCTACCTCGCTGTAGGTGGTCTTGTTCGTGTATACCGTAGTTGCGCCGGAGCCGGACATCGGGACGTTCTGAGTTATCTTCGTGATTGCGTCCTTGAAGTCATTATCAGCAAGGATTGTTTCCCAGTCAACAGCCTGCTCATCGAGACTCTTTTTGCCTTCATCGAATGCGCGGTGATTGAGGTCTTTGCGGGCGTTGGAATTTGACGAGCCGAATGTGAGGTATCTGACAAAAAGATCCGGCTGAATGTAAATAGTAACCTTATAGCCGACTATCACGGGGCAGTTGTAGCGCGTGGTCGTGGTGGTATCTGTTTCTCCCTGCTTGATGAGTACGTTCGTGTAGGGAGGAAGAGTAACGCTGACATCGCTGCCCTTCTCGTAGGATTTGGTGCGAGCTTCAGATTTCGTCCAGCCGTCCTCGAATGCCTGAGAGAACTCTGTGCTGATTTCGCCGGTAAGTTTGAATGAAGCAGCTATAGCTGAAACTCCGGTCTCGAAGCCGATCTTTAAGCCTTCTGTGAATGAATATGATGATGAATGACTAACTGAACTTTCGAGACTCTCCGCCACATTTCTTGATACGTGCTGGCTGGCTGTGATTGTATCGTCTGTGTCATTCTTGACGGATGAGGCCTCAACGTTCCTGACTGAGCCGGTCTCAGTTGTTGATGAGACGTAGAGTCCAGCATCAGCAGGAAGCAGAGCACCAACAGTGAAGTCCGAGAAACGCACGGTGTATTTGACATTACCCAAGCCCGTAGAAATAAAAGGCTTAATTGTCGCGCTTGTCTCCACATATCCGCCGTTATAGTTGCTCCATTGTGGAGCTGAGTATGAATACGTGTAAATATATTTGTACTCGTCGGGGAGTTTGCCAGTCAATATTGCCTGCTTCAGTATGTCAATATAGCCAACATGGATATTTCCTAAGCCGCCTGTAGGCACATATTCTTTCCCCATTCCAGCCGCCGCCATCAGCCAGAGGTCTCCGAGCGAATGTCCTCCGAGTGCGCTGTGTTTCGCGGAAATCACATCAACGTAAAATTTCTTGTCGCTGTTGAAGTTCTGGGAGTTGACGTTGTAGTACGTGATGCCGTCAATCGTGTACGTGTCCGCAATGTTTGGGGTAGAACTCGCTGCACATGCTGCCCCTGCAAACACAACTAGCAGTGCCGTAACAGCCAATGAAAGAAGCAAGCCCTCCTTCCCGTCAATAAAACCGCTCTTTTTCTTCACGTGTATTACCTCCTGTGAAATGTTAATTTGTCCTTGAACACGAAGAGCCGTGCCCGCCTTATGATTGCGTGGTGATTCTACTACACGATATTTCCGGTGTCATGCCCGAAGCTGAGGTGGTAATCACATCAACGCGCATTCAAATTCTCCATGATGTGATAGAATTTCAAGCTATACTATTTTCACAATTTTCATCATAACGGGAGGATGAGATTCTAAATTGTCCCCAAAAGGTGTTCACTATATCGTCGAAGTTTCTGGCTGTGATGACACCATCACTAACGTATCCAAGCTGCAGGATATTCTCGTAGAAGCAGCGAACCGAGCACACGCTCAAGTCTGGTCAGTATCGTTCAACAGGTTTCCCCCCAACGGAGTCAGCGGAGTAGTAGTAATCAGCGAGTCGCATTTGTCGTGCCACACTTGGCCCGAAGTGAACTATATGGCTCTCGACATCTACACATGCGGAGCGCACACCGAGCCGATGATTGCGGTAGATTATGTGCTCGAGCAGGTGAAGTCTACACATATTCACGTTACGGAGATAACGCGCGGACTCGATGACGACGACGAAAAGTATTATCACTCGTTCATCACGTGGGAGGAAGACAGAGTAGGAGGCCTCAAGAAGTGAGACAGGCAATCTTCACAGCAATAATGCTTCTGGCGTTATCCTTCACGGCACAGGCAGCGACTCCGCCCTTCAGACTCGACAAGAGCAATGATGAAGTCCTGCAGAGTCTCATAGCGTCGAAGGCGGCCAAGTTCACCGTTAGGGCATATAGCGACAACGAGAAATATCACTCGTTCATCACGTGGGAGGAAGACAGAGTAGGAGGCCTCAAGAAGTGAGACAAGCAATCTTCACAGCAATAATGCTTCTGGCGTTATCCTTCACGGCACAGGCAGCGGCTCAGGCGTTCAGACTCGACAAGAGCAATGATGAAGTCCTGCAGTCCCTCATCAGCACCAAAGCCTCAAAGTTCACCGTGCACACCTACAGCGACGACATCACTGGGCTTGCGATTCAGTACAACGTGTATCTTCCAGAGACGGAGGGCAGACATCCCGCAGTGTTCTTCATGGCGGATGCTAGCGCGGCAGGAAAAGAGCCTGCATTCTCGCTCACTCAGGGCTACGGCGCGCTGGTGTGGCCGGATGACTGCATAGTGATTGTGCCGACGTACCCCGAGATGATTCTCGATGATCACGGCGGCTTTGTGCTCACGGACTACGTGCGGCTGACTGAACGCTTCGTGAGGTGGGCACTCGGGAACTACAACATAGACACTTCGAGGGTATACGCGACGGGGCAGTCTATGGGGTGCATGACGTGGCTTGTGATCTCTGCGCAGAATCCCGGACTGTTTACGGCGTGCGTGTTCGTGTCTGGGCAGTGGGACATTACGGCGTTGCAGGGGCTTCGTGAACAGAAGTTCGTGTACGTGGCCTCGCTTGGGGACGACAAGGCCTCGAAGGGTCAGCAGGAAGTGATTGATATGTTCACGAGCGAGGAGCTTCCGTGCGTGTGGTACAGGAACGTTGACGCGAAGAATCCGGGCGTGAGCATACCTGTGGGACAAGAGCAGAGCTTCATCACGTTCAAGGCGGGGACGACTCTTCCGGAAGGCACGGAGGCCAAGTACTCGGAACACATGACATCATTTGACTATGCTTACAAGATTGCGGCAGTGAGAGAATGGCTGTTGTCGCAGAGAAAGGAGACAAACTAGATAATGGATAACTTCTTCAGCAAGTTAGCACCAAGCTACACGTTCGAGATTTTCCCGCCTAAGGGCAACAAGAGCACCGAAGGCACATACGGAGTCATTGACAGCCTCGTGAGCTTCAACCCAGACTTAATCAGCGTAACTTACGGTGCAGGAGGCTCGAGCAGAGATAACACAGTCGAGATAGCCTCGGGGATTCAGAACAGGTATCACACCTGCGGAGTGGCTCACTTGACCTGCGTCGGCACAACCCGAGAGGACATCCGCGCAATCCTCGACCAGCTCAAGGCCAACGGAGTCCGGAACATTCTCGCACTCAGAGGCGACCTCAAGGACAAGTCAGATCTCGGGGACTTCCACTACGCAAGCGAACTCATCAAGTTCATCAAGGACAACTACGGAGACGACTTCGACGTTTTCGCAGCATGTTACCCCGAGAAGCACCCTGAAGCCCCGTCAATCGAGGAGGACTTACGGCACCTCAAGGAGAAATGCGAACTAGGCGTGAAGGGCTTAATCTCGCAGCTATTCTTCGACAACGACATATTCTCGCGGTGGAGGGACAAGGCCAGAGCAATGGGGATAACTCAGCCGATTATTGCGGGGGTTATGCCGATAACGAGTGCTGCACAGATTGAGAAGGTAGTAGAGATGTGCGGAGCTTCAGTGCCCGAGAGAGTGCGGAGGTTCGTGAACGCATACGGCCATCATCAGGGAGCAGTCAAGGAAGCCGGAATAGCCTACGCGACCGAGCAGATAATAGATTTGCTTGCGAGGGACGTTGAGGGTATTCACCTGTACACGATGAATCAGGCTGACACTGTGAGGCGTATCGACTCGGGCATTCGGTCAGTGCTGTACACGAAGAGATATGCAGTTCGCGCCGACGGATAAGCACATAACTGACGCACTGCGCTACATGAGAGTCCCCCCGGCTGTTCGTGATGAAGAACTCATCCGGACAGTTCGGGAGGCTTTCCTGAAGCTGGAGGGGTATATCACGCCGCGATGTGTATGGGGGAGGTTTCATGCTGTGCACTTTGACGGCGGGATTGAGCTTGAGGGGGCGTATATCTGCAGCAGCAACATCGCGAAACTCACGGCAAGGAGTGATGAATGTATTCTGCTTGCTGCGACGCTGGGGCACGAAACAGACAGACAGATTACCCTTGCGCAGAACAGGGACATGCTTGACGGGATGGCTCTTGATGCATGTGCGAGCGTGAGGGTGGACGCGTACATTGACGAGTTAGTGAAGAATGAGATTGTGCCTTCACTTCATGAGAACGAGCACCTGACTCACAGATTCAGCCCCGGGTATGGGGATCTGAGCATGAGCGTAACGGAGGACATTATCGCAATACTGAGTGCCGAGAAGAGGATCGGTCTCAGTGTAACTAACTCATTGATGATGACACCTATAAAGTCAGTTAGTGCAATAATAGGCATCATTCAATGAATGAACATTGCATCCCCAAACGAAAAGAACCTCCAGCCATCACGAGCCGCATTCTCGTAAATATCCAGTAATTCACACAAAGTTTCCTCTTCACGGCCGAACGTCCCGGCCAAGTTCGACGCAAACGCAGCCACAAGCATAATCAACGAACTCTGCGGAAGGTGAAAGTTAGTGATGAGCGCGTCTACAACTCTGAACCTGTAGCCCGGATAAATGTAGAGTCCCGTATCCCGAGAGCCAGACTCTCCCGCAAATGTCTCGAGAGTCCGAGCTGCAGTCGTCCCGGAAGCGATCACTCTTCCTCCTCTGGCCTTGCACTCCCGGATCTTGGCCGCAGTCTCCGCACTCAGCTCGCAATGTTCCGTGTGAATATCGTGCTCTCTGATGTCCTGCGCAAACACCGGCCTGAACGTCCCGAGTCCGACGTGAAGAGTTACGTAGCCTATCCCGACTCCGAGTGCCTGAATCTGTGAGAGCAGCTCCGGCGTAAAGTGCAGACTCGCGGTCGGAGCAGCAGCAGATCCGTCGTGTTTCGCGAACACTGTCTGATACGCAGTGCGCATCTCGTTTCCAGCATGAATGTACGGAGGGAGGGGGACATTTCCGGCCTCGTCAAGAAACTTCATGAACTCCTCGCGCCCTGACAATGCGAATCTCACTGTGCGGATACCTTCTCCCTTGTAGCCGGTAACTTCTGCCTTCACTCCCTGAATGTCAATCACTGAGCCGGCCTGAAGTTTGCGAGCAGGTTTCACGAGAGCCTCCCACTCCAGAAAGTCGGGCGTGATGTTCCGGAGCAGGAAGACCTCGCATTTCCCGCCTGTAGGCCTAGTTCCCAAGAGACGCGCAGGAATTACCCGCGTATCGTTGAGGATGAGCAGGTCATCAGGACGCAGATAGCTCACTATGTCCCGGAAATGATGTGATGTGTCAGTGCATTTCTCTCTGACGTTCCAGACAAGGAGGCGTGATGAGTCCCGCGGGTTTGCGGGGGACTGTGCGATGTTCTCAGGAGGCAGAGCGTAGCTGTAGGAGCTGAGGGAGTAAAGCTCATCATGAAGTATCCTGCGCATCACTTGAACCTTCTGACCGCTGTACCCGGGTAATAGTGTGCGAGTATCTGCTCGGCTGTGTATCCTTGCTCGGCCATCGCCATAGCTCCCCACTGGCACATCCCGACTCCATGCCCCCAGCCCCTGCCGTAAAACACAAACTCGTTCCCCGACTTCTCAATCATGTAGCCGTACTTGCTTCTGGGCTTCGGTGATGGTGCAGCCTGCACAGATTTTCCGGCCTTCTGCGCTCGTGAGAGACCGGCCAAGTAATACTGCTTCTTCTTGCTCTCGTTCGTCAGCATGTCAATTAATTCCGTCGTAGTGAATATCCCTTCCGCAGTCATCTTCGCGAGTGCCTGTTCCTCCGTGAAGGTAAGCGTTGCTGACTCTGAGGGAGCTGCCTTCTTTGCGGAGACGAGTCCGCTCGGGGTGGTGGTGTTATTGACGCTGAAGGCTCCTCCGGAAGGCGTGAACATCGTGCTCTTGAGGGTTCTCGGGTCTAGTGCAAGCCGGAATTGACTCGCACGGATCGTTTTCGTGCCCCGCGAGCCTGTGAACGTCATAGTGATTGCGCGTCCTCCATCGTCGACTTCGTTTACATGAATCTGACTCACAGAGCCGATATCCGTACCTGATGCTTTCCTGACGGCCTGCTGAATCCGTGATGCTGAGAACTTGGCCGACCATGATGCAACAGGTGATTTATAGCTCACGACTTCGGGCACTCCCTGAAGATAAGGGATTGACTGTCCCCACACGTCGGAAATGTCTGCTGTGTGGCCTCCGCTGTCTGAGTGAAAATAGGTGAATGCTAACTCCTTGCCGTAAGTCAGAATCATTCCCGCTGTGCTCGCAACGGCATGATTAGTCCTCTCCGTCTCCGCTCCCTGTCCCTTGTAGACTTGGTCAGCATCAGTGTCCACAACGTCATAGCCTTTTTCCTGCCTGTTCATGCTCTGCTTGAGAACGTAAGTCCTCGCGCATATTGCCTGAGTCCGCAATGCCTCCATGTGCCAAGATGCTCCGACCTCTGCAGGGAGCACTCCGCACAAATATTGTTCTACATCTAAGACGTTCAGGAGTCCGCCTCTCGGAGTAATCATGAATGCTCCTCTGTAGGTCTTGCCGTTGAATCTGAGGAAGCCTGCCCCGGTTATGCGCACGGGCATCATGAAGGATATTCCGCCTATAACGACATTGCCTCCCGAGACAGAGATACGTGCAGAGTCGGCCAAGTTAGCGAGCCGACCTTCTGCGTCAGTCATCACGAGATTTCCGGCCGTTATGCCGATGGAGTAATTCCCAGCCCCTGAGAGCTTGACGTAGACATCGCGGGCTTCAGCACTGCACGCACATAACATAAAGATTATTGCTAACACATAACGTTTACAGATTTGTATTGTGGTCATCTCCTCTCACAATTTTTCTCTCAATGACAGTTTGGCTAATGCGCCTGCCGTGTACTGAGTAGTTCTCCCCTTAATGACAGTCCCGCTATTGCTGCAGCTAATGCATCTGCAGTGTCGTCTGGTTTAGGGACTTCCTCTAGCGACAGCTTATCGCGAATCATGTTCTGCACTTCCTTCTTGTCTGCTTTGCCTGTCCCGCATAGCAGGAGCTTGATTCTGTTCGGTGCAGGCTCAACAACAGGAAGATTATTCATTGCTGCAAGAAGCATCACTACTCCGCGTGCCTGATACACATACTCCGCAGTAGTAGCGTTGCGCCCGAAGAATAACCGCTCAACAGACATCAGGTCAGGCGTACACATATTTATCTGATCCTGAAGCTCAGAGTAGATAACGAGCAGTCTTTCTGTGAAGGTCATGCGTGAAGAAGTCTCGATGCAGCCATAATTGAGAGCGACAAGCCCGGCCGGTGAATGCAGTACTGCACCATAGCCTACACGCGCCAAGCCGGGATCAACACCCAAGCAAGTGAACGAGTTAGTCCTCAAGCTGGGAAGCTATCTCGTCCGGAATCTCGAAGTTCGAGTAGACGTTCTGCACGTCGTCGTGTTCCTCGAGAGCGTCAACGAGCCGCATAACTTTACGTGCTGCTTCAGCGTCAGAGACATCAACGGGAGTCTTGGCAATCATTGAGACTTCTGCACTGTCGACAACATATTTTGCTGCCTCGAGAGCTTTCTGGAGTGCATCAAGATCCGACGGCTCGCAGTAGAGAGTAAATCCTTCGTCCGACTCCTCCATGTCCGACATACCGGCTTCGAGTCCGACAGTCATTAATGCGTCCTCGTCGAGTCCTTCGCCCTTGACCTCGATAACGCCTTTGCGGTCAAACATCCACGCGACGGAGCCTTCACTGCCCATCTGTCCGCCGTTGCGTGCAAGAAGTGCGCGGATCTCCGGCGTTGTCCTGTTGCGGTTGTCGGTCATGACGCTGACAAGTACAGCAATACCCGCCGGGCCGATGACCTCGTAAGTGAGTTCGTCGTAGGAGATGTCGCCGAGTTCTCCCGTTCCTCTCTTGATTGCGCGTGTGATGTTGTCGTTGGGGACGCTTACGGCCTTTGCGCGCTCGATGGCTGTCTTGAGGCGCATGTTCATTGCGGGGTCTCCTCCGCCGTCCTTAGCTGCTATTATGATTGCCCGCACTAACTTCTGGAAAAGGTTGCCGCGTTTTGCGTCCTGTGCTGCTTTCCTGTGCTTGATGTTTGCCCACTTTGAATGTCCTGACATAGTAATTAATCACTCCTAATAGTTATTGATGAAAAATTGGGATCGGCTTGCGTTTGTGTTCGCTGCGTCTGCGCATTACGTCAATGCGTTCTTTCGCCTTCGGGTCGTCTATTCTGCCTGATGCAAGGTACTCATCCAGAACGTCATACGTGAAGCCCATATCTCCCTCGTCAGTCTGCCCCTCATAGAGTCCTGCACTGGGAGCTTTGGTGATGATGCGTTCAGGGACGTGAAGCTCTCTGGCCATTGCGCGTATGTCCCTCTTCAGGAATCCGGCTAACGGCATGAGGTCGACTCCCGAGTCGCCGTACTTGGTGAAATAGCCTGTCTCGTACTCTGACCTGTTGCTCGTTCCGCAGACAAGAAGGTTGCGTGATTGTGCGAACGCGTAAAGAGTTACCATGCGCAGACGAGCCTTCATGTTTGACTGAGTGAGCGGGTCAAGATTTCCGCCTATGCCAGCACACAGAGAGTCGAACACGCCGGAGAGATCCACGCGTTCAGTTTTGAGGCCGAGCGAGTCAGCGAGAAGGCGTGCGTCCTGTTCGTCTTCCGGGATGCTGCGGCAGGGCATGATTACGCCGAGTACGGAGTCTTGGCCGAGAGCTTCGAGTCCTAGAGCGGCGAGTACTGAAGAGTCGATGCCTCCAGAGAGTCCGAGAACGATACCTTTAGCATGAGCACCGGCGACCTGATCACGCAGCCATTGTTCACACTGAATGATTGTGTTCCGCAAGTTAATATAATTCCTCTCAATTGGGATAAATATTGTGTAATTATACACTCACAGCAAAATTTACGGCCATGTTAATATATCAGCATTCTGAAATCACAAGAGAGCACGCTGTTTTCTGTCCTGCTATTTCTCCAGTAATTCAGTCAATATCCTCACGCCCTCCATTGCGTCCTTAGCGTAATAATCCGCTCCCGCATACTCGGCCAAGTCCGGCGTAAGCACAGCTCCCCCCACTATCACCTTCACATCAGGACATGATGCCCTAAGCCTCGTGATAGTCTCCTTCATGCTCGCAACCGTCGTAGTCATCAGCGCACTTAACCCCACAACGTGAACATTCCCCTTCTCTACGGCCTCAACTATCTTCTCCGGGGGCACATCTTTTCCTAAGTCGATAACGTCAAAGTTGTAGTTCTCGAAAATCGTCCGCACTATGTTCTTGCCTATGTCGTGAACATCTCCGTACACCGTCGCAAGCACAACAGGCCCTCTTGATTTTCCGCCCGTGCCCTCACTGCTCATTGCCTGAGACAGCACCTCGAACGCGGATTTTGCTGCTTCTGCTGACTTGATGAGCTGCGGCAGAAACACTTTGCCAGACTCGTAATCTTTGCCCACAGAATCAAGTGCAGGTACTATGTTGCGCTCAATAATCTCCAGCGGCTTTAGTGTCGCAAGCAGTTCACGGGTCATGTTAGCTGCTTCGTCCTTGAGGCCCTTAGCAATCGCAGAATCTAACCCTCCTAAATCCCCCCTTAAGGCAGGGGAGACTTCACCGCCCCTCTTTAAGGGGAGGCCGGGAGGGGTTACAGGATTTTTCTCGCAGTAAGTGATGTACTCCTGCATGTCTGACTCGTCCCCCGTGAGCAAGTTCCACGCGTGGAGACTCTCCTGCAGGTCAGCGTCGCCCGGGTTGATGATCGCTCCGTCGAGTCCGGCCATCATTGCGGCAATCATCATTGTGCGGTTGACGAGAGGCCTTCTCGGGAGTCCGAAAGATACGTTGCTCAAGCCCAGAACAGTGCACACGCCTAACTCATCTTTCACGAGACGAATAGCCTTCAGAGTCTCGGGGACGAGTTTCTGCTGTGCGCTTGCTGTGAGAGTCAGGCAGTCAATCAACACGTTGCGCCGGGGGATTCCGAGCTGCTCTGCCTCGTCAACGATTCTGCGGGCTATTGCGAGTCTCTGTTCTGCGGTCTCGGGGATGCCGTGCTCGTCGAGAGTCAGGCCGAGAACACACGCACCGTACTTCTTCGCGATGGGGAGGACGTGCGCTAAACTTTCGGGCTTGCCGTTCACTGAGTTCAAGATAGGCTTTCCGTTGTAGAGGCGTGCTGCGGACTCGAGAGCGTGATAATCCGAGCTGTCTATCTGTATGGGCAAATTCACGATGCCTTGAATCTCCGTTAATGCATGTGTCAGGACTTCCGGCTCGTCGATGTCAGGTAATCCCGCGTTGAGGTCTAACACGTCGGCGTTCTGATCCTGCTGCTTAACGGCCTCGCGCAAAATGTAGTCCATATCTCCCTCACGTAATGCCTTCTGCAATGTCTTCTTGCCTGTAGGGTTGAGCCTCTCGCCGATAACGACAAACTTTTTCCCGAACTTCACGAGCTTTGAGGGAGAACATATCACCGTCTCATCAGGAACGTTTCGCCTCACAGCCTGGCCGAATGAACGGGTAACAGCCTGCTTCATGAGCGCGATGTGCTGAGGAGTCGTCCCGCAGCATCCGCCGAGAATGTTCACGCCCATTTCTGCGAACCTGCACGAGACTTCCGAGAACTCCTCGGGCATCACGTCGTAGTGCGAGACTCCGTCGCGCATGACGGGGAGTCCGGCGTTTGGCTGAACCATCACGGGAATGTGCGAGACCTCGCAGAGTCGCTTGACGATGGGGATTAATTGCTTCGGGCCGAGCGAGCAGTTCACGCCGAGAGCACTGACACCTAAGCCCTCAAGAGTTGCTGCCATTGACTCAATGCCTGCACCGAAAAATGTCTTGCCTGATTCCTCAAAGCTCATTGTTGCGAAGACGGGAAGGTCTGAGCTTTCGCGTGAGGCCAGGACTGCAGCCTTGAGTTCGTAGAGGTCTGTGAACGTCTCGAGAAGGATAACGTCAGCGTCATGCTTTCCTGCAGCAACCATTTCTGCAACGGCATCGTAGACTTCGGAGAACGAGGCATCACCCAGAGGAGCAATGACTCTTCCTGTGGGGCCGATGTCGAGAGCGACGAGGGAGTTACTTGCGGCTTCATGTGCGATGCTCAGTCCTGCCTCTATTACTTCCTGAACGCTCAGGCCGGATTTCGCGAGCTTGAAGCGGTTTGCTCCGAAGGTGTTAGCTGTGATGAAGTCTGCTCCTGCTTGTGAATACTCTCTGTGAACTGAACGAATCATATCGGGATTAGTGAGGTTGAGGGATTCGGGAACTTCACGGAGCTTGAGGCCTCGAGATTGAAGCATAGTGCCCATAGCTCCATCAAAGAAATATATTCTGTCAGCGTCGAGTGTGAACATGTTATCTGCCTCCTGTCTTGATTATGAGGATTATAGCCTATCGTGAGTGCTTGTGCTGAGTAATGATGACGTGCTAGAATACTACACATGATAAATTTCACACAAAACTTGACAAGAATAACGATAGTCAGTAAAATCGCATGTCGCATGTCGCATGTCGCATGTCGCATGTCGCATGTCGCATGTCGCATGTCGTCATACTTGTCACGAATTAACCCATCATAACAGTAATCATTCCCAGATAAACCATAACGATAAAACAACACTCTGCTACGAACTTTGCGGCAGGGTAAATTTGTCGTGCTTTGAGGAGGCTCATAAATGAAGATTCGTATCACCGGACGTGATTTATTTGAGCGGTCGCTTTTCCTGCACAGAATGATAGCGAAGAAATACGGCAGGTCTATTCGTCTTGACGTTGTAGGCGTTGAAGAACGTGAACCAAGAAGCGCAGTCCTTGAGCTGATGTGCAGGGAAATCATGCGCTACGAAGTTGAAGGCTCTGCTGCGGAACTTGGAGTGTATCGCGGAGATTTCGCCAAGCTGATAAATCACTTCCTCCCTGACAGAAAGTTATATCTATTTGACACGTTCGAGGGCTTCGACACAAGAGACACAGATTTTGACGTGAAGGCAGGACTCAGGCCAAGAACCCCCACAGACTTTTCGCAGACATCTGTAGAGTTAGTGATGAGCAAGATGCAGCACCCGGAAAATTGTATTATCCGCAAAGGTTGGTTTCCTGACACTGCAGAAGGTGTTGATGATACATTCTGCTTCGTAAGTCTCGACGCAGACCTCTACAAGCCAATACTAGCAGGACTCGAGTTCTTTTACCCTAAGCTAGTTCATGGAGGAGTAATCATGATTCACGACTTCAACAACTCACAGTATGGAGGCGCAAGAGAAGCAGTGAGGGAGTTCTGCGAGAGTAATAGCATCGGTTATGTTTGCCTTCCTGATGATTGCGGCTCTGCTGTCATTGTGAAGTGAGCGCAAAAAAAATTTCCCCCCATTTTTACCGGGGGGATTATGTTTATCCTTACCGTCTGAGCACCTTTGAGAGAAACTCTATCGTTCTCGGCTGCTTCGGGTGGTCAAAGACTTCATCAGGCGTACCTTCCTCGCTGATAATCCCCTTGTCGATGAACAGCACTCTGTCCGCTACCTGATGCGCAAATCCCATCTCGTGAGTCACCAGATACATCGTCATTCCGTCATCAGCAAGCTCCTTCATGACATCCAGCACCTCGCCTATCATCTCGGGGTCTAACGCACTCGTCGGCTCGTCGAACAGCAGCACATCAGGATTCATCGCCATCGCCCTCGCAATCGCTACCCTCTGCTTCTGTCCTCCCGAGAGTCTGTCCGGCCACTCGTCGATCTTGTCCGCGAGTCCGACTCTCGTGAGCAGCTCCAGCGCACGGGTATCTGCCTCTTCCTGAGTCATGAGCTTCAAGTCCACCGGCGCAAGAGTGAGATTCTTCCTCACCGTCAAATGCGGGAAAAGGTAAAAGTGCTGAAACACCATCCCCATATGACGGCGCACAACGTTAATATCACACTTCGGCGACGTAATGTCCTCGCCCTTGAACGTAATCACTCCCGATGTCGGCTCCTCCATTCGGTTTAGGCAGCGCAGAAATGTGCTCTTCCCTGAACCAGAAGGCCCTATCACCGCAATCTTCTCGCCCTTGTGAATCCCGGTGCTTATCCCGTTAAGAACGTTAAGCTCCCTCCCGTCCTGAAGCGTGAACGTCTTGTGCAGGTCTTTCACGTCAATAATGTAGTCGCTCATGCCATTACCTCCTGCCTCTGCTCAACCATTCCTCGAGCTTGCGGACGAAGCGGGTAAGCAGCAGCACAATCACCAGATAGATTATTGCCACCATGACTAACGGCTGGGAGTGTTCGAGCGTCAAGGCCTGGATGTTCTGCCCTGCCCTCGTGAGGTCATCTATGCCGATATATCCCGCAATAGAGGTTTCCTTCAGAAGTGCAATGAACTCGTTGAACAGCATCGGGACGACGTTCCGCAATGCCTGAGGAAGAATCACGTGCTTCATTGACGAGCCGTAGGTCAGGCCGAGAGAACGTGCCGCCTCCATCTGCCCCGCGTCAATCGACTCAATGCCCCCCCTGAAGATCTCCGCGACGTATGCCCCCGAGTTCAGGCCGAACGCAAGAATCGCTATGTACTGCGTGTTGAGGTCTCTCGCGCTCGCAAATATCGTGAAGTTCCAGATGAGGAGCTGCACCATTGCCGGAGTACCCCTAAGCACAGTGATATACGTCTCCGCAAACTTGTTCAGCACAGGAATCGGAACGCCTCCCTTGTACGCAACACGTATAACGCTCAGGATAAGCCCGACGATTACGCCGATGATCGTAGCTCCTGCGGTCATGAAGATAGTAGACTTCAGGCCGTCAACAAGCATCATGTAACGGGCATCCTTCACGAAGTTCTGGTAGAAGCGTCTGTTGAAGTCCTGCCACGCTGCAGCAGTGAAGAACCCCGACGTGTAGAGCAGGTACAGCAGGAATACTCCGAAGAGTCCGAGCAGTATATCTCCGCGCCCTGCTCCGTAATGCTTACTTTGACACTTCATAGTCATCTGCCCTTACGACCGCAACCTGCTTTGCTCCCACAACATAGTTGTCCGAGAAATCCATGTTTTCCTTGCGCTCGTCGGTTACGGTGATTCCTGCGCATATCATGTCGACCTTGCCGGTTGATACCGCTGTGGGGAGTGCGTCGAAGTTCATGTTGATGATGACTAACTCTTTGCCGAGCCTGCGGGCAATTGCAGCGCACATCTCAACGTCAATCCCTATGTACCCGTTCCCGACCTTCAGCTCGTAGGGGGCAAACCCTGCCTCTGTCCCGACGTAGAACTTTCCGCCCTTCGCGCCCTTGTTGAAGTCGATGTCCTCCGGCTTGACCGCTGAGTAGTCGCCGTCAATGTACTTTGCGAAGATTCCTGCGAGCGTCCCGTCTGCCTTCAGCTCTGCGAGGATGGCGTTGACCTGCCCCACAAGCTCAGTGTTGCCCTTCTTGAAGCCGATAGCGTAATTCTCCTCAGAGAGGGCATCGTTCATGATGACGAGTCCCTCGACCTCGTTCACGAATCTTTTCGCGGGCATCTCGTCCATCACGACGGCACGGACTTTTCCCTGCCTGAGTGCTGCGATTGCGTCAACATACTTCTCAAACGTCGTGAGGAGTTCGCCCTTCTTGTCTCCGAGCAGATCCTCAGCGATGAACTGGCCGACTGTACCTCTCTGGGCTGCGAGCCTTTCCGTCTTGAGCTGGTCAGTTGATTTCAGCTTGGCCTCGTCAGCAAAGCATGATCCTGCAAGAGCTGCAAGGACGCACAAACATACGATAAACTTCTTCATGAATAAGAAACCTCCTTGTGAAAGTTAGGCGTAATTATAGCCCAATCATTATTCATTGACACACAATATGCTACAATATGCGCACTAATCCCAAGAGGCAGCGATAATTTGAGGAAGCTAGAAATTTTCAGCAATAATACATTGACACACAGAGGCAAATATGCGTACAATCCTACGGGCTACGGGCTACGGGCTACGGGCTACGGCCATCACTGCACCCTAAAGCATAGGCATACTTCCCGCCTCTTTCCGCTCTCAAAGCCTCCTCCATGAATCTCAAGAGAAGATACACGCGCTCATTCACGGCAGAGAGTAATTCTTCTGCTCAGGCATTCACTCATTGAGAATCACAGGAGGAATTTTCATGAAGACTAAGATATTATGCATGTCCCTGCTCGGCGTGATGATATTTGCGGGCTGTGCATGGCCTGCGGTTACGGTCAACGGCAAGGACATAGACACGATAGGCGACATTCTGCGGGAGGCACGTTCCGGCGGGATAGTCAACGAGACAGACTCTACCTTCGACATCGAGAAGGCTTCATTGCTCCGGCTTCACGACGGACAGCTCGACCTGACCTACAACATCGGGAACGGCAACACAACTAAGTCGCTCGGAAAGATACGGGACTACATAGAACCAACAAGCAACACAGCCGAACAGGATGACGGACTTCTTGCTGCTGTCTCCAAAACCAATTTCAACGGGAAAAGGGTAGTCATAGGCTCGTCAAAAACTACGGGGTTTTCAGCTTCGACGTGGTTCTACGATCTATACTTTTTGCAGGCAGTCAAGGAAGACAACGGGAACATCACGCAGTCCCGCTTCGGAGCATGGCGTTATCCCTATGGGAACTATAAGCAGGCTAACTCCACTGCCGGACACCTGAAGGACATCAAGACTGGAATTTTCGTGAACGGCTATAACGGTGAGCTTGTTGTTACGGCGACTATGGAGTCAACTTACGACGGGCGTTATGTTAAGGCGAAGTTCAGCGACAAGAAAGTTAATGCGCGTCTGGACTTCTGGAGTCTGTATCAGGATGCATCGGGCAATCTCCAGTACAGGAAGCTCGACAGCCTCACCGCGAAGACCGGCTACATGGATTCAGCTCCGCTAAACGGCGTTAAGGCTGTTCCTGATTATGACTGGTCATCCGTCAACAACATGAACTCTACGGCAGCATCACCGTACATGCTGATCAGGTGCGCGGTCGGGGACTTCAACAATGACGGCTACGCTAATGAAGTCGCAATGCTGACGACTAACCCTTGGGGAATAGATATTACTCTTTACCAGATAAGTTATTACGGCGGGAATTTCAGCATTCGGCGCATGACCACGAACAACATGGGCAAGAGAAGTTCGAATCCTAATTTGTCCAATGGCGGAAATAACGACACTGCAATATACCTGTACAACAACCCCAATTACGTTAAGAACGAGCGTTTCTACAACGGCTTCAATCGCGTGCCGGGAGCTGACATTGTAGCGGCAGATGTTGACGGCGACGGCCAGACTGAACTAATAGCAATCTGGCAGGGAGACTTTCCCGCAAATGAACGCGAGGTCAATCACTGGTTTCATGGGGCAAACGTCAAGGAGCTTTATTGCGATGTATACAAGTGGAACACCAGCACATCAAAATTTGAAGTCAAGAGCAGTAACTATAACTATGAGGGCACTACCTATTGGTATATCACTTCCAGCGAGACATGGATACCTTGGGGAGGCCTCAAGGCTGTAAGGGCTGACCTTGACGGCGACGGCAAAGATGAGGTAGTGATTGCATATTTCGTGGCGCATATTAGTGCTTCTGACACAAGGTATACTGTTGACCCTCGTCTGCTGACTTTCAAGAGGGCATCTGACGGCAGCATGACAACTTCATCAGTAATTGTGCTTCCTTATGTAATCAATGGAAACTTGGCCGGGATTGTGTACGAGTACAACTTTGCGCCGGTGTGGAAAGGAAAATCCTACTATCCCGTTGTTGACCGTGAAGTATCTCTTGCTGCCGGGCCGTTCTTCGACGAGGGGACGGACACCATCAACGCGAAAGACGGTATAGCTTTCCGCTACTACGGCGGGACAATGAAGCTCTTCAAGGGCGTAAACGGTTCGCTTCAGGAGGCCGCCACCTTCACAGCATCAGGAACTTCCGCACTCGTCGCCGCAGACTTCCTCAGCGAGGGAATCACTCTCGGCTCTGCCGTACACGTCAAGCGTCCGACCGACAGAAGCTACACCGCAATCCTTCAGGCTCCCCCTTACCACGTCGACAACATCGCCACTGACGGAATGAGCCTCACCACAGAGCCGGTGAACTTCTCCTACGTCAACGGCGCAACGACAACCTACGAACGCGGCAGCTCTTCAGGCAGCAAGGAGACGACAAAGTTCGACATTCACAACACAGTAGAGACATCTTTGCGCTCGGTGATGCAGGTGAAGACGTAGTGAGCGGCTATGAGACCGGCAAGAGCATTTACGGCGCGGTGAAGGCCATTGCGGGATTCATTCCCGGCGTAAACAAGTACACGGAGAAAGCTACGGGAATAATTGATTCAGTTGTGGGCTTCCTCGACAAGTGCAAGGACAAGGTCGAGACCATCAAGACGGGCTTCAAGTCAAAGCTGAGCACGACAGACCTTCAGGACAACATGGAGGCGAACAGACTCGACGGCCTGTATTTTGCGGAGGCAACCCAGAACATCTGGCGTTATCCTGTCCTCACAAAGCCAGCTCCGACCTGGCCGGTGGACTACACGAGCATTGATAAATACATAGCGAGGCAGGACTTCATCACGTTCACGCTCTACAACACTGCGACTCCGAACCTGTCGACCAATGACAGCATGTATCAGCCCACTCACGAAAACGGTAACCTGTTCTCCTACCCTTCAGCAGTTGCGAACGTTGAGGGCTACAGCAGGAAGCAGAAGGACTTGACCGGCATAGCCAACGCGCAGTTCTCTACGACTACGAACAACAAATCTATAACGTTTACGGAAGTAAGCGAGAACGAGAAGACGACCTCGAAGAAGGTATCGACGGGCTACATCTCGCAGGGACTCTCACTGATAGATAGCTTGTTCGGGACAGACCTTGCGAACGTGCCGGAGTCTGAGACCTCACCGACCTACACGAGGACTGAGCAGAAGAGCGAGCGCATAAAGTTCAACCTTCCGAACGCGGACTCTGCACCCCTGAACACCGGCTACACGTACCAGTATCAGGCATACGTCGGCGAGAACGGAGCGGTAACATGTGCGTTTGCTGTGAGGCAGCTCAACAGGAACTTTGACATCTTCAGCCCGCAGAGCCTCTACAGCAAGCACCCTGACCCGTCGTTTGTCCTGCCCTACAAGTTCACCATGACGGACAGCTCGGGAAGAATCCCGAAGTTCGGCGTGAACACCAACCGCAGGGTAGCGATGGAGCTTCGGGGCGTGAGGTTCTACTCTCTGGATTACGACCGCTACACGAGGAACGAGCTGCTCGGAGATGCGAACTACAGGATAGAGATTCCCGTCTACAACGCCAGCTTTGTGCGGGTAGACAACGTGAGGATTGACCTGTATTGCGTGAAGGACAGGGAGACAGGCTCGCTCGACGGAAAACAGCTCATCGGCACAACGACAGTCAGCATGGCGGGCTGGGCAGACGATGCCAACAATAAGGCTTGGGCATACTTCGACTGGACACCAAAAGTTGCGGACGGACATTATCAGCTCTACGCGGTGATTGACCCGCTGAACGAGAAGCAGGAAGTTCACGAGACCAGAGACCCGACGAAAGACCCGGGCGGAAACAACGAGGGGTATTTTGAGGTTGAGGTACTGAACAGGGAAGCGGCAGCCTATGCAAGCAGCGTAAGGGCTTCGGGATTCAGGGGAGCTATTGACGAGGACGAACTCATTTTCCCGACAATCACCTTCAACGACAAAACTAAGTGGGCTGATTTCTACGACGAGTACATCGCAAGCTCTGACGGCCCGGTGAACATGACGGTTACTCTGACTAACAACATGGACTACACGATTCCTGATACCGAGATACGGTTAACGTGCTTTGACCCTGAACAGTGGAGCAGAGACCAGACCATCGGCACATTAGACTTCATGAGGAAGATTACGCTGTTCCCTCATGAGACGTATACGTATGACCTCACTATTGATGCTGACATTGCGGACAAGCTGAGGCACGTCGGCCAAGATAACACGTTCTGCAGCTACACGTGCTTCTGGCTGACGGACTTGCTGGCGGCTGAGAAGCCCGAGGAGATTCCTGAAGGCGACCCTGACCCCGAGCTTGAGGTCTACGATGCGAGCGGAGATGTTGAGCCGGAGATGAATGCGGACGAACCCGGAAGTTCCGGCGGAGGCTGTGAGGCAGGATTCGGAGGAATTGCTGTGCTTGCGGTGCTTATTCTGAGGAAGAGACAGTAGCATACATTCAGAAATTCGGCAGACAGGGAGGCGCACACTGAGTCCCTGCCTGCTGTTTTTTGCTTTCAGGCTATAATATTCTGCACTCACACTTACTTTTTTGGAGGAATCAGCATGGATTTCAGGCAGTTATTCACCATGTTCACAGGGATATTGAGCGGACTAGCACTCTTCCTCTTCGGCATGAACACAATGAGCGATGCACTTTCACGCATGACAGGCGGAGGACTCGAGCGCGTCATAGGCAAAATAACTAGGAACAGATATTCAGGCTTCATGTTCGGAACGGCTGTTACTTCTATTGTGCAGTCATCTTCTGCAATAACCGTACTAACTGTCGGACTCGTGAACTCCGGCATAATGGAGCTTCAGAAAGCTGCAGGCCTCATCATGGGCGCAAACTTGGGCACTACAGCTACAGCATGGATATTATCACTCAATGCTTTATCCGGAGCTTCTTTGCTGGTTGAGTTCTGCAAGCCTTCATCATTCACTCCGTTCTTGGGCATTGCCGGAGTAGCTATGCTGATGTTCGCTCATGCCTCGAAGGCCAGGCGTGCCGGTTCTGCGCTGATAGGCTTTGCAGTAATGATGATAGGCATGAACTTAATGGGAGGAGCAACTGCCCCCCTGAAAGAGATACCTGCTTTCTCTCAGATGATGCTCACTCTTCAGAATCCATTCTTGGGGTTCTCTTTCGCGCTCGTGTTCACTATGATAATTCAGAGTTCGGATGCAGCTATAGGAATGCTTCAGGCTCTCAGCATGTCAGTCGGAGTAACTTTCAGTTCGGCTATCCCCATGATATGCGGGGCGCAGGTAGGGACATGCATAACAGCTCTTCTCTCGTCAATCGATACCTCCAACAGCGGAAGAAGAGCAGCATTGATAGAGCTTTACTACAACCTCCTCAAGAATATTCCGTTTCTGCTGATATTCTACTCATGCCACAGGGTATTTCACTTCGCATTTATGGACACTCTCACCGGCGCAACAGGTATTCCCTTATTCCACAGCCTCATAAACATAATAGCGGCAGTTATCTATCTTCCGTTCTCAGACTTCATAGTCAGGCTTGCAGAGAAGACTATACCCTACAGCGAGGAAGAGGAGCGCGAGAAGAGAGACACGCTTACGATACTTGATTCTTCACTGCTGGTTAATCCTGAATTTGCGCTTGAGCAGGTCAAGGCCTCAATAGGCATAATGGCAAAGGAAGTACAGAATACATATGCTGTGATGTCCATGAACTACGGGGATATTGCCGGAGCAGAAGATGAGCTGAAGATTATGTGTGCGAGGATCAAGAAATACCGTGTGCAGATAGTGAAGTACACAGCCCTTCTTAGGGAGGCAGATTCAGGAGGCGGTATCCAGAGAGCATTGCGTTCTGAGGAGATTTACTGTGATGCGTTCGGGAGGATGGGAGAGTTAATCTCGGATCACGTCAGGATATACGCAGACATCAAGCGCAAGGGCGGAGAATTTTCTGCGGAGGCAGCGTCAGATCTGCGCCTGTTCGTGGAGGCAGTAAGCGAGGTAGTTTACTTCACGGCAGAGAGTTACTCTATGGAGAAGAATACGTTTGCTGAGGCGATAACTATTTTCCGCGAGGCAGTCTCTAACATTCACGCAAAGATAACTTCACGGCACATAAGGCGGCTTCACAGCGGAATCTGCAACCGTGAACTCAGCCCGTTATTCCTTGATCTGTGCTACGGACTGGAGAAGCTGATAGACAACTGCGACAATATTGCTGAAGAACAGATAGATTACAGTGATGAGACAGTTTACAGCGGGGAAGCATACGATGAGAAGCGCAAGGGGATATTCCATCTTTTCCATGATAAATTTGCTATTCTTGGCATGAACGATTAACTTAATGCACGGGCCGGAGAGTGTGTGATATATCCCTCCGGCTTTTGCTTTCCTGCTCACAAGTTCATTACTCTGCTTGCCACAGCAAAATACAGCGTCAAACTTCCTGCATCAACAATAGTAGTAACGATAGGTGAGGCCATCAGTGCAGGGTCGAACCCGAGAGACTTCGCCAATAACGGCAGCATTCCTCCGACAGTCTGAGCGAATATCACCGTCCCGAAGAGGCTTATTCCTACGATGATTGACAGCAGAAGATCTCCGCTCATTGCGTACTTGTAGGCAAAGTTCACGACCGCGAGTCCTCCGCCGACCATGAGGCTCACCCGAAGCTCCTTCATGAGAACCGTCAAGGCATCACGCAGCTTGAGTTCACCGACAGCTATTCCGCGAATCACGAGAGTCGACGACTGCGAGCCTGCATTGCCGCCCGTGTCCATGAGCATGGGGATTGAGGCAATGAGAGCCGGGAAAGCCGCAAACACTGCCTGATAATGCGTGAGGATTGCGCCTGAGAAAGTAGCTGAGATCATCAGCACCATTAACCAGATTACGCGTTTCTTGGCCAGCTCGCCGACGCTCATATCAAGATACGGTTCATCCATCGGGAGCATTGCTGCCATCTTGTGGAAGTCCTCCGTGCTCTCCTCCTCGAGAACTTCCATAGCGTCATCGACCGTAACAATTCCGACTAAATGATTTTGAGAATCAACAACAGGTATTGCCATGAAGTCGTACTTCTGGAAGAGTTCAGTAACCTTTTCGCGGTCATCGTTGGTGTTGACGGAGATAATGTTTGTGTCGGTCATGATGTCGCTTATCTTGTCCTCATACTTTGAGAGAAGCATAGTCCTCACGGTTACGACTCCTATCAATACACCTTTGGGGTCAGTAACGTAGCAGGTGTAGAGAGTCTCCTTGTCCATGCCGACCTCGCGGATGTGCCGGAAGGACTCCTCGACGTTCATGTCTGGACGCAGAGAAATGTACTCCGTCGTCATGATGCTTCCTGCCGAGTCCTCTTGGTACTGGAGGAGCTGATTGATGCCCTTGCGTGTCTCGGGGCTTGCGCTCTCGAGTATGCGCTTCACGACATCTGCGGGGAGTTCCTCGACGAGGTCAGCAGCATCATCAAGGAAGAGTTCATCGACTATGCGGCCGAGTTCTGGAGCTGTGAGCTGAGAGACGAGAGCCTCTTTAGTGTCAGGTGAGAGATACGCGAAGACTTCTGCGGCCATGTCCTTGCGCAGGGCACGGAAGAGTATAACCCTGCCTTCCGGTTCGAGTTCTTCTACAGCATCAGCAATATCTGCCTCGTTCATGTCTTCTGTTATTACTCTGAGTTCCTTAATGTTCTTGGCTTCTACTAGGGATTGTATACGTTCAAGCATGATTGTGATTACCTCCGAATTCTGCGGGAATGCCAGAATTGTATCACGCAGTCATGTTTTGATTAGTGTGAAATATGTTCTGAGAATAAAGAAGGGGGATTATGATTGCGTCCCCCTTTGGTAACACTGTTAATTGTTCTTGTCTGCAGGTCGTATAGTGATGCTGCTTCTGCGCAGAATGATAAATGCTTCTCCTGCTTTGAAAGTCTTTATGCCATCTCCGTTAATGCTGCTCTCGTCAGAATACGCTGCGCCGTACGTGTCGGGTAAAACAGCCCTTGTTTCCAGAATGCGCGTCTGCCGTTAGTTATTCTTGCCTGCAGGTCGTATAGTGATGCTGCTTCTGCGCAGAATGATAAATGCTTCTCCTGCTTTGAAAGTCTTTATGCCGTCCCCGTTAATGCTGCTCTCGCCGTCAAGCTAGGAATACGCCGCGTCGTCAGTGTCGGGTAAAACAGCTCTTATTTCCCGAATGCACGTCTGCCGTTAGTTATTCTTGTCTGCAGGTCGTATAGTTATGCTGCTTTTGCGCAGAATGATAAATGCTTCTCCTGCTCTGAAAGTCTTTATGCCGTCTCCGTTAATGCTGCTCTCGCCGTCAAGCTCAGAATATACTATGTCGTCAGTGTCAAGTATCTTTGCTGTGAAATAGCCCTTGTTCCCGAACTTGCGGTCTCCGACTCTTCCGTCAGCTTCAACAGCCCAGCTATTCCCATCATCTTTAGGGATGACTACCTGCAGGCCTTCAGGCAGATCTTTGACAGTGAAGAATATATCTCCGCTTTCAGTAAGTTCTGACAGCACATTCAGGCGCGTAACTCTCCGGCTCTCCCTGTTGTGAAGAATTATCAGCGACAATATTTCTTCTTCTGTCTTCTCGTCCTGCGTAAGTTCCCAGCCGACTAACTGGCTCGTCGCTCTGGGATGGAACGCGTATATGTATTCCGGCATGATGTCAAAGCTAAGATACAGCCTGTTAGCAATACTATCTGCTTCACGCTCAGCAGCTGCCAGTTCTGCTTCAACTTCTTCATCATCACTTACACCGGCCTCAAGCAACGCATCTTTCTTCAGCTCTATCTCCGCAATTTTCTTCTCAAGTTCTGCTATCTCCGCATCATACTGTTCATAGAGTTTCTCCCTCTCTTCCTCGCTTGAGGGTATGCCGTGCTCGAGCTGTGAAGTCTTCTTGAGGGCTTCAGCCAGTCTGAGCATTTCTTCTCCCAGAATGTCATCGCTGGTTACTGGTTCATCTGACTTCTTGGGAGCATCGGCCTTCTTCTGGGTAGCTGACTTTTTGGGAGCTGCAGAGGACTTTGCGGCAGGAGCTGATTTCCTGCTTGATTTTCTCTGTGCAGCATAAGAACACCCGGATATAGACAGCACTATAATCATCACGATACTAAGAATGAGTAAGCATTTCCGCTTTAAGGAACGCATGAATCCGCCTCCTACAAAAAATTTTTCGCAATTATATCACGCACCGGTTGACGGCAAGGCTTTAGACGCTAGAATATACCTATTTTCTGCAATCAGGAGATGAGATGTTATTTGAGTGAAGAGAAAATTGCGCTGTTCGACTTCTGCGACACAATGATTAACTTTCAGTCCGCAGATAATTATGTGCGTTACGTCAAAGCTCATGTTCACAGCACTGCAAGAATGCGTATGCTTGAAGGCCTGAGAAAGTTTCTCGTGAAGGTCAGGCTCATGCGTATTCTTCAGGTCTTCAGCCGCGAGGGTTACGTAAACAAGAGAATGCTATTGCGTCAGCTTGAGGGCTTGAGCGAACAGGAAATGACTAATCTTGCTGAGAGCTTTTACCGTGAACTTGTGAGGCCTAATTACGTCCCTGAAGTTATTGCTGAAGTTATGAGGCTCAGGCAGGAAGGCTACAGGCTGTTCATCGTGAGCGGAGGCTATGATGTTTACTTAAGGTATGTTGCTGAAGAGTTCGGCTTTGAGGACTGCATAGCTACGAGGCTGGATTTTCAGGACGGAAGGTTTACCGGCAGGTACAGAGGAGATGACTGCATGAAGGAAAATAAGGTTAAGCTGCTGAGGGAGTATTTCGGCAGGGAGAGTCTCAGGGATTGCGACTCTGTTGCGTACTCTGATTCTAAGAGTGATATTCCGCTGCTTAAGTTTTGCAGAAAAGGCGTAGCAGTTACTCGTAAAAATTGCCCCCCCCCCCCAGTACGTATATTATGCAATCGTGATTGGATTAGTGCTAACGGCTTCGAGGTGCTGTCATGGGAAAACTAACTCGCAGCATCAAGAACGTCATCAAGGCAACTCCGTTACTATATTCTTCTGTAAGGAGACTCCAGAAATTCGCATACAGGCTTTGCGGAGACAGACTAACAACGCAGTATAGATATTTCCGCAGATTTCACCGCAAGCTCGACCTAGACAACCCTCAGACTCTCAACGAAAAGATCCAGTGGCTCAAGCTCTACGACCGCCGGGACATCCACACGACTCTCGCTGACAAATACGCTGTCCGTGAATGGCTCGCAAATCACTTCGGCGAACAATACCTCGTCCCGCTGCTCTGGTCGTCCGCAGACTGGAGGGACATCAAGCCCGATAACATCCCCGATACTCCATGCGTCATCAAGAGCAACCACGCGTCCGGGCAATGGTATATCTGCAGGGACAAGTCCGCCGTGAACTGGAAACACCTCCGGAGTCTCTGCCGTGTATGGCTGAACACGAATTATTACTATGCTTCTCAGGAATGGCAGTACAAGAATATTCCGCCCAGAATCATTGCCGAAAAACTGCTCCTGACTCACGAAGGCAGACTACCCAATGACTACAAGCTGCATTTCTTCAACGGCAGATTAGGCTTCGTCTACTGCTCGCTCGACCGTGAAGGCGGAAACTTCAGGAATATGTATGATCCTGACTGGCAGCCGCTGTACTTCACGTGGGGAGGACATGACGAGAAACGAGGCCCTGAAATCTCCCCTCCTGAGTCGTTCCCCGAGATGCTGAGAATAGGCCGGGAGATAGCAAAGCTCTTCAGGTATGTGCGTGTAGATTTCTACGACGTTGACGGAAAGCTCTATTACGGAGAGATAACGCTTCATCACGGCGGAGGGTTCAACAGGTTCAAGCCAGAGTCATATGACCGTTATTTCGGAGATATGCTCGACCTCAGCGCGCCAGTTCAGGAGGATTTATGATGAGATACATCAATGCATACCTGCGGACGATAAAGCCCTACAGCCCTGCCTCCCACAAAATCTGGAGAGTTAGTCCCCAAGAGAGAGACGGCATCCTCAAGCTAGACTGGAACGAATCAACTATGCCTCCTTCTCCGCTGGTGAATGATGCACTGGCTTCACTGCTCGAGCGTCCGGACTTCTTCAGGCTCTACCCGTCAACCTACAACGCCGGACTGGTGAAGGCACTTGCAGATTATACGGGACTCGGGGCGGAGAACATACAGTACTTCGCGAGTTCCGATTCACTTCATGAGTACATTGCGAGGACGTATATTTCTCCCGGAGATCCCGTGCTGATTCTCTGGCCGTCATATGACAACTTCAGGCTCACTGCAGAGGCTGGAGGCGCGGTGATTCACTATTCGGAGCTTGGCCGGGACTTTGCGTTTGATGAGGAAAAATTCACTCATGACATCATGAAGTATCAGCCTTCTTTGGTGTATATCTGCAACCCCAATAACCCGACCGGGACATTCATAGAGCCTGAGACTCTGGAGAGAGTGATTGAGGCAGATCATGATGCAATGTTTCTTGTTGATGAGGCGTATATCGAGTTTGCAGGAGAGAGCGCAAATTCTCTTGTCCTGAAGCATGATAACCTGCTCATTACTCACACTATGTCTAAGGCTTTCGGGCTGGCTAATTTCAGGTTCGGCTATCTTGTGTCATGCGGGCAGAATATCTCTGACATCTCGAGCATCAGGAACTCTAAGAATGTTACGACGTTTGCTCAGTCTGCAGTGATTGCGGCACTTTCTGATGTGAAGTACATGAATGATTATGTTGAAGAAGTCTGTGCAGCGAGGGAGATGTTCACGGAGAAAGTGAACACGGACTTTTCCGGAGGGCTTTATGCGTACCCGAGCAGAGGAAATTTTGTGCTGTTGAGATGCCTGTACGGGAGCATGAAGCAGAAGATTATTGCAGGCCTAGAGGAACGCAATATCTTTGTACGCAATGTGTCTCAGAGCGAGGCTTTGCGGTGCTGTTTCAGAATCACTATAGGCACTCGTAAACAAATGAGCAGAGTACTTCAGGCCTTGAGAGAAATTCTCAGGTGATACACACAATGTGCGCAATGTGTCTCAGAGCGAGGCTTTGCGGTGCTGTTTCAGAATCACTATCGGCACTCGCAAGCAGATGAACAGAGTACTTCAGGCCTTGAGAGAAATTCTCATATGATACACACGATCCCTCCCCTAAACTTTCAGGAGAGGGATTATTTACGGACTTGCTTATCACTAGCTGTATAATTAGCCGCTGTAGTATCAATCATCAGGAGGCTGATTTAACAAGTTGACACGCAGAAAAATTCTAGACTACTTCATGATAGATAATGCTCCCGGCGGAAATCAGGATGACCTCATAGAGTGGGACATGAACAGAGGAGGCTGCGGAGCTGTAACGGCATGTGATGTGTGTATGTTCTTGGCAGGAAAGCATGAACGCTTCAGGAATCTTTACCCTAACAACCCGCACAATATTTCCCGCAATGACTTCATAAATTTTGCGTCCATGATGAAGCCGTATTTATCACCCCGCTATCACGGAATAGACTTTCTGGAGACGTATATTTGCGGCTTCTATGATTACCTTCACAGCATTAATAATCATTCTCTGACACTTGAGGGCTTGGCCGGAACTGTGAGCTATGACATTTTCGCAGAGGCAATTATTGACCAGATAGACCGGAATTTTCCTGTGCCTTACTTAATGCTCATGCATAAGGATCCGGAACTCGACGACTTCACGTGGCATTGGTTCAACCTAGCGGGCTATGAGGAGACAGCATCAGGCCTTCAGGTCATGACGGTAACCTACGGAGAATACTTGTGGTTCAGTTTACGCAACATGTGGGACACAGGCCACCGTCGCAGAGGCGGGATAATCCGTATTTATGAACACGCACAGTGTCCCGGCATCTGACGGTCGCGCAGCACGCCGAAGGCTCTTCACGTGGCATTGGTTCAACTTGGAGGACTATGAGGAGACAGCATCAGGCCTTCAGGTCATGACGGTAACCTACGGAAAATACTTGTGGTTCAGTCTGCGTAACATACGGGACACATGGCACAGACGCAAGGGCGGGGTAATCAGAATCTATGAGCATTAACTTATCTGCTGAGAATCTTAAAGTACTTGTGATATTATTTGACGTGATCACAATAAAAAAGGGGTAATTAGTCGCAACATGAATGAGAATAACTCACGCTTTCAACGGGACAACACGACCCGAAATTTCCGCATAGACCCAGAAGAATTATTGTACGGGAGTCAGGCCCGGCCAAGACCTCAGCAAGTCCGCAAGCCTCAGCCTAACCCACAGCCTCCCCAGCAGAGACCGAAGCAGCCTTTACAGAGGAAGCCTAAGCCCCGCAAGAAAAAGGGTGTCTCTATCGTCAAGCTGATTCTCATGTCGCTACTGCTGGTCGTCCTCCTCGCTACCGGTGCTCTCAGTGCCGGTGTCGCTTGGTACGTCGTCAAGATCTCCGAAGACCTCCCGAGTATGCTCGAACTCGCCAACCCAAAGAGCAGCCTCCCGTCAATCATGTACGACCGCAACGGAGAAGTCATCGCCCGACTCTTCATCGAGAACAGGACTCCTCTCGAACTGAGCCAGATCTCCCCGAACCTCGTGAGGGCAGTCCTCGCTGCAGAGGACTCGGCATTCTACCAGCACGGAGGAATCAGGATCGGCTCCATCATGCGCGCACTCTACACCGACCTAGTCGAGGGCGGAAAAGTTCAGGGAGCAAGCACAATCACCCAGCAGCTCGCACGCAACTTGTTCCTCTCGCACGAAAAGAGCGTTACCCGCAAGGCAAAGGAGATAATTATTGCTATGCGCCTCGAAAAACTCTTCCCGAAAGATAAGATACTCGAACTCTACCTGAACACGATTAACTTCGGGCACGGAGCATGGGGAGCAGAGACAGCAGCACACACATACTTTGACAAGTCAGCAAGGGACTTAGATCTCGCGGAGTCAGCAATCCTAGCAGGACTCATAGCCAACCCCGGACGCTATAACCCCTTGTCGAGCATGAGCAACGCCAAATCACGCCAGAATTACGTGCTCTCAAGAATGGAGACTCTCGGCTGGATAACGTCCGACCAGCGGCAGACAGCCTACGACGAGGAGCTTACCCTCAACACCAAGCCCGGCAACAGAATCGAGGAGTTCAACCGTGCACCCTACTTTGTATCGCACCTGCTGTTCAATGACCTTCTGCCCAAATACGGCAAAGATGAAGTCTACAGCGGAGGCCTTCAGATTTACACGACTCTTGATGTCAAGCTGCAGGACAAAGGACGCGAAGCCATTCAGGGACTCAACAAAAACGTGATGGGCGCGCTCGTGTGCATCGAGTCAGAGACAGGAGAAGTATTAGCCCTCGTAGGAGGAAAGGACTTCAAGGAGAGCAAGTTCAACCGTGCGACTCAGGCAGTCAGACAGCCCGGCTCGAGCTTCAAGCCTATAGTTTACGCTGCAGCAATCGAGGAGGACGTAATGCCGAGCGATCATTTCCTTGACGCGCCGATAACGTTCAAGAAGAAGGGAGCGGGCAATAAAGGCTGGTCTCCCCACAACTCCAGCAACGGCTACGCAGGAGAAGTTACACTGCAGAGGGCGTTAGTCCAGTCCTACAACACCGTAGCTGTCAGGGTAGCAGCCTACATCGGCACTGACTCAATAGTTCAGATGGCCCGCAACATGGGAATTGAGACAAAATATCTGCCCAACGATTTATCTATCGCGCTCGGGTCAGCAAGCCTTACTCCGCTTGAGATGGCCGTAGCGTTCAACTGCTTCAACAACGGAGGCAAACGCATAGTTCCCCAGATGATCCGCGAAATCAGAGACAGGGACGGCAACGTGATAGAGCAGAGGAGCACGGCCTCATCACAGGCACTCCGTCCCGAGACAGCTTACGCAATACGCTCAATGCTTCAGGACGCAGTGAGATCCGGAACAGGCAAGCCCGCAGCAATCAAGAACGTAAACGTCTTCGGCAAGACCGGGACATCAAACGACTTCATCGACGCATGGTTTTGCGGAGGAGTACCCGGACTCACTACGGCAGTGTACGTCGGGCGCGATGACCATAAGTCAATGGGCAAACGTGCTTTCGGAGGAACTGTCGCTGCTCCGGTGTGGCGAAAGTTCATGAGCTTTGCTGTTCAGGAGATGAAGACTCCCGCAAACTTCCCTAACCCTCCTTCGTGGGTAGAAGTCGACAAAATATCTATCTGCAGAGCGACCGGCTACCGTGCACGCGGAGGCTGCCAGAGTGTCCCGCTGTACTTCCCGAAGGGCAAATCACCTACTGCATCATGTCCCATGCACGGCGGAAGTTCACGGGCTGCAGACAATGACCCCAGAGGCCCGAGGCTCTTCCTGCTGGATCAGGACGACACATATTTTGCGAGCATGAGGCAGAGAGAGCGTGAGGCAGCAGCGGCCAAGAACAAGCAGAAGGAAGAAGTTGCGTCTACACCTCCTCAGCAGGTTACGGCGCAGGCACCTCAGGCATCAATTCCTCGTCCTAACCCTACTGCTCCTAAGAGACAAGAGCCGAAGATAAGCGAAGAGGAACAGCGGTACAAGCAGCTCCTCAAGAAATACGGCATAGAGTAAGGAAATTCCCTCCTGAGAGAATCAGGGGGGATAATTTTTTGCGCGTGTGGAAAATTAACACTTGACAATATATATATATATATTATATATACTGAACAAGTTTTTCATCCTAACAAACAAAGGAGTTACTATCATGAAGACAAAACGTTTAGCGGTTCTATGGCTCTCGCTGGTGCTGGTCGTCCTCGCGTGCGCGTCGGCGTATGCTCTCAACGGCGAAAAGGTTATGAGGCTGAAGCAGGTTGTTGTTCCCAGTCCTGACGAGCCGGGCAGCGTTCAGAAGATGACGCAGGTAATAGCTGACCACAAAATCGACCTTAACGGCGTAACAATCAGGAACGACAGCGAAGCCCTGTTCATGGCGGACGATGCTGCGGGGCTTTCGGCGGTTCTAGCAGAGGCAGGATACAGCACAAAGATAGAAGATGTTCTTGCGATTGAGATTCCTGATGTTCCCGGCGGATTGAACTCAGTGCTTAAGGTCTTCGCAGATGCCAGCGTGAATATCGATCACCTGTACATGTTCGAGCTGAACAGCAATGAAGTCTACTACATCTTCAACATCACAGACCTTGAGAAAGCTGTAGCAGTGCTGAAGGAAGCCGGAGCAGAGATAAAGTAGCCGCAGAATTAATTTGACGAACGTCCCTCCTGAGTCAAATCAGGGGGGATATTTTTTGCAGGTTAGTATATAATCTCACACAATACCCATTCACAAATCACAAGACAACACAAATTCTTTGAAGGAGGTAAATTATCTATGGCACTATTCGCACAGGATAAGAATCTCGCTATGGAACTCGTCCGCTCGGCAGAGGCTGCAGTCATGGCATCCGGACGCTGGTTCGGACTCGGCGACAAAAACGAGGTCGACCGTGCAGCAGTCGAGGCAATGCGTTACGTACTTCACGGCGTGCACATGAAGGGAACGGTAGTAATCGGCGAGGGCGAGAAGGACGAAGCTCCCATGCTCTTCAACGGCGAGAACGTCGGCACAGGTGAAGGCCCTGAAGTAGACATTGCAGTTGACCCCATCGACGGCACGCGCTTAATGGCTCAGGGTCAGGACGGAGCAATCAGCGTAATAGCAGCAGCCCCCAGAGGCTCAATGTTCAGCCCCGATAATCTCTTCTACCTCAACAAGATAGTAACCGGCCCGGAAGCAGCAGGCTACATTGACATTCAGGCACCCGTCGAGTTCAACGTCAGGATAGTCGCGAAGGCCAAGGGCAAGAAGATTGAGGAGACCACTGTAGTAATGCTCGACCGTCCGCGAAATCACGAGATACTCGACAAGGTCCGCAAGCTCGGCGCAAGAATCAGGCTCATCGGAGACGGCGACGTTGCCGGAGCACTGATGACGAGTCTTCCCGGCCATGAGACAGCAGACATTCTTTTGGGGATTGGAGGCTCACCCGAAGCTGTAATCACTGCGTGCGCTATGAAGTGTCTTGATGCTAACATGCAGTGCCAGCCTTATTTCAGGAATGAGGATGACGAAGCAAGAGCGAAGGAACGCGGATTAACCCGTGATACAGTTCTTACGATTGACGACCTAGTGAAGAGCGATAATGTATTCTTTGCGGCGGCTGGGGGTTCTGACGGGGATTTGCTGAGGGGAGTTCATTATCACGGGGCGCATATTGAGACGAGCTCTCTTTGCATGAGGAGCAGTTCAGGGACGATAAGATTCATATCAGCAACACATTCA
>JAFSUD010000008.1 GCA_017445405.1 Synergistaceae bacterium
AAGGGAACGGTAGTAATCGGCGAGGGCGAGAAGGACGAAGCTCCCATGCTCTTCAACGGCGAGAACGTCGGCACAGGTGAAGGCCCTGAAGTAGACATTGCAGTTGACCCCATCGACGGCACAAGACTCATGGCTCAGGGTCAGGACGGCGCAATCAGCGTCATCGCCGCCGCACCCAGAGGCTCAATGTTCAGCCCCGACAACCTGTTCTACCTCAACAAGATTGTTACCGGCCCGGAAGCAGCAGGCTACATTGACATTCAGGCACCCGTCGAGTTCAACGTCAGGATAGTCGCGAAGGCCAAGGGCAAGAAGATTGAGGAGACCACCGTCGTCATGCTCGACCGTCCGAGAAACCGCGAGATTCTCCAGAAGGTCAGGGCACTCGGAGCGAGAATAAGGCTCATCGGAGACGGCGACGTAGCAGGTGCGCTCATGACGAGTCTTCCCGGACACGAAACAGCAGATATTCTTCTGGGCATCGGAGGCTCACCCGAAGCAGTCATAACGGCGTGCGCTATGAAGTGTCTCGGCGCAAACATGCAGTGCCAGCCCTACTTCAGGAACGACGAGGACGAGGCACGGGCAAAGGAGCGCGGACTCACGAAGGACACGATACTGACGATTGACGACCTCGTGAAGAGCGATAACGTTTTCTTTGCTGCAGCAGGAGGCTCGGACGGAGATTTACTGCGGGGCGTGCACTATCACGGAGCACACATTGAGACTAATTCACTCTGCATGAGGAGCAGCTCGGGAACAATACGCTTCATCTCTGCGACGCACTCACAGAAGAAGCTCGAGGAGATGGGCGGAAATATCGCCTACGACCCGACCGTGAAAGAGGAGCTAGGCCTGTAATGCATATCATCAGCGCACTCACATCATGGCTTGTTGACACAATAGGCAGAATGGGCTACACGGGCATCATCTCGTTAATGTTCCTCGAGTCGTCATTCTTTCCGTTCCCCAGTGAAGTAGTCATGCCTCCTGCAGGTTATCTCGCGTGGAAGGGCGAAATGTCGCTGATTCTCGTCCTTATCTCCGGGATTGCCGGGAGTCTTCTGGGTGCGCTGTTCAACTACTGGATAGCTGTGAAGTTCGGCCGTCCGTTCCTGCTGAGGTGGGGCAGGTACTTTTTCGTGTCTCCAGAGAGCATCGACAAGGCGGATGAATTTTTCCTGAAGCACGGCCACGTGAGCACATTAGTCGGGCGTTTGCTGCCGGTGATTCGCCAGTACATATCACTTCCTGCAGGAATAGCAAGAATGCCCATGAAGATATTCATGCTCTACACGTCAATCGGCGCGGGAGCTTGGGTGATAGTGCTGACTGTTGCGGGCTATCTTCTAGGCGAGCATCAGGAACTTCTGAAAGAGTACCTTCACGTAATCACGATAGGATGCGTTGTCTTGGCCTGTATGATTGCCGGAGGGTACATTCTGATTCAGCGGAGACGCAGGAAGCCATGAGCGGAATACCCGGCGTAACGTTACGGGGAGTCGAGGCACTGCCTGTTGAGGTTGAGGTTGAGATAACAGGCGGAATGTTCCAGTTCTTCATTGTGGGGATGCCTGATCTTGCCGTCCGCGAGTCAAAGGAGCGTGTACGTGCAGCTCTCCGCTCTCTCGGACTTAACCTCAAGGGCAGAATTTCTGTCAACCTCGCACCTGCAGACATCCCCAAAGAGGGCGCATTGCTTGACTTGCCGATCGCTCTCGGAATGCTTCAGGCAACAGGCCACCTCAAAGACTGCCCCAAAGCGTTATACATGGGCGAACTCTCGCTCGACGGAAGACTCCGCAGAGTCAGGGGAGCAGTCCCTGCAGCATTCTTAGCGCGTAAACTGGGAATGCCTATCTACGTTCCGGGCGAAAACGCTGAAGAGATAGCCTTAGTGAAGGGAGTCGAGGCGTACTATGCTGACACTCTCGGCGAACTCTTCATGATGCTCACAGGCCAAGAGCCGCTAAAGCCTGTTCCTCCTGCGTATGTTCCCGACGTGCCGCCAAATGCCGAGCCTGACTTCTCGGACATCAAGGGGCAGGCAGCAGCGAAACGTGCTGCAGAAATTGCCGCCGCAGGACATCACAACATGCTGCTTGTGGGGTCTCCCGGAAGCGGAAAGACTATGATTGCGCGAGCATTAGCCGGGATACTGCCTCCGCTCACTGATGACGAACTCGTCGAGACTCTCATCGTCAGAAGCACACTCGGACTAGAGACCAAGCCGGGACGTGTGAGGCCTTTCCGCACAGTGCACTTCACAGCAAGCACTGTATCAGTCTGCGGAGGAGGGGCTAACCTCAGGCCGGGAGAAGTCTCCCTCGCTCACAGAGGAGTGCTCTTCCTCGACGAGTATACGGAGTTCAGCAGAGACCTGACCGAGAGTCTTCGTGCTCCCATCGAGGACGGATTTATCACTGTCAGCAGGGCAGCAGGAAGCGTAGAGTATCCTTCGCGTGTATTGCTGGTGCTGGCAGCGAATCCCTGTGCGTGCGGTTACGCAGGAGACCCGGTTATTACGTGCAAGTGCAGTCCGAGCGACATTGAGAGGTACAGGCGCAAGCTCTCCGGCCCTATCATGGACAGAATCGACCTGCAGATTAACGTCCCGAGACTCACTCCCGATGAATTGCTATCGTTCACGGAGAAGGACAAGCTCCCCGAGTCAAGTGCGGTGATCCGCGAGCGGGTGATTCGTGCTAGGAAGATTCAGGAGCAGAGATGGAGAGAGTACGGCCTGACCTGCAACGCCGAGATTCCGGAAAAGCTGGTGCGTGAACACCTGAGGCTCGGGAACGGAGAACGTGATTATCTGTCATTGATGGCAGCCAAGCTCAATTTGTCAGGGCGCGGAATGAGCAGAGTGCTGAAGGTCTCAAGGACTATTGCGGACTTGTCAGGCGAGGAGCAGATAACAAAGAAGCATATTGCAGAAGCGTTGATGTACCGCCAGAGCAGAGGGTAAAAAAATAGCGGCCGGTGATGAGACTCCTGACCGCTTTGCACTAACCGCTAATCTTCGTAATCGTCAAGTTCTCCGCGCATTTTCTTCAAGGAACGTATATGCTCTATCAGGAACGCTAAGAATACTCCCAGCAAAAATCCTCCGCCCGCTCCGATAATAGTTATCCGTGCACGCTTGGGCTTGTATTTGTAGTCGGGAGCTTTCGCGTGATCGATTATCTGTATGGTAGATACGTCATTTGCTTCACCGAGTCTTGCGCTTTCATACTGCCTAAGCATGAGTTCATATTTCGCCGCCGCAAACTGCAGATTCCTCATGTAACGCTGATACTCTATCCCGAGTTCCGGCACTTGTCCCACTGAGGCAAGAAGGTCGCCTGAAACGCTGCGCCTGTCTGACCTCTGCTGTTCCTCCTCGAGCTTGCGGAGTTCACGGTTCATTGCGTCCAGCTCCGACTGTGCGAGCCTGAGTCTAGGGTTGTCGTTGCGTGCGTAGCTCCGAAGAGTTGAGATCTCTACGTTCTTGGCCGCTATCCTGTTGCGGAGGCTGTTAATTGACGCTAACAACGCTCCGGTCTGGGACTCTAGGGCTATTACTCCTCTGGACTGCTGATAGTTTATAAGGTCGGACTCTGCAGTGTTGAGTTCCTGCTGTGCCTGCAGAAGCTGATTCTCGAAAAATGCCCGTCTTTCCTGTGCGCTGCTCACAGAAAGTTCCTGCAGCTTATTCTGAAGTTCGGCCACAAATGCATTCGCTATATCCGCAGCTCTCTGGGGATCTTTGTGCAGGTAAGCTATGCTGATTATTCCGCTCTTGGTGTCCTCTTCCGTCTCGAGGCTGCTTAACACCGATGTCCTCGCTCTGAGGCGTATATCCTGCTCGAGTTCCTCCATCAGGTTGAATTTATCGATGATAGCATCAACAACTGTATCACCCTGAAGAATGCCTATCATGAGCTGGCCGTTTGATGCAGTACGCGGAAGGCCTACCATGTCAGCAATGCCTCCGAGCTGTGCCATGAGTCCGCCTGCAGTACTGCTACCGCCCGGAGGAAGTATTCTGCATTCTGCTCTGTAAATCAGCGGTGAAGTGAACGCGTAAAATAATGCTGTTCCTCCGAATACCGCAGTCAGGAAAAATATCATCCATTTTCTGCGCCATAATATGTTAAAGATGTCAAGCAATGATAATTCTTCATCAATATCTTCCTCATAGGGCATGAGTAAATCATCCTTTCAGTTCACAAAAATTTGCGTGAGATTATAGCATTAGACTTCATACAGCACACGTATACATGCATCACTAAGTGCCTTAAGGCTCGACACCTGGCGTTCATCAGGCAGCCCCGACGCAGCATAAGCTAACGGCAATTCCGTGCAGCCCATAGTAACCGGCACATCACGTTCTCCCCAAAGTTCATTGACTACGTCCCTCATGGTCTCTCCTGCAGACTTCATGTCTCCTGCTTTCACTAGGCGCACGCATTTCTGGACGCGTTCCTGCTGGCTCTGTGAGGGCTTCAGAAAGTGATAGCGCATCTTCTCAGCACACGCAGGGTAAATCAGGCTCTTCTGAGTCCCGTCTGTCGCGAGCAGCCACGAACAATTTCCCTGACTCAACTCCTTTGCTGCCTCGACCGTAGCCTCGACAATGTGAATCAGCGGCACAGGCAGTTCATCACGGAATCTGTCGATGAAGTAGTGAGCAGTGTTGCACGGTACGGCCAAGACATCAGCTCCCCACTCTGCGAGCTGCAGCAGGTTGCGGCGGATCACCGGCAGAGGATCAGGCCCGAGTCCCATGATGCCGTTGCTCCGGTCGGGAGTCTCGGGGTCGGAGAGCATGATGATTCTCGGGTGCTGCGAGTCGTCTCCGGCGGGGCAGTCTCTCGCAAAGATTCTCAGGAACTCCGCACAGGCAGCAGGACCCATTCCTCCTAATACACCTAGTGTCTTTGATGGTCGTGTAAGCATGAATAACAACCTCCTTCAAGAATGCTTGATTTTGTTGACGAATGGACTAAAATTTTGCGTTATCCATACTATCACAATTTCAGAAGGGAGAATAATTAATGTATTCGTTCTTAGGAGGCTTGGTGCTTCTTGTGCTGGGCTATATCGTTTACGGTGCTATCGTCAATGCCGTGTTCGCTCCTGACGACAGAAAGACTCCTTGCGTTGAGCATCCTGACGGAGTCGACTTCGTACCCATCTCTGCAGGGCGGGCGTTCCTGATTCAGCTCCTCAACATCGCGGGACTCGGGCCGATATTCGGAGCACTCACCGGAGCAATCTGGGGTCCGCAGGTCTACCTGTGGATAGTGTTCGGGACGATCTTTGCCGGAGCAGTTCATGATTACCTTGTGGGTATGCTCTCGATCCGCAATGACGGCGCGAGCGTCTCGGAGATCACAGGTAAGTATCTCGGAGGCTTCATGCTTCAGGTCATGCGCGTGTTCTCGGTCGTGCTTCTGGTCATGGTCGGAGTCGTCTTCATGGTCGGCCCGGCAGGCTTGCTCGCGATAATGTTCGTTCAGGGACCTGCAGCAGCTACGGGAGCAGTCAGCGCAGAAGCAGCAAAGGCTATGACTCTCATGGGCTACACGACGGCTGAGTGGACAAAGATTCTCACAGTAGTAATCCTTGTGTACTACTTCCTTGCTACACTTCTTCCCATCGATAAGGTAATAGGCAAGCTCTACCCCGTGTTCGGACTCTGCTTAATCTTCATGGCTATCGGAATCGGCGGAGTAACTGTCTGGAATCACATTCAGGGAACGAAGCCAATGATCGAGCTTTGGGAAGGTATGTACAACATGCACCCCAACGCCGCGAATATGCCTATCTGGCCTCTGATGTTCATCACGGTTGCGTGCGGAGCTATCTCGGGATTCCATGCGACACAGTCCCCGATGATGGCGAGGTGCTTAACGAGCGAGCGTCAGGGAAGGTTCGTGTTCTACGGCGCAATGGTAGCTGAAGGAATCATCGCACTCATCTGGGCATCTGCAGGTATCGCGTTCTACAACAAGACCGGCGGCGGATTCTCGACTGCAGGACTCTTAGCTGTCGGAGGCGGAAACTCTACGAGCGTCTATCAGATCTCAGTCGGACTTCTCGGCCCTGTGGGAAGTATCCTCGCAGTACTCGGCGTTGTGGCGTGCCCGATAACCTCAGGAGATACGGCGTTCAGGAGTGCACGACTCACGATTGCTGACTGGTTCAAGATTGACCAGAAGGGATTTGCTCCTCGTCTTGCGCTTGCTCTTCCGTTACTGGCAGCAGGATACGCAATCTCCTTCATCAACTACAACGTTGTGTGGCGTTACTTCTCATGGTCGAATCAGACGCTCGCAATGATCGCTCTGTGGGCGGGTGCGGTGTACCTCTGCAGGAACGTCGCTCCCGGAAAGGGCTTCATCGCGGCAATTCCGGCAACGTTCATGTCAGCAGTCAGCGTTACGTACTTCTGCATCGCTCCGGAGTGCTACCTGATGCTCGAGCGCAACTTGGCCTACGGAATCGGAATCGGAGTCGCGGTTCTGTTCTTCCTCATCTACTGGGTCAGAGTGTACTCACCTGCGAGGAAGGCGTAAGTCATGAAGAAGCTAATACACGTTGAGGGCATGGGCTGCATGAACTGTGTGCACCATGTCAAGGAAGCCCTCGAAGGACTCGACGGCGTAACAAGTGCAGACGTGAGTCTTGATGCAGGAACGGCAGTAATCACGCTCACGAAGGACATTGCTGACGAGGCGATAAAGTCTGCGATAGATGAAGCGGGCTATGACGTTGCAGGAATAGAGGCAGCGTAAGAGAGAAATTCTGCGGGCTGTGTGAGAAAACGCACGGCTCGCTTTTTTATGCACATAGGAGGAGAAACTGTGAATATCATTATGAGGTTTGCCCTGTTCATCATAGCAGCAACCAACAGAAGCAGGTTAATCTACACTCAGTGGGATTATTCATCAAACAGGCTTATGCGTATACTGCTGAGAATACTTGCTCTTCCTCAAGGAGTTTTCAGGTACTTTTTCCCGCGCAAATGTCCGGGACGTGAAGGACTCGCATTTGTCCTCATCGCCAAAAATGAAGCTCCGTATATTGAGGAGTGGCTGAACTTTCACCATAAGCAGGGAGTTACACATTTCATCATCTTCGACAACGAAAGCACGGACAACTTTCACGAAGTCCTGAAGCCGTATATTGACTCCGGGCTTGTAACGTATCACACCATCAAAGGCAAAAAACGCCAGCTTGATGCGTACAACATGGCAGTGCATGACTACGGGCACAAGTTTAAGTACATGGGCTTCATTGACACTGACGAGTTCGTGTTTATACGTAATTCACGGGGGGGGGGGTATAGGTAGTTTACGCAGATATATTGACGAGTTTATGACTTCTCACCAAAATGCAGGAGGTATCGGCGTGAACTGGTGCATCTTCGGCTCGAACGGGCATGTAACGAAACCCGAAGGCGGAGTCCTCGAAAATTACACTATGAGGGCAAAAGACGGTTTCTACACCAACAGGCACATCAAGACAATCTGCGATCCCATGAAAGTATTAGGCTTCGGTAACGTACACTTTCCAGCTTACTGCAAAGGCTTTCACAACTTAGACGAGAACGGCGGCATAGTATACGGTGCGCAAACCAGAACAGTAAACTTCAGCAAGATACGCATCAACCATTATTTCACCAAATCCCTGGAAGAATATGCAGCAAAGCGTAATAGAGGAATGGCTGATCATACAAGCGGAATAAGGTCAATGGGTGATTTTGACCATCACGACCAGAACGTCATACATGACACAGAAATATTATCTTACGTGTAGTTCTTTGCGGGCGGTGATGATGAGTCGCTGCCCGTTTTTGCATCTCAAATGCCGAGAAGGGTGCAGTACCACTTCGTGAGCTTCTCCGCCTGAACCTTCACGTCAAAGCCTGCCTCCCGAGCGTAGCTGCTCATATCATGCCGAACATGCCCCTCCGAGATTCTCAGTGCCTCCTCAGCCCAAGCACCCGCACTTTCCTTCAAGGACATAAACCGCATGTTGCCGCAAAACTTAGTCTCCTGAGTTACCGTGTCAGCACACAGGAACGGCAGCCCAGAGACCTGCACCTCGCTTCCGACGACTGGGAGTCCCTCGTACAGGCTCGGCAGGATGAACACGTCCATAGCCTGGTAGTACCTCTCCATGTCATCAACGCTCCCCAAGAACACCACGCAATCGTTCAGGCCAAGCCGCATAACTTTGTCGGTGATGTCATCCATCAACGGGCCGTCTCCTGCAAGAAGGAGCACAGCATCATCACGTCGCTTGTGGATTTCAGCGAACACGTCAACAAGGAAGGAGTGATTCTTCACTGGCACTAACCTTCCAGCATGTCCCACAATGAACTTATCCGTCAGCTTGAGCCATTTACGGGTCTCGTGCCTCACCTGCTCGCTGTAGGCGTAACGCTCAGTCTCGATAGCGTTCGGCCAGATGAGTACGCGTCCGGAGCTCATGGCGCGTTTGCTGAACTGGAACTCTCCGGCGAGGCGTGAACATGCACACCATTCTGTGGCGAATGTCCGGGAGAAGTTGCGGAGGATGTACTTCATGATGTTGCGCTTTGTCTCTCCGCGTCCTCTTCCTGCGGTGCTGTGGGCATGGGCGACGCGGATTGGGATGCCTGCCCTCCATGCTGCGAAGAGAGGGAAGACTGATAACGTGTTGAGGTGAGAATAGACCAGCGGATAATGATTATCTGTGAAGAGTTTGCAGAGTGCTTTGTGATAAGCAATAGGCTTCTGGTACGGAGGAACTGTGATTATTCTTCCGCCTAATGCTTCTATTTCTGGCTTGATGTACGGGTCAGATGAATCGCTGTCGATGATGAAGTCGTACTGAATTTTGCTGCGGTCGATATGCCGGTAGTAATTCATGACGACGGCCTCGACTCCTCCGTTACGTGCTTTGCCTATTATGTGGGCTATCCTGACTGGTAAATTTTGGGCATAGGTCTGGCTTCTGGCTTCTGGCTTCTGGCTAAAGCATTATAGCCGCTTTCTTTCTTCATTGTCAATAACTCCTTCGGCGTAAATTTATGCTATCCCTAAAAGGGTGCAATACCATTTTGTCATTCTATCAGCATGAACGGTTATGTCAAAGCTGTGCTCACGTGCAGACATACTCATATCATGCCTGCTGCAGCCTTCGCAAAGTTTCAGTGTCTCATCTGCCCATTCTGCAGGAGACATAGACAGCGGAAGGAACTTGATATTTTCGCATATGCCTGCTTCTTCCGGCAGCTCATCAGAACATACTACCGGCAATCCGCAAATTTGCGCCTCAACAGCAGACATCCCTAGTCCCTCGTAAAAGCTGGGGAAGATGAATGCGTCCATCACCTGATAATAGTTTTCCGTATCATTGACGCTCCCAGTGAAGATAACGTCTTCAGTCAGGCCCAGCGCATTAACTTTCTCGCGGCACATGTTCTGCAGCGGTCCGTCTCCGACCAGCATCAGCACGGCTTCAGGTTTGCGTTTCTTCAGTGCGGCGAAGGTATCAATCAAGAAGCTGTGATTTTTCTGAAGCATAAATCTTCCTGTATGGCCAATGACAAACTTACCCTCGAGATTCATGCTCCTGCGAAGCTCCGCGCGCCTCTGCTCGTCAAAGGCAAAACGTTTTACATCCATAGCGTTAGGCCAAATGAGCACCCGCCCGGAATCCATAGCCTTTTTCCCGAACTGGAACTCTCCGGCGAGGCGTGAACATGCACACCATTCTGTAGCGAATACACGCGAAAATTTGCGCAGAGTGTACTTCATGACGTTGCGGGTAAATTCTCCCTTGCCTGCGGTGCTGTGGCTGTGTGCGACTCGAATCGGGATGCCTGCCCTCCATGCTGCGAAGAGTGGGAAAACTGATAACGTGTTTATGTGTGAATAGACCAGCGGGTAATGATTCTGTGTGAAGAGCTGATAGAGTGCTTTATGGTAAGCGAAGGGCTTCTGGTATGGAGGAACGGTGATAACTTTTCCGCCTAGTGCTTCAATTTCTGAGACGAGGTGAGTGTTTGAGGAATCTTCATCAATTATGAAGTCATACTGAATTTTTGTGCGGTCAATGTTCCTATAGTAGTTCATAACAACGGCTTCGACTCCTCCGTTGCGCATCTTGCCTATTATGTGAGCTATCCTGACTGGTAAATTTTGGGCATAGTTATGGCGTTCTGCGTTCTGCGTTCTGCGTTCTGCGTTCTGCGTTCTGCGTTCTGCGTTCTGCGTTCTGCGTTCTGCGTTCTGCGTTCTGCGTTCTGCGGAATTTTAGCGATTTCTGCTGTCATTGTCAATGTTCCTCCTGAAAAATTTTCGCCGATTATAGCACTCTTTGCCTCTTATGTTATAATTCACAGCATTCACAATCTCGCATAAATTCAGGCCGAAAATCATCATCGTGATGTGCCTGTTTTAGCGTAAGGAGGAAACATAATCACCATGTATGCAGTAATCGAGACCGGCGGAAAGCAGTACCGCGCAGAAGTCGGCGACAAGTTCAGGGTAGAGCGTCTCGGCGGAGAGACCAGCACAGAGATCATCTTTGACAAGATAGTTGCTGTCGGCGGCGAAGGCACGCAGACTCGTTTCGGCGATCCGTACATCATCGGCGCAAGAGTTACAGCGGAGATCGTCAAGCAGGCCCGCGCGGATAAAGTCCTCGTGTTCAAGTACAAGAGCAAGAAGAATTACCGCAAGATGCGCGGACACAGGCAGTACTTCACCGAAGTCGTCATCAGGAACATCGAAGCCTAGTGGTAACCGTCAGGCTGCATTATCAGGACAAGACATTAACAGGGATTGAGAGCAGGGGGCACGCTTGCTTCTCCTACAGGGGAAATGATGTAGTGTGTGCTGCAGTGAGTGTGCTGATGCAGGCCTTAATCTTAGGGCTTGAGGAAGTGGCAGAGGTTCAGGGATTAAGCGTTGAGAGTGATAGACGAGTGCCGGTAATCCGCGTAATGTGGCCGGTCAGTGAGCAGGAGAAAATCTCACTCTTGACGGAAACAACCGCCTTATCACTGAAGCAGATAGCTCAAGAAAATCCCAAATACGTAAAAATATCAACGGAGGAAATCAGCAATGACCAGAAGGTTTGATCTACAGTTCTTTGCGCACAAGAAGGGGCAGGGCAGCTCCACCAACGGACGCGACAGCCAGCCTAAGTATCGCGGCATCAAGGTGTTCGCCGGACAGGAAGTCAACGCAGGAGGAATCTTAGTTCGTCAGTGCGGGACTCAGGTGCATCCGGGTAAGCATGTAGGACTTGGCCGGGACTTCACACTGTTTGCGCTTGTGCCGGGCAAAGTGAACTACCACAAGAAGATGGGCCGCAAGTACGTTTCGGTTGTGCCTGCGGAATAAGAGTTATTAACGTTTGAACATGTCATCACGCCCCTGAAATATGGGGCAAATTTTTTTATCGGAACATGAAATTTGTAGACATAGCAGAAATTTACGTTAAGGCCGGGCGGGGAGGCAACGGTGCATTGAGCTTCCGGCGCGAAAAGTTCGTCCCTAAAGGCGGCCCCGACGGAGGAGACGGAGGCAAGGGCGGAGATGTCATTCTCGAGGCAGTCGGCGGAGTAGTTACGCTCGCTGATTTCGAGTATGACCGACGCTTTCAGGCTGGACACGCAGGACACGGTGAGGGAGCGCACCGTTCAGGCTTGGGCGGAAAGGACTTAGTGATTCATGTGCCGTGCGGGACTCTGGTGAGGGACTCTGAGTCAGGAAAGATACTCGCAGATCTCGTAGTGCCCGGCCAGAGATTCACAGCAGCTCACGGCGGAAAGGGAGGCAGGGGCAACTCGCACTTCGCAACGTCATCACGGCGTGCCCCAAAGTTCGCAGAGAAGGGAGATCCCGGAGAAGAGGCATCGCTCACTCTCGAGCTGAAGCTCATTGCTGATGTCGGACTCGCAGGTTTCCCGAACGCAGGGAAATCGAGCATCCTGTCAGCCATCAGCGGAGCACACCCCAGAATCGCGGGCTACCCCTTCACGACGCTATCACCAAACTTAGGCGTACTTGCTGTTGACGACGCACAGATCGTGATTGCCGACATGCCCGGACTCATTGAGGGAGCACATGAGGGCAAAGGTTTAGGCCTGCAGTTCTTGCGCCACGTTGAGCGCACACGCATAATCCTTCACGTTATAGACCTGAGTCAGCCTGAACCGGTCAGCACATTTCACGCGTTACTTAATGAGTTCAGGGAGTACGGCGCGGGACTTGATGAGAGGCCGGGAATAGTCGTAGGCAACAAGATAGACATTGAAGGGACAGACGCGAACTCTGAGCCGCTGCGTGAGGAGGCAGAGAGCAGAGGCCTGAAGTATCTTGCTGTGAGCGCGCTGACAGGAGAGAACATCCCCGAGCTCATCAGGGCAATAGCTGACCTCGTGAGAGTTACTCCTGCGGTGAGCCTTGATGCTGATGATGCGCTGGAAATTACGGAGCTTCCCAGAAAAAAATCATCAGGGAAATCATCTCGCGAGCCTGTGAAAATCATTCGTCAGTCGGACGGGAGCTATCGTGTTGAGCACGAGAACCTCGAGAAGTCAGTAGCACGCATAAACTTTGAGCATGAGGACGCACTCCAGAAGTTCGCAAGATTACTAAAAGCTCTCAGCGTTGAGGAAGCACTAGAGGCAGCAGGAGCACGTGAAGGCGACAAGGTGTATATTGGCGACACAGAATTTGACTTTGAGCCGGAGGTCATAACATGAAGACGGGAATTAAGCTGCGCGACTGCGTTCGTGGCGGAACATTTGACCCAAGACAGGAGGCCATAACATGAAGACGGGAATAAAGCTGCGCTACTGCGTTCGTGGCGGCACGTTTGACCCAAGACAAGGGGGCATCTCATGAAGACGGGAATTAAGCTGCGCGACTGCGTTCGTGGCGGCACGTTTGACCCAAGACAAGGGGGCATCTCATGAAGACGGGAATTAAGCTGCGCGACTGCGTTCGTGGCGGAACATTTGACCCAAGACAGGAGGCCATAACATGAAGACGGGAATAAAGCTGCGCTACTGCGTTCGTGGCGGCACGTTTGACCCAAGATAGGAGGCCATAACATGAAGACGGGCATCATGGGGGGCACGTTCGACCCTATACATTACGGACATCTGCTAGCTGCTGAGGAAGCAAGAATCAATCTCGGCATCGACAGATTAATTTTCGTCCCTACAGGAGACCCTCCCCACAAGCATAATCACGGCATCACTCCCGGCGAGGACAGATACGCTATGACTCTCCTTGCAACCGCCGGAGTCCTCGAGTACTCGGTCTCGCGCATAGAAATTGACCGCAGGGACTCGACTCACACGGTGGACACACTCCGAGAATTTGTCGCGTCTGGGATAAGGCCGGAAGACTTGTACTTCATCACCGGACTCGATGCCATGCTCTCCATCACGTCATGGTTCGAGTACGAGAAGATTCCTGAACTCTGCACCCTCGTAACAGCAAGAAGGCCCGGCTATCCTGTCAGCGGAATAGAATCTTTGCCTCAATTCATACGGGATAAGCTAAAATATATCGAGATTCCACAGTTCGCAATATCGAGCACAGAGATTCGTGAACGTGCCAGAGACGGCAAAGGTATACGTTTCTTAGTGCCTCACCTTGTGGAGATATACATAGAGTCCAATAATTTGTACAAGAGGTGATTACTCTTTATGAGAGTGCTTAAGATACTAGGAATAATATTTATGGTGATAAGTTCGCTCGTCGGAGGTGCAGCCTTCAGGTTAGCTGAGATGCTTAACGACCCGAATCCTCTGCCTACGCCGAAGACTCAGCCCAAAGCTGCCCGGCTTCCTAAGCCCCAAAGCGAGACTCCGGCTCAGAGCGAGAGCGCGTCTGTAGATACGGAGCTGGCGGTAACAGAAGCACCGGCAAAGCAGGAAGGCTCATCACGCGGAACTGTGAACGTCCTCATTGTGGGACTCGACAACGTAGACGGAGGCTCGAGGACTGACGCAATAGCCCTCGCAATCTTCGACGCAGAGAATCCCGGACTCAGGATCGCATCAATCCCGAGAGATTCGCGCGTCTATATTCCGGGCAGGAGCTGGGACAAGATAAATCATGCTTACGTCTACGGAGGAATAAGGCTTCTGAGGGAGACTCTCGTGAACTTAACTGGGATGCCGATAGACTATTTCGTGAAGGTCAGCTACAAGAGCTTTCCGCGTATAGTGGACATACTCGGCGGGGTCGATATCTACGTCGAAAAACGCATGGTCTACAACGACTACTCAGGCAAACTCTTTATCAACATTGCTCCCGGACAGCAGCACATGAACGGCAAAACTGCACTCGGCTATGTGCGCTTCAGGCATGACCCGTTAGGCGACATCGGCAGAGTCAGGAGACAGCAGAAATTTATTGACCTCATGATGCAGAAGCTCAAGAGTCCCTCAATCATTCCGAGAATCCCGGCAATCCTGAATGAAGTGATGGATGCAATAGATACTGACCTTGCACCTTTGGAGGCTTTGAAGCTGCTGCAGTTCGCTAACTCCTTGCCGCCTGACAGAATCAAAATGTTCATGGCTCCGGGAAAATCCGGTTTCAGCAAGAACGTGAGCTACTGGATTCTCGACAACAACGCGTTTTCTCTCCAGCTCGCGGCCAAGCTCCCCCCTGCAGATGATTCATTGCTTGAGACGACGGAGAGCATCAATATTGACGAGAAGCCCGAAGGCACATCAGGAGGCTTTGACAGCGAAAAGATAGCAGAACTGCGAGACCAGATACTCAGCATCAGGATACTTAACGGCGACGGCGAGAAGGGCATAGGGAAGCGTGCTGCACAGATTTTCCAGCGGATAGGCATTGAAGTACCTTACACCGGCAACGCAAGGCACTATGACTACAGGTCGAGCAGCATAATTTACCCGCTCAATGCTGACGAGAGCGTGAAGCAGGGAGCTATGGCGTTGGCAGAACTTTGCGGGATAACTAACGAGAGACTGATTCAGCCTGACAGCAGAGCTGCATCATTAACGCTGATTATCGGGCACGACAAGGAAGAGTTATTCAGCAGGTTAGAGCCTCTGAACTCATAAGACTACGGTCTCGTGCAAAATGTGCGGGGCTATTTTGTGCCGTGATATATTCACAAACTTTAGCGTGAAGCAGGGAGCTATGGCACTTGCAGAACTTTGCGGGGATAACTCACTAGAGCCTCATTCAGCCGCCTCGAGCCTCTGAACTCATAGCACACAAGAACTTACGGCCTCGTGCGGAAATATGCGGGGCTGTTTTTTGTGCCGTGATATAATCGCAAAATCTCATACACACAAACTTTCAGGAGGCAATAATCATCATGTCAGTCAACCTCAAGGGCAGGAGCTTTCTAACGTTAATGGACTTCACGCCCGGCGAAATAGACTATCTCCTCACGCTCGCAGCAGACCTCAAGGCAAAAAAGCGTGCAGGTATTCGCGGAAACTCTCTCGCAGGAAAGAACATCGCATTAATCTTTGAGAAGTCGTCAACAAGAACGAGATGCGCATTCACAGTAGCGTGCAATGACGAGGGAGGCTTTCCTGAGTACCTGAACAAAAACGATATACAGCTCGGCGCGAAAGAGGACATCAAGGACACAGCGCGTGTACTTGGCCGGATGTTTGACGGAATAGAGTTCAGAGGTTTCAAGCAGGAATCAGTAGAGGCTCTCGCGAAGTATTCCGGTGTTCCTGTATGGAACGGACTCACCGACACAGACCACCCGACTCAGGTGCTCGCGGACTTCCTGACTCTGCGTGAGAACTTCGGCAGGCTGAGAGGCCTAAAGCTCGTCTACTTGGGCGACGGACGCAACAATATGAGCAATGCCCTCATGATAGGCTGTGCAAAGATGGGCATAGATTACGTTGTGAGTTCACCGAAAGAGTTAGAGCCATCGCCTGAGCTTCTGGCCAGGTGCAGGGATATAGCAGCGCACTCAAGCATCACAGTAATCAATGACCCGAAAGAGGCAGTGAAGGGAGCTGACGCAATCTACACGGACGTGTGGGTCTCAATGGGAGAGGAGGCCCTCAAGGAAGAACGCTATGCATTGCTCGGAGAGTGGCAGGTGAACGCTGAGATTATGGCTGCGACAGGAAAGGAGAGCACGATTTTCCTGCATTGCCTTCCTGCGGTGAAGGGAAGCGAAGTTACGGAGGAAGTTTTCGAGTCTGAGGCATCACGAGTCTTCGACGAGGCGGAGAACAGAATGCACACGATCAAGGCAGTTATGGTGGCGACATTGGGAGCATGAACAGCAGCAAATCTCTCTTGGGGGCGGGCGGGCGGGACTGTAAAATGCGAAGGCCTGACAAGCATTTTACACAACACACCAGCCTCAACGCTCACGAATACGTCCCGAAGTCTCACGCAAGAATAGCTCTCAGGGGAAAACTCGACTCCCTCAACGCACAGATAATCTTCCTGCAGACTCTCTCGGAGAATCACTCCTACATCTCCGACCTCGAGGAAGTCAGGCAGATTGTCAGAGGACTCCAGAAACACGAAGCCTGCAATGAGATTTTTGCTGACACTTTCGGGCTTTGGGGATTAAGTGATGACGAGATTCACGCTCGCTCCCACAACCCCAAGAAGTATTACGGCAGAGGACACATCATGCCTCATCACGACATGCAGAAGGAGTCTGCGGGAGTGAATCTTCTGCGGACTCTCGTGCGCGAGGCCGAACTCTCCGCGTGCCATGCCTTCCCAGATGACGAACTCGGACTCTGCCATGTCCTTAACCGCCTGAGCAGTGCACTCTACATCCTGATGTACAAGTACCTTCCTGATGACTACGAACATGAATTGACGTTCGGGAATGCTTGACAGAATAATTTTTGCGTGTAAGATTCTCACAATTCATTTCCACACTCTGAAAGTAGGTTAATGTAAATGCCATGAGTATACTTAAACTATTAGGCAGCTTATTCGGAGGCAGTTCACAGAATGATAAAACGACCGTGCCCTCAGCGAAAGCCTCAAGGCCGGCAAGAAAGGACATCAGCATAATGAGCAGCAGCAAATACAAGTTTGAGACACTGCAGCTTCACGTCGGGCAGGAAACAGCAGACCCCGCGACTGACGCAAGAGCAGTACCCATTTACGCAACGACATCATACGTCTTCAAGGATTCAGCAACAGCAGCAGGACGCTTCGGCCTGACAGTGCCGGGCAACATCTATACGCGCCTCATGAACCCGACTAACGACGTGTTCGAGAAGAGAATTGCAGCTTTGGAATCGGGAGCAGCAGCACTCTCTGCAGCATCAGGCTCGGCAGCAATCACTTACGCCGTCCAGAACATCGCAACAGCCGGAGATCACGTCGTCTCGTCAACCAACCTCTACGGCGGAACGTTCAACCTCTTCGCAAATACGCTTCCAGAACAGGGAGTAACGGCGAGCTTTGTAGATCCGTCCGACCCTGAGAACTTCGAGAAGGCCATCAAGCCCAACACAAAATTGCTTTACGCTGAGACACTGGGGAATCCTAACTCTGACGTTATCGACATCGAGGCCATAGCAAAAATCGCTCACAAGCACGGAATCCCCTTAGTGATAGATAACACGTTCGCTACACCTTTCCTGTGCAGGCCAATCGAGTACGGAGCTGATATTGTGGTGCACTCGGCTACAAAGTTCATCGGCGGGCACGGCTCAGTAATGGGCGGAGTAATTATTGACGGAGGACATTTTGACTGGGCGCAGAACGACAAGTTCCCCGGACTCTCAAAGCCTAATCCTTCGTATCACGGCGTAGTCTTCACTCAGGCTGCAGGGAATCTCGCGTACATCATCAAGCTCCGCACTACGTTAATGCGGGATCAGGGAGCATGCCTCTCACCGTTTAACTCGTTCCTGCTGATTCAGGGACTCGAGACTCTCTCACTCAGAGTCGAGCGGCACACGGAGAACGCCCTAAAAGTTGTGGACTTCCTGAAGAATCATCCTCAAGTCGCGAAGGTGAATCATCCATCACTTGAGACAGGGAAGCAGAAGGAACTCTACGATAAATATTTCCCCAACGGTGCAGGGTCAATCTTCACGTTCGACATAAAGGGTGATGCGAAGTCGGCGCAAAAATTCACTGAGAGCTTGGAACTTTTCTCGTTGCTGGCTAATGTCGCTGATGTAAAGTCACTTGTCATTCATCCTGCATCAACTACTCATTCACAGCTTAATGAAGGGGAATTATTGGCTTGCGGTATTCGTCCCTCGACTATACGTCTCTCAATCGGGACAGAACATATTGATGACATTATAGCGGATCTTGAGCACGGCTTCGAGGCTGTGAAATAAATGCTTATCTCAACGCGCGGAAGGTATGCACTGAGATTTCTTGTTTACCTGGCGGAGAATCAGGGCAGAGAAGGCTACATCACTGCTAATGAGCTGGCAGAGAGTCAGGAAGTTTCGCGGAAATATGCTGAAAGGCTTATGGCTTCGCTATCACGCAATGACTTCGTGAAGACTCTTCACGGCAAGAACGGAGGTTATCGTCTGGGCCGGAGACCTGAAGACTATAAAGTCAGTGATGTGATGAGGGCGATGAATGAGGAGCTTGTTCCTGTGGAGTGCCTGAAGTGCGAGCCGAACACCTGCCCGAGAGCTGAGAACTGCAGGACGCTTCCCATGTGGCAGAAGCTCGGCAAAGTGATTAATGATTTCTTCGACGGAGTAACTATTGCGGACTTGATGAAGTAATTAAATGCTCCCCTGTGAGAAATTGCGGGGGAGCTTTTTTTTCGGACACAAACATTCTTGACATTCTCCGCACAGACCTTTTTCTCTCAGCCACTTACTCGCAGGATGACGGCCAAGCACCAAGTATGAAGCAGTCTGCAGATGAAGGCATTTCACGCATATTCCTTCACCGTACTTCATGCCTCCTATTCCTGAACGCATTACGCTTCTGAAAATGTGTGCGTGATACCTCCTCGTGTACCTGCAGAATCTCTCACTCATGAGCTGCAGCCGGATAACCTGATGCAGATAGTTGTAGCGTCTCCATTCGTGAAGCATTCCCCGTGAAGTCATGTACTCCTCAAGCTCACGGACTCCGCCCTGTGATTCAACCATGCCTGAACGTCTCACAAGGTACGGGCACGTCAGCCAGAACGTCGTAGGAAAAGGCCTCAGCCTCACAGAAAACGGCCTGCACGCAAGAGCCTGAATATGTCCCCATCTGCACCTGACTCCTCCGGCTATGATGCCCGCGTCGAATTTCTGTTTATTGTCTGAGTATCTCTCTGTGAGTTCCAGAATGTCGCCAGCAAAAACGGGAGATGCTTTCACACATCCCCCGCAAATACTCATGAATTTATTCACAGCTCTAGTAATCCCTGCTGTTCTGTCTGCGTCTTGAAGGCCTTCCTGCACGGGCTGTGTTGCGGGTGTTGAGGTCGGTAATCTTGGCCTCGCTGGTCTTCAGGAACGATGCCATTTTCTTCTCGAATGTGTCGGCCTCTTCGGGGTTGTTCTCCCTGTATGCTGCCTGCATTGCCCGGAAGTCCCGGGTCTCCCTGAAGGTGCGTTCCTGCCGTTCTTGGCGGTCTGACTGTTCAGGTCTGCTCGTTCTGTCGGGTCTGCCGAGAGTGTCCCTCTGAGGCCGGCTTTCTCTGCTGAAGTCCCGTCTCGGCGTGAAGGAGCGTCCCTCCGGTCTGCCGGGCTTGGGCTGACGCTGCGGAGGCTCTTGTGTCTGCTTGAGCGATAAGTCAATTCGTCCTTTCTCGTCAACCCTGATTATCTTGGCTTGAATCTTGTCGCCTATGTTCAGGACATCAGTGATATTCTTCACGAAGCTGTAGGATAGCTCAGAAATATGTATCATCCCTTTGCGGCCTGTCTTCGTCATTCTCACAAAAGCTCCGTAAGGCATTATCTGCTCAACGGTGCAGTCCACTATTTCCCCTGCGCTTAATTCTGCTGGGCTAAGTAAAGGGTTAGTATTAGCTTCTCCCATGTGAAAATTGCTCCTAGCTTCCTAATGATAGATTGTTTACACCCAACGCCATTCTGGTTTCTCGCCCAGTCCCAATTTGCGGATAAGATAAAGGCCTCTTGCTTTGGCATGTCTGCTTCCGGGATTGTACCAGACAAGGAGAGTTCCGCGCTGTTTGTTCAACGCTAATTTTATCACGGCGTTATCAACTATAGGCCAGTACCATGCAAGAATAGATTCATTCTTTGCTGTTTTGGGTCTGTCCTTCTGAAACTTCAGCTTGTTGTTCAGCTCTATTGGCATTGACTGCATTTTCTTCGTGGCCTTCCAGATATTGAGCTTTCTGCGCTGAGGGAGGCCGTGTGTCTTGATGTCATATTTCGTGAGCTGCCTGACCTTACAGCCCGATATTTTCGGCACTGGAAGCTCCGGCGTGAAGCCGTCAGTCTTGCACTTGAGACTCATGCTTTCGATGTCGATGCTCCGGACGTTTGCCGTCATGGCGGGCTTGAGAGTGTATGTATCTACGGACTGCCTGACAGTGTGGACAGGGACTAACTCCGTCATGAATGCATCGATAGTGTGAACTTCGGGACGGCCTACAAATTGGCGGGCTAATGCCATGCGTAAAGCGTCTAACATAGATTCACCTCTTAAGTGCATATGTATCTACTGGCTGCCTGACAGTGATCCCCTCATGACGGCCTACAAACTGCCGGGCTAATGCCATGCGTAAAGCGTCTAACATAAATTCACCTCTCAAGTGCATATATCTCTACTGGCTGCCTGACAGTAATAACCTCATGACTGCCTGCAAATTGGCGGGCTGATGGTATGCGTAAAGTGTCTAACATAGATTCACCTCTTAAGTGCATATGTCTCTGCGGACTGCCTGACAGCGTGAACTTCCGGGAGTTCTGTAAGCTGCCGGGTTGATGGTATGCGTGAAGCGTCTAACATAGATTCACCTCTTAAGTGCATATATCTCTGCGGACTGCCTGACAGCGTGAACTTCCGGGAGTCCTGTAAGCTGCCGGGCTGATGGAGAGTCAAACATCACTGATTCCCTGCAGCCAACGCAGACATGAGACGCTGAATCCTCGTGAACGGCTCGAGAAGAGTCATCGTCTCTGCAAACTCCGTAAGCATTGCCCCGACCTGCTGCACCTCGTCAGAACGCACTCCTTCAGGAAACTCCGCACGCAACGGATTCCCGTGAGGGTCTGCCTGAAGCAGATACGCTCCCGGCTCGGACAAGTTCTCGATGCTTCCGGGAGCATCAAGCGGGACATGCGGAGACTCCTCAAGCAATACGGTCTTCACCTTGCTGAGTTCACGGAGCGGGGAAAGTATCTCGCTGTCATTGCAGATCCACAGACTCGGCTCGGGATTCACTGCCTCAAGAAGGCTCTCAAGAATCAATTCCTGCTTAACGTAAGTGTCAAACGCATCACCGTACAATATGCGCTCTAACTTCTTGGGACGTATCAAGTCTGTGTATCTGAAGTCTGCAGGGATTCCGCGCGGGTCAGTAACTAAGACTATGCCTCTGAGCTGGCCTTCTCCTCCCTGTATGACGATATAGCCCAGCAAATTATTCTGTGATGCCATAATTATTTCTCCTTCTGGTGGGATATATAGATTGTCGCAATTATACCCCTGAAAGTTTAACGCGGTCATGAAAAAAGCCCCGCAGTCGTTAAAGGCTACGGGGACTTCAAGAAGCGGTTAATGAGTTCTGCGCCTGAGAAGCAAAGCCGCTGACATCAGGCCAAGCAATGACAAAGCCCCGCAGTCGTTAAAGGCTACGGGGACTTCAAGAAGCGGTTAATGAGTTCTGCGCCTGAGAAGCAAAGACGCTGACATCAGGCCAAGCACCGACACAGAAATTCCAGCGTTACAGCCGCTGCTGGATGAGCCGGGATCGCTGAGTGAATTATCCGTACCTTCAGGGGCTTCATCTTCCGGCGGAGTCTCGCCCTCGTCCTCTTCGTCAGCAGCAGGGGCAGCATCGCCGTCGGGAATATTCCCGCTGTAAGGGTGGCCGTACACCGCCTCATAAATTGCATCAAGCAGTGCAGGACGGTACTTCAGATCACACCACACGTTGCCGAGTCCTGCCGCCCTCATTCTGTCCGCAGTCTCAGCGTCAACCGTAACCTCAAACGAGTACGTCTCATGCGGGAAAAGCGTAAAGTGCTCAGAGTAGCTAGTCGTAGTGTAGGGGATATGTTCCCCTTCCCACAAATCTTTATCGTAGAAGAACGAGCAGAACTCTACGCTCGGAATCGTGTAATCCATCTCGTTAGTGATTGCTACCTTCATTGTGAACGGCCCTTCACTGTCCTTCACATACGCGTTGAAGAAATCAGCCCAGCCCTCTTTGTCGTTGTACCTCACCTTCGGGAAAGATACGATGCTCAAAAGATACTCTATGTCCTCGCTAAGAGTAGTGCTTGCCCTGAAGCCGGCGGCCTCCGCTGTGTCGCTGCCCTCAACTGAGAAAGCAAAATATCCCTGATTGTTTCCGCCCGGATCTTCAGCACTGCGATTCTTGTGAACTTCATCGCCGGAATACTCAATCTCTGCGTAAAGGTAATAATTGCCGTCCTTAGTGATCGTCTTGTTCGGAGTGAAGTCGATATACACCCACGCCTTATTGTTGGCTTCGTTCTTGCCGTCATCAGACCAGCCCGACATGTTTACAGCAGGAGACCTTCCGATAAAAACTTTCTCGTCAAGCCCCTCCTCCTGAACATTGTTCTTCAGCCAGTACAGATTAACCCTTACGTTGTTGGCATCCTTGAAGCTCGCATTGTACAGCGGAATTTGTACCTGATAATTCAGTCCGGCAATCAGATTCTTGGAGGTGTATTTGTTGTAGTCTTTCGCCAGGAATCTAACGCCCCTCATAGTCATTGCTTCAGCGCGGCTCGGATTGACGATGAATTTCGGCATTGATGGGTTGCTGTCTCCTACCACGAACTTATAAGGCAGTACGAACGACGGGTCAGGCTTCGTTCTGTAAAGGCTGGTGTACCTGTTGAAGAGGTTCTTGTCCCTGTCCAAATCCGTTACAGCAAAAGCGTTAGCAATCGCTCCGTTATCCATAGTGAAAGCAGCAAATTCTACAGCGTAACCTTGAAGCAGACGCGCGCCGTCAGTGTCCGGGAAATGGAATCTGATTTGCTCTTCCGTGCTGTTCTTTCTCGTGTAGGTCGGGCCTGTCTCATTCTCAGGGACATCAACAAGGGTTTTCCCGAACAGTGAACCGATTGCGTTTGCGGTATTAGTGATAAGACCGGTTTCAACTTTCCTTGACTCTGTCTGCTGATATTCGCTGGCTTTATAGAACTTTGCCGCTTTGTCCTGACCCGATGTTCATATTTGCTTATATTCCGGATCCTCACCAGTCAAAAGATTCTTGCTGTCATAGCCCTCGACATTCTCAACACTTGAGGGGTACGAGAATAAATTTCCGTTCTCGTGTCTGGGCTGATACAGGTCAGTCTTCTCATACGTCTTGAATGAAACGTCATCGTACAGGTTGAACGTGAGAAAATCCTGTTTTGCGACGTATTTATCAGTGGCATCGTAATAGCCTTTCCAAGTAGGCACAGTGTCAGAGATAATCGGGTAACGCCAGATATTATGAGGTGCTGAGACATACTGAATCACGTCGCTGCGGTGTATAGTGAGTTCTCTCATGGTATCATCTTGCTTTACTTCCTTGTCAAAGCCCTCTTTGATCTTTTCAACCTTATCTGTGCAGATGTCGATGAAGTTCGTGAACTTGTCAACATATCCGAGACCTTTATTCACCTGAGGAATGAAGCCCGCAAAAGTTTTCACAAGCCCGGACATGGTCTTAATGGTCTTGTTGCCTCCGATTATGTTGTTCGCCGTGTTCTGGTCAAGGGCAAAAATCGTCTCTACAGAGTCGTGAATGTCGAAGTTCGTGGTAGAGCCTTCGCTTGATGATGATGATGTCTCGTAGGCCGTCAGCATATCATTGTGATACGAGTAGTTTACCGGCACTGTCGTGAGAGTTTTTCCGTCCTCAGATATGTTGTCAACGTGATACGGAACACCCTGAAGCACGGCCATATAGCTGACGTCATCGTCTTTGATTACGTGCGTGTGGTTTCCGAGAGCGATGCCCTCATCTGCGAAGTCCGCAGCTACAACCGCAACTGCGACGTTATCATTCTGGCCTCAGATTTTATAATCCTCGTGCGCACCAGTGTTAAAATATCCGGCAATTGCTTTACGGTCTACCCAAGGATAGAGTGCTTCATTTCGGCCTACCGGAGCGAATTTGTACTCCTCTCCCGAATTTAGGTCTACTCTCTTGGAATCCTCACGTATCTTATTTACCTTCCCTTGTCTATCAAATTTTCCGCCAGAATATGCAAACTGCTGTAAATAAAAGCGAAAGTAATAATAATCATAATTAGCAGTTCCATCTCCAAAAACGAAGCACTGAGTGGCATGTGCTGCAACGACTACATCTTTCCCACCGCCTGTGTCGCACTTGAGAATTTTAATTCCTGCGACTGGAAGGTCATACCAATGAGTTTTACGGCCTCTGCCTGACTGCCCAGCAGCATAGCCGCAAACACCATCAGGCATAAAGATTTATACTTCATTGTGATACCTCCTGTTAATTCATAAAGATACGGTAGCAGAACAATAATATTCTGCCGTGAACGAGCGCATAAGTTCTCTATGAATTTCACGGAGGAGGTCTTGGAGAGAAGGATTTTAGGGAATAGTTATGCCGTAACCCGTAGCCCGTAAAAATTATGTGCAGTTGTCAACGTCATTTTGCGTGATATTTTGATGGACAGTGCGCCGTTTTCACTTTACACGCAAGAAGTCCGCCCTCATTGACTGCAGGAACGTGCCGGACTCTTCTGGTGCGGAACTGCGGAAATGTACATCCATAAAACTATCAGCCCTTCTTGATGATTGATGAGTGGATTTGTGAGGGAATTATAGCACATTCATTCAGCCTGAGAGTTCCTGAGCATGAGGCAAAAATAGCGTGAGGCTTTGAAAAATAGCAATTTTCTGATAATCTTACCTGCAACTTACTATATACAGGAGGAAAATTCATCATGTACGAAATCGTGTTAATACGTCACGGCGAATCAGCATGGAACAAAGAGAACAGATTCACCGGCTGGACTGATGTTCCACTTTCCGAGAAGGGCATTGAGGAAGCCCGCTCTGCAGGCCGTCTGCTCAAAGCTGAAGGCTTTGCGTTCGACTATGCGTTCACGTCCGTGCTCAAGAGGGCAATCAAGACTCTGTGGCTTGTCCTCGAGGAGATGGACAGAATGTGGATACCCGTCCAGCATTCGTGGAAGCTCAACGAGAGGCATTACGGCGCGCTGCAGGGTCTCAACAAGGCAGACACAGCGGCCAAGTACGGCGACGCTCAGGTGAAGATCTGGAGGAGAAGCTATGACATTCAGCCCCCCGTGCTCACGAAGGAAGACGAGCGTTACCCGGGACACGACCCGCGCTACACGGGACTCACTGAGGCCGAGCTGCCCCTGACCGAGTGCCTCGCTGACACAGTAGCTCGCGTTGTCCCGTTCTGGCAGGAGAGCATCGTCCCCGCCATCAAGTCCGGCAAGAAGATAATCATCGCTGCTCACGGAAATTCTCTGCGTGCACTCGTAAAGTACCTCGACAACATCTCCGAGAAGGACATCCTCGAACTCAACATCCCGACCGGCGTGCCGCTGGTGTACGAGCTGAACGACGACCTCACGCCGAAGTCGCACCGTTATCTCGGCGACGCAGCAGCAATTGCAGCAGCACAGGCAGCAGTAGCCTCACAAGGCAAAGCAAAGTAGGAGGCAGTAATCACTATGCATCTTTCTGACAGAATCAAGGCGTTGAAGATCTCGCCAATACGCAGGCTCATTCCCTACGCTGACGCAGCAAAGGCTAAGGGCAAGAAGGTTTATCACCTCAATATAGGGCAGCCGGACATCATCACGCCCAATGAGTATTTCGAGGCAGTGAAGAACTTTCACCCTGCGACGATAGCCTATCAGCCCTCACAGGGAATCAAGGAACTGCGCGAGGCGATTTCAGGCTACTATCAGGCTATGGGTGTCAACTACAGCCCTGATGAGATCTACGTTACCTGCGGAGGGAGCGAGGCGTTGCAGTTCATCGTGATGATTCTCTGCGATCCGGGAGATGAGATTCTTGTGCCTGAACCCTTCTACGCGAACTACAACACGTTTGCGAAACTCGCACTCGCAAAGCTCTCGCCCATCCCCACGAAGGCAGAGACAGGATTCCACCTTCCGAGTGAGGCAGAAATCGAGAAGCTCATCACTCCGAAGACGCGGGCATTCTGGGTGTCGCACCCGTGCAACCCGACCGGAGTCTCCTACACTCCCGACGAAGTGAACATGCTCTGCAGGCTGGCCAAGAAGCACGACCTGTTCATCATTGCGGACGAAGTGTACAGGGAGTTCATCTATGAGGCGGGAGACTTCATGAGCTTCGGAGCAGTTGAGGACGCAAGAGACAGGGTAATAATGGTTGACTCTGTGTCAAAGCGTTTCAGTGCCTGCGGAATCAGAATCGGCTGCCTTGCCATCAAGAACAAAGAGTTTCTTGCTGAAGTGATGAAGCTGTGTCAGGGAAGACTGAGCGTGTCAGCGATCGAGCAGGTCGGAGCAGCGGCACTCTACAAGACTCCGAAGAGTTATCTGCAGGAAGTCAACAAGGAGTACAAGATGCGCAGGGATGTGCTGTATCGCGGACTCAAGGCTATTGACGGCGTAATGTGCCATGAGCCGAAGGGAGCGTTCTACACGATGGTGAAGCTGCCTGTTGATGACAGCGAAAAATTCATCATCTGGATGCTGGAAAACTTCGACATCAACGGCGAGACGACGATGGCGGCACCCGGGAGCGGGTTCTATGCACAGCCCGGCTTAGGCATGGATGAAGTGAGAATGGCTTATGTCCTCAAGAAGGAAGACCTCGAGAAGGCGTTATACATTCTGAAGAATGCATTAGCGGCATATCCGGGCAGGGCAGAGGCTATCAAGGCATAACGTTATGACAAGATTACCCCGTCTGAGAAATGGCGGGGAATTTCAGTATTAAGGAGGTTTACATGAATGAGTGAAGTGTGTATAATTTCGCAGTTCGCAGTTCGCAGTTCGCAGTTCGCAGTTCGCAGTTCGCAGTAGCTTAATCTATCCCGAATCATCCCCAGTGCAATTAATGAGGTGGCCGTCATGTTAAAGCCACTCATCAAGAACTTCATCAAGCACCCTTTGCGCACTTTTCCTAAAGTCGGTAGATTGTTCCGAGATATGAGAGAATATAATTCTCGAAACACACGCCCTGAGTTTCACGCTTCAATCAGTCATCTGTATCCTTGCCTCAACGACTGGGACGACAACGCCGGAAGTTTGGGCTATTACTTCTGGCAGGACTTGTGGGCAGCACGCAAGATATTTCACACACACCCAAGCGAACACTACGACATAGGCTCAAGAGTTGACGGATTCATTGCTCATATTCTGCCGTTCATGCAGCTCACAATGATAGACATCCGGCCATTGCCCCAGAAAGTCGAGGGGCTGAACTTTATTCAGGCTGATGCTACGAATCTTGAGGGCATTGCGGATAACTCGCTCGTGTCTCTGTCGTCATTATGTGCACCGGAACACTTCGGGCTTGGCCGCTATGGAGACCCGGTAGACCCTGAAGCGTGCTTTGCTGCCATGAGGTCAATGCAGAGAGTCCTCGCTCGTGGAGGACACCTGTATATCGCCGTACCTGTCGGAGATGAAAGCGGAGTCGCCTTCAACGCGCACAGAATCTTCAAGCCTGAACTTGTGGCTGAGACGATGAGCGGACTGCGGCTTGCAGATTTCACAGTGGCCAGCGAGATGAAGGGAAAATTAGGGTACTTTGAGCACCTGAGCTTTGAGGAATTTCACGCTAAGGGCTTCGGGGTCTATTACGGCGGAGCTGTTGGCGGACTGTTCGAGTTCGTGAAGGACTAAAAATATCCCGGCCGGTGAATATTACTCACTGACCGGGACTTATTGTCTTTGTCTGCTATTTTACAACTTCTGCATCCAAGCCTGCATTCAGCGCACAAACTGCACATGCTTCTTTGGGGCTGTGGAGAGTTCCGCACTTCGGGCACTTCACGAGTTTGGGTTCTGCTGCAAAAAGCTCGACTCTCTCGCACTCGGGGCACTCGTAAATGTCTACATGAACGCGATCTGCCTTGAACAATGCGCTTCCCATAGGATAATCGGCCTCTTTGAGCTTCAACTCTTTATGACATACCGGGCAAACTTTTTCTGCCATGATTACAAATATTCCTCCTGCAGTGAAATTTTGTGCAATTATATCACGGAATTAACCGCGTTTAGGATTTCTAGGAAACCAGCCTTTCGCAACTCTCTCTTCCTGCTTCTTCAGCTCATGTATGCTCCACAATGAACACACTCCGAACACTCCAGCAATCCCTGATAGAATATCGCTTTCAATCATCACTGAGGCAATAAGGCCTATAATCCCCATCACTAGGAACACAGGCCACATCTTAGCTCCAAAATAGTACTCGCACTTTATGACGATAGGGTGAAACACTCCGATAATCACGAAGCACGCAAAGCCTATCACTATTCCTGATACGTTCATTGCTAGAACATCGCCTCCGGTATACCCAGCCACATCACCAGAATCACATACACTCCTGCCGTTATTGCCGAACTCACGAGCGGACGCACATACTTTCCGGAAAGAAGACGGCTCGCCTGATACCCTGCAAGCGTCCAGAACGACATCATGGCTATGTTCTCAGTGAGAGCCAGCAAAGCGTTCTTGTCGTAGTCAATGAATGCGAACTCGTTAATCAGAAATATATACTCGTACAGCCTCGCACTCATGAATACGTACAGCCCCCATCCGGCAAACGCACTCCCGAGAACTCCCGGCCAAGCAGAGGTTATCCTTCCGGCAACCATTCCCCAGTGAAGCCCGAGATGTATCCCCATCAGCACAAAGCTCAAGTACGAACAGCACAGATGAGCCGTCCTAGCAAAAGAGGTCAAGGCCTCAATGTTAAGTTCAGGGAAATTCTCGGAAATCATGATGCCACTAAAGGCCGTCATCAAGAACGACACCAGCAGCGAGATGTTGATAGTTGTAGAGAGCACACGGTTGGCTGTGTACCTGCCCTTGAAGAGCGAGCCGTACCACCTGCGGTTAAGCCATTGGTGCACAACGAACAGCACAAACATTGTGATGCCGACGTACTCATGCCCTGCCTGCTCCGTTATCTGCTTCGACATCAGGAGCATTAATGCTATCGTCATGAGCACGTCAACAGCTCGTCTCATCATGCAGTTACTTTCCCTTAGCGTTTCTGTCTATGGCTTCCCAGAGTCCCCAGAGGTACTCCGCTCCGAGCGCACGGTCATAGAGTCCGTAGCCCGGCCTGCCCTTCTCGTCCCAGATCATGCGCCCGTGATCCGGCCTGATGTACACGTCCGGGCATGTCTCGTACACAGCCTTCACGATTGCGTACATGTCTAGGTCTCCGGTGAACGACAAATGCGCTGCCTCCCTGAACTTGTGATAGCCGAGATACTTCACGTTCCTGATGTGCATTGCTCCGATCCTGTTCATGCTCCCGAAGTGCCTGACGATTGACGGAATATCGTTGTCGGGATTCGAGCCGAGCGAGCCTGTGCAGAGGCACACTGTGTTAGCGGGCGAGTCGTGAAGAGCAACTATCTTGTCGTAGTCCTCCTGTGAGTGCGCAATTCTCGGAAGCCCGAAGATAGGCCATGCCGGATCGTCAGGGTGGCACGCCATCTTCACGCCGAGTTCTTCGCACACCGGGATTACTGCGTCGAGGAAGTACTTGTAGTTCTTGCGGAGGTCGTCGGGAGTCATGCCCTCGTACTGCTTGAGTGTCGTCTCGAGGAGCGCGAGCCGTTCAGGTTCCCAGCCGGGAAGAGTGAATCCCTGCGAGTCCTCTGCTGTCTTGCGGACGATCTCGAGAGGCCCCATGTCGCCGAGATCCTTTTCGTCGAAGTAGAGGGAGTTGCTGCCGTCTTCAGGGATGACTCTTGCGAGATCTGTGCGCAGCCAGTCGAACACGGGCATGAAGTTATAGATGATGACCTTCACGCCGTAACGCGCAAGATTCCTGATGCTCTCAATGTAGTTCGTGATGTACTCGTCCCGTGAGGGCTGGCCGGTCTTGATGTCCTCGTGGACGTTTACGCTCTCGATGACCTCGAGTTCGAGTCCTGCCTCGTGGACTTCATTGACGAGTGCGGCGATCTCTGCGTCTTCCCATGTTACGCCTGCGGGTTTGTCGAGAAGCCCCATAAGTCCGGAGACTCCGGCTATCTGCTTAATGTATTTGAGGGGGATCGGGTCGGACTTGCTGCCGTACCAGCGGAACGTCATTTTCATGTTTATCTGCCTCCTGTGAATTAGCTGTTGTCTGCGGTGAAGTTATTATAGCCGATTATGCTATAATTCCTAAAATTTCCTGCAAAGAAAGGATTGTGCTTTTTGTCATGACGTGTATAATTTGTCAAGTCAAGTCAAGTCAAGTCAAGT
>JAFSUD010000055.1 GCA_017445405.1 Synergistaceae bacterium
CACACACACACACACACACATCACTGTGCCCGTCTAAATCTACACTTACAAATCTTAGCTGAAACTGTAATTATACCTCAAATTCTGGGAGGTGAACACTATGCTGTTTAACTCCTGGCAATTCGCAGTGTTCTTCCCGGTCGTCTTTGCGCTTTACTGGGGAATGCCTCACAGATTCAGGACGGCTGTTCTTCTCATCGCGAGCTACTGGTTCTACATGAGCTGGAATGTTAAGTACGTAGTTCTGATTCTGTTTACGACGCTAGTCTCGTACTCCGCAGCTCTCATGATTCATAGGGCAGACTCTCAGAAAATGAAGCGGCTGATTCTTGCGGGAACGTTAATAGCGTGTCTGGGCGTGCTCTTCGTGTTCAAGTACTTCAACTTCTTTGCTGGGGCATTCGCTGACTTCCTGAACATGTTTGCTCTTCACTTGCACCCCATGACGTTAAAGCTGTTATTGCCTGTCGGAATATCCTTCTACACTTTTCAGACATTGAGCTATGTGATCGACGTGTACAGGGGAAATGTAAAGCCAGAACAAAACTTCTTCGTGTATGCATTGTTCGTGTCATATTTTCCGCAGTTAGTAGCAGGGCCGATTGAGCGCACAAATAATTTGTTGCCGCAGATTAAGGCGGTTCATGAGTTCAACTACGAGCAGGCAACATACGGAGTGAAGCTGATGACGTGGGGTTTCTTCAAGAAACTATGCATAGCTGATGTGCTGGCTGTGTATGTCGATAGAGTATTTGCTGATGTGTACAGCTATGAGGGCTTCGCTTTGGTGCTCGCTGTCGGCTTCTTCACACTTCAGATTTACTGCGACTTCTCGGGGTATTCCGACATTGCGAGGGGCTGCTCTAAGATGCTCGGAATTGACCTCATGGAGAATTTCAGGAGTCCTTATTTCTCTGCGAGCATAAGGGAGTTCTGGAGCAGGTGGCATATCTCGCTCTCTACTTGGTTCAGGGATTATGTGTATATTCCGCTCGGAGGGAGCAGGTGCGGAAAGTTCAGGCACAGCATTAACCTGATGATTACATTCATGATCTCGGGCTTGTGGCACGGAGCGGACTGGACGTTCGTGATCTGGGGAGCTGTTCATGGATTGGGTCAGATTGTCGAGAATACGTTTGCTGGCAGGAAGCAGGAGGTTCACGGCGTGATGCGTGGAGTGAGAGTGTGTCTGACGTTCCTGTTCGTGATGATGGCTTGGGTGTTCTTTAGGGCGCAGAGTCTCAGTGAATCAATGTATGTGTTCACTTATGCGTTAAGCGGTGCAGGAAACATTTTCCAGTACATCAAGCTCGGCTGCAATGCTATAAACCTCAAGAAAGTAGCATTGTTCCAAATCTGCATGTATCTGCTGATTTTGTTTATCTATGACTGCTTCTCTGCGTTCCGAAAAGTTGACGCAATCGATATTCTTAGCAGAAAGAGCAAATCTGTGCGATGGACGGCTTACTTGGCTGCTGGTCTGGTGATAGCCTTCTTCTCTCCAAAAGGTGTAGCCACTGAATTTGTGTATTTCCAGTTCTGAACAGCCATGAGAAAATTTCTCACAAAAATATTCATCTACACTCTGGCTCTGTCATTGATAACTATTGCCGTCAATGCCCTCTGCATCTACAGAATATACAGCAGCAATTTCGGGAGCATGTCAGACAAGAAAAATGACAGTGCGTTTATCGTCAATGTTCCTGAAGGAATACAGATATGTAATTTCGGGAGCAGCCACGGCTATTACGGCTTCAATTACGATGACGCAGGGGAAAAGTATACATGCTTCAACTTTGCTCTTCCCTCGCAGTCTTTGCGTTATGACTACAAGATTCTTGAGCAGTTCAGAGACAAAATCCGTAAAGATGCCGCAGTATTCATCGTCATCTCGCACTTCTCCTTCTTCGGCAAGCCTGAAGTTCAGGGTGCTGATTTTGCTTCAAAGAATAGACGTTATTACAGATTCCTTGACAGCTCGCGCATAGATGAATACGACATCAAAACAAATTTTTACGTAAACTATATGCCTGCTCTTATTGCAGATAATGCGGTGAGTTTTCTGCGCTTATTGTTTAAGCCGAGTGGTGATATGTGGAATTTTACTACTGACCCTGAAGCTGCAAAGGTTCATGCACTCGTAAGGTACAAGGGATTCATTGCTGACAAGAAGGATAACGAAGGAAGAAGGCTGTTCAACCGTGAAGCTGTGGAGGCTCTGATGAAAATTATTGCGCTATGTCATGAACTTGGAGCAGCTCCTATCCTCATTACAACTCCGTATCTGAAAGAGTACAACGACGCAGTAAAGAAGAATGACCCGGAATTTTACGGTGATTTCCGTGCAGTGATTGATGATGTTGTCAGACATACAGGCGTGAAATATTACGATTACTCCGAAGACGAAAGGTACACGAATGATTACAGCCTGTTCTTCAACACTGACCACATGAACAGGAAGGGAGCAAGAATATTCACGAATACACTTCTGCGTGAAGTCTTGTGCATCGAGACCAACTAGACAGAAAATCCCCCTGCCATAACAACAGGGGGAAATTCTTACTCTGCCCTTTTTCTGCCAGAATAACTAACAACGATTCTCTGAATGCATATGAACATCAGCAATAACGCTCCTGTCGCAATCTTTCCCCACCACGAGAGCAAATGTCCGTTGAACGTAATCAATGCCGGTATTATCGACTTCAGCAGCACTCCGAACAGAGTCCCGATCATGCTCCCGACTCCTCCGGTCAGCAGCGTCCCTCCAATCACCGCACACGTAATCACATCAAGCTCCGCTCCCTGCAGCGACAAGTTCCACCCGCTCTTCACGTACAGCGCATAGCTTATCCCGGCCAAGACTGAGCACAGCCCGTTGAAGCCATACACGAGAATCTTCGTCCTCGCAACAGGAAGCCCCATCAATCTCGCACTCTGCTCATTGCCTCCGACCGCATAAATATTCCTCCCGAATCGCGTCCTCTGCAAAATATACGTCCCGATAATTATCATCACGATAAACAGAATCACGTTGAAGTTGATAAATGCAATCGGCTTCACCTTCACCCATTTTCCGTTGACGGTGTGCATGAAGTATATTTTCCAGCCTGCGAGCGCGTCTATCATTGAGTGCTGGATGTTGATCGACTCACGGCTTATCAGCGAGCACACCCCGCGCGCTAGGAACATTCCCGTCAATGTTGTGATGAAGGGCGGAACGTTCAGGTACTCGATAACCCAGCCCATCAGGAGGCCAAGCCCAACGCCCATAACCAGAGCTGCAAGAATGCACACAGCCGGATGAAGATGAAGTATCGCCGTCCCGTAAGCTATGAACATTCCGGTGAGTGAGGCCACTGCTCCGACCGACAAATCTATTCCTCCGGTGATTAACACCATCGTCATACCGACTGCAGAAATCCCGTAATACGCATTGTCAATGAACATGTTCACGAACGTCCGCAATGTCAGAAATCCCCTGTCCCCATAAGCAGCAGCTCCGGCGGCATATATCGCAAGAAATATTCCCACTGTCGCATAAATCATTATGTACATCGGGTTAGAGAGTCTGCGCAGAATATTCTTCATGACTTCTTCGCCCTCCTCTTAGACAGATAATTTCTCACCGGCTCAGACTGCAGGACTATCACCACTGCAATAATCAATGCCTTGAACGCCATAGTAGCCTCTGACACTATCCCGAAGTAGTACACCAGAGTAACTATTGTGCGAATCAATATCGACCCCACGACTGTACCGGCAAGGCTGAATTTTCCGCCCGTCATGCTCGTTCCCCCGATTACCACCGCCAGAATCGCATCCATCTCGTAATTCAGTCCCGCATTGTTCGAGTCGTTGGACATTATCCGGCTCGAGTAAATCAGCCCCGAGACTCCCGAAAGCAGGCCCGTAACCGCAAACGCTATGAAGATAATCATTGCTGCATTGATGCCTGATAATCTGCTCGCGCTTCGGTTTATGCCCACTGCCTCAACGAACGTCCCGAAAGCCGTCCTCCTCGTGAACCACGCCATGAACGCTACAACTATCACGGTGATAATGATCGGCACAGGAAGCCACAGAAAACTTCCCTGCCCGATGACCTTAAAGGGAGCGTAGCCTGTCGTGAACTGCTTGCCGTCCGTGAGAATCTGCGCAACACCGCGCCCGCAGACCATCAGAATCAGCGTCGCAATAATCGGCTGCATTCCTCCCTTAGCCACAAGAAAGCCGTTGAAGAGTCCCATCAATGTACACACTACCAGCGGCAGCACCAGAACCCAGAAGAAATTACAGACTGTGTAATCTCCCGGAGTGTTGTACTCGAGGACATCCCAGCGCAGAAGTTTCAGCGCGACTGCTCCGGAGACTGCGACGAGTGCTCCGACGGATAAGTCAGTGCCTCCGAGCGCAATAATCAGAGTCATTCCCATAGCAATTATTGTGATTTCGCTTGACCTGTTCAGAATGTCTATTATGTTTCCGTAGAGCATACCTGTTGTAGGCTGGTAGCTTATGCTGAAGAAGTCCGGCCGGATAACCAGACACACGAGCAGCAACAGCACTTCGGCCATCACTGCCCCCAAAATCTTAGAGTTCTTCATGCCGTCAATCCCTCCTTACGCTGCACCGGCTATGATTTCCAGAATCTTCTGCTGCGTGCACTCGCTCCCCGCAAGCTCGGCGACCTTCTTTCTGTCGCGCATGACTACAACAGTTCCCGAGCACCTGATGATCTCGTCAAGCTCAGACGAGATGAAGATTACCGACGAGCCTTCTTCGCACATCTGGAGCATGAGCTTCTGAATCTCTGCCTTCGCGCCTATGTCGATGCCTCGTGTGGGTTCGTCAAGAATCAGAATCGCGGGCTGTGTTGCCATCCACCGCGCAAGAATAACTTTCTGCTGGTTGCCTCCGGAGAGTTCGCCGATTTTCTTCTCCGCGTCGGGAGTTGCTATGCCCAAGAGCTTAATGTACCTGTCTGCGAGTTCCTGCTGTTCTGCGCGTGTCAGGGGCTTCATGAATCCTCTGCGTGCCTGAAGTGCAAGGATGATGTTTTCCCTGATGGATAAGTCGCTGATTATGCCGTCGCGTTTCCTGTCTTCAGGACAGAAGGCCATTCGGTTATTCAGTGCGTCGCCGGGAGTGTTAATCTTCACGTCGTGCCCTTCGAGCTTCATGCTCCCTCTAGATGACGGGACAGCTCCGAACAACATCTCTGCTGTCTCAGTCCGTCCGCTCCCCAAGAGTCCCGCAAAGCCCACTAATTCGCCTTCACGAATCTTCAGCGAGAAGTCTTCAACCTTCCCCGGAACGCCTAAGTGTTCTGCCTCGAGCGCGATATTTGCGTCAGGTGATGCCTCTGCACGCTCAAGCTCGAACATCTGCGAAAAGTCCTTGCCGATCATCATAGTAACAAGCTCTACACGGCTAAGTTCAGAAATTCCGTATGTGCCTACAAGATGGCCGTTGCGCAATATAGTCATTCTGTCGGAAATTTCGTAGACCTGATCCAGAAAGTGCGTGATGAAGATGATACCCATACCCTCAGCCTTAAGCTCGCGCATGACTCTGAAGAGTAACTGCACTTCTCCGGTGTCGAGGGAACTTGTAGGCTCGTCGAGAATCAGAATCTTGGCCTTCACGTCAACAGCCCTCGCAATGGAGACCATCTGCTGAATCGCCGTCGAGTAGTAGGACAGCGGACGGGTTACGTCAATCTTCAGCCCGAAGCCTGAGAGTAATTCTTCTGCCCGTCTGTTAATCTCGCGCCAGTTAATCTGGTGATACTTCATAGGCTGCCTTCCTACAAAGATATTTTCTGCAACGCTGAGATTCGGGCACAGGTTGACCTCCTGAAACACTGTAGATATTCCCAGCGTCATAGCATGGCCCGGGTCTTGGGGGCGGATTTCCTGGCCGTCAAGAATTATTGCGCCTGCATCCATCTTGTTGACTCCGGTCAGGCACTTGATGAGCGTAGATTTTCCTGCTCCGTTCTCGCCAAGCAATGAGTGTACTTCTCCGGCCTTCAATGAGAAGTCTACTTTGTCGAGAGCCTTTACTCCGGGAAACTGAATCTCTATCTGCTTCATCTCAAGAATATTATTGTTCACGTTATCTCCCTCCTCTGCACAAAAAAGAGCGGAGGTGTTTATGCCCCCGCCCACATAAGACGGTAACCCCTCTAAATCTCCCCTTATGAAGTGGCGACTTCCTGCATGTCTCCTCCCTTGTTTAAGGGGAGGCCGGGTGGGGTTAGTGAATTAGTACACTCTTGATGCGATTACGTCAGCGGCTTTCTGTGAGGTTACTGTGCCGAGATCTATTCCGCCTTCAGTGTCAAACACTCCTTCTGCAGGGTGAACTATCTCTTTGCCGAGCTTCTCTCCTGCAATGAGCTTCTCGAGAGCGTCAACAACGAACTTCGAGTACAGCGGAGTGCACTCCACTGTGCAGTTCATGTCTCCTGCAAGTATCGCGTCAAAAGCTGCCTTCACGCTGTCGCACCCAACAATGATAATGTCCTTGCCGGGAACTTTTCCTGCTGCCTTGATTGCGTCGATCGCGCCCAACGCCATATCGTCATTCTGTGCAATGAGTACGTCAATTTTCTCTAACGACTTCAGCCAGCTTTCCATAACTGCCTGGCCCTCAGCTCTGGTGAAGTTGCCTGACTGCTGGGCAATGAGCTTCAGATGAGGATATGCCTTCAGTCCTGCAAGGTTGCCTTCTGTGCGTCCGGTCTGTGCACTTGCTCCGGTCGTGCCTTCCATGATGACGACGTTCACGTCCTCATCGCCGCGGCCTTTTGCCTTGAGGTACTCGCCGACCCATGCAATCTGTCTTCTGCCTTCCTCGACGAAATCTCCGCCGAATGCTGCCTCGTACTCTATCTTGTCTGCGCAGTCGGGCATACGGTCAATCAGCAATAACGGAATCTCGGCCTCGTTTACTTCCTTGAGGACTTCATCCCAGCCTGTGGACACTACGCCGGTGAAGAGTATGTAGTCGACGTTCTGAGTGATGAAGTTGCGGAGTGCCTTAATCTGGTTCTCCTGCTTCTGCTGTGCGTCGTCGTAGATGAACGTCCACCCGGGATGTGATGTGATGGCCTTCGTTATGTCGTCGGTGTTGGCAGTGCGCCAGTCGGACTCCTGGCCTATCTGAGAGAAAGCGATTTTTACGTCGGCGAAAGCTGAGGCTGCCGAGAAGAGGACTGCGAGAGTGAGAACAAGCGCGAATAACTTACGCATGATATGAATTACCTCCTGATAAATTCTGAATGTGGATAATTAAGATTCTATGACAAATATTAAGTTTTCGAAATCGTGTGATTTACTCTTAATGAATGCGCGTCAGAAAGTGTGATATTAATGAAAAATTTTGCGTCTGTAAAACTTGATGGATACCTGCCTCATGATACATTTCTGTAGTTGTTAAAGTAGCTGGTAAAATTCTCTTTCCATCCGTGAAATTATGTGAAGGATTATTGATGA
>JAFSUD010000056.1 GCA_017445405.1 Synergistaceae bacterium
GAATAGCTGCGAAACTATAACCGCTCATAGATTAATGCGTGTTCTTTCTGGCCAGATATTCGCCGAGCCACTGCACTATGCTCACTCCGGCTACAAGCACTCCCACAACTACCCACGTAATGCCCCTTATGAATAGCTGCGAAACTATAACCGCTCATAGATTAATGCGTGTTCTTTCTGGCCAGATATTCGCCGAGCCACTGCACTATGCTCACTCCGGCTACAAGCACTCCCACAACTACCCACGTAATGTCCTGCATGTTCCGGTCATGCCCGTAGCGTATCGCGAAGTCTCCGAGTCCTCCTGCTCCGACAGCTCCAGCCATCGCAGTCAGGCCAAGAAGGCTAATTATCGTTATCGTTACTGCCCGGATTATCGGCGCGAGACTCTCCCGCAGGTACACACGGAATATCACCTCGAACGGACTCGATCCCATCGACAGCGCAGCCTCAACTAATCCCTTGTCCGTCTGGGCTAACGCACTCTCAACCTGCCTCGAGAAGAACGGCGTCGCTCCGAACACCAGCGGCACAATTACTCCTCTCACGTAAATTGCTGTGCCCATGATTGCGCGGGACAGCGGCATTAACGCAGTCAGCAGGATGATGAACGGTATTGACCTGAAGAGGTTAATTATCTTGTCGAGCACCTGATAGACGGGCTTGTTCTCCATGATTCCGCCGGGCTTGGTTACAGTCAGGATTACTCCGAACACGAGGCCGAACACAAAGATGATTGCTCCCGACCACACCTCCATCAATAACGTATCACCGCATGCCTTCCAGAACTCGGGAAGCCTCCTCATGAGATTCGGAAGCCATGTGTTAAGCTCCTGCATCCTGAATCACCTCCACACGTATATTCTTGCTCACGTAGTACTCAATCGCTCGGTTAATGTTCTCTCTCGGCCCGCTGAAAATTACTACCGTTCCTCCGACCATTGACCCCGCAACTATCTCTACATCAGCAAGCACAATGTTTATCACAATGTCAAATGCCCGTGAGGCGTAAGAGATGAGCGGCTCTGACACATCAGCGTAAACGTAAACGAGCCGTGCCATGAGTTCGCCGGGCTTGAGCTGAACTATCGGGGACTCGTCGCGGATGAGAGTCTCAATCTTTGAGAGGTTAGAGGTTGTGCGCACAAAGTTTCGCGTAACAGGGTGCTTCGGGCTGGAGAAAATCTCGAACACGTCTCCGGACTCGATAACTTTTCCTGCGTCCATCACGGCAGCCTTGAGGCAGATGTTCTTGACTACCTCCATCTCGTGAGTGATGACTACGATAGTCAATCCGAGCTTGCGGTTCAAGTCCTTGAGGAGCTGGAGAATTGAGCCTGTAGTCTGAGGGTCGAGCGCGCTGGTTGCCTCGTCGCAGAGAAGTATTGTCGGGTCATTTGCGAGAGCACGGGCAATTGCGACTCTCTGTTTCTGGCCTCCGGAGAGTTCCGAAGGGTAAGCGTTCTCCTTGTCGGGAATGTCCACGAGGGCGAGAAGCTCCCGGACGCGTGCCTTCATTGCGTCCTTGCTCATGTTGCGCAGAGGGTAGGCGACGTTCTGCATGACTGTGCGGGAAGGCATGAGGTTGAACTGCTGGAAAATCATACCTATCTTAGTGCGAGCCTTGTAGAGTTCGCGGGGCTTTAGCTTTGTCATCTCCACGCCGTCAATCTTCACGCTTCCGGAGTCCGGGCGTTCAAGCAAATTGATGCAGCGCACGAGGGTAGATTTCCCTGCTCCGGAGAAGCCGATTATCCCGAAAATGTCGCCGTCGTTAATCTTCAGCGATACGTCATTGACCGCATGAATGGTAGTGTCTTTGCGGTCTGCGTTGAAGTTCTTCACAATGTGTTCAAGCTCAATCAATAGCCTTCAATTCCTCCTTAATGTGCTGAAACTATGGCAGGCTGAAATTTTCAGCATTATACTACGAATGCGGGAGCGGTTAGTATAATATCAGCATCACACAGAGAACGGAGAGAGCAGGCATGAATGACGAGAGGGAGCTATACGGTTTCACGTGGCCGGGCAAAAAAGAGGCAGTTCTTGAGGCGGGGAGGCCTACTGATAAGGTGCTGAGGCCGTGCATTGAGGAGAGCGAGAATTTCGGAGCGACGGAGAATCTGTACATTGAAGGCGATAACTTGGAGGCGATGAAGATTCTGCAGAGGTCATACATGAGGAAGGTGAAGATGATTTACATTGACCCTCCCTACAACACGGGGCATGACTTCATCTACAGTGATGACTTTGCGCATGATGAGGAGGAAGCGAAGGAGGAATACGGCCTCTTTGACGATGAGGGCACGCGGAATTTCACGGTGAAGAATTACCGTGAGAACACGAGGGCGAATCCGCGTTATCATTCGGACTGGTGCAGCATGATTTACCCGAGACTGAGGCTTGCGAGTAACTTATTGCGTGATGACGGAGTAATCTTTATCTCAATTGATGACAATGAAGCTCCGCGTCTGAGGATGATGTGTGATGAGATTTTCGGGGAGAGCAACTTCATAGCTAATCTTGTGTGGGATTTGGGAACGGGAACGACAGCAGGGCATTTCGCACGCGGTCATGAATACATTCTTGTGTACGCAAAGGACAAATCAGCCGTCAGCAACTTCATTAATCCTGAACATGGGCAAATCATAGCTCATCGTGCATTGAAGAGAATATCAAGTAAAAATCCAGCATCTAATATTATATTTCCGGCAGGGTTTGAGTTTGAGGGAAATAACGCGGTCTTCAGAGGCGAGATAGGCGAGGCAGAGAAGATATATATTCTGTCAGACGAGATGAGATTTGAGAACGGAAGGCTTACAGCTCCGACAACGTTACGCGCAGGTTTTGCGATGCGAAATCAAGTGCTGGACTATATTGCAGGACGAGAAGTTTACGACACGAAGGGGCAGCGTGTCAGAAGATTTTTCTTCAACACAAGAGGTGTGCTGTTTTATGAGAAAGACAAGACAGTAATTAATCCCAAGACTGTACTTAGCGGAATTGCTAACACCAAGAACGGAACGACAGAGCTTGCGGAACTGTTAGGAGGAAATTACTTCAGCTTCCCCAAACCTTCACTGCTGATACGCTACCTTGTGCAGCTCGCCACAGACTCCGACTCCATCATCCTCGACTTCTTCGCAGGCTCGTCAACTACAGCCCACGCCGTTATGTCCCTCAACGCCTCCGACTCAGGTCGCCGCAAATTCATCATGATTCAGCTCCCCGAAATCTGCCCTCCCTCCTCAGAGGCCGCCAAAGCAGGATACTCTACCATTGCAGACATAGGCCGTGAACGCATCCGCCGAGCATCCCGGAAACTCGCTCAGGACTTCCCCCTCACCGCTGGACAGACCGACTCCGGATTCCGCACTCTCAGAGTCGACTCCCCGAACTTCAGGGACGTGTTCATCTCGCCGGACGACCTCGACTCGCTCGGCCTCGACATGCTCGCCGACAACCTCAAGCCCGACCGCTCTCCTCTCGACCTCCTCTTCATGTGCATCACCGACTCGGGGCTTCCTCTCTCACTCTCTCTTGACTCCGAGAACTTCAGCGGCTTCACAATCTACACATACGGCAGCGGAGAAATCATAGCGTGCTTCAATGAGTGCCTGACTGAGGACGTGATAACCCATATCGCAAAGCAGAAACCTGAACGCGCAGTCTTCAGGGATTGGGGCTTCAGAGATTCACGCACACGCATCAACCTCGAACAGCTCTTCAGGTACTACGCTCCTGATTCTGAAATGCAGATACTGTAGCCACCAAAAAACGGAGTCCCGAAAACTTGAGACTCCGTCATGATTTCTCTTGTAGTTAGCCTATCTCAGCAATGAGCTTCTCCACTGCCTCGCGTGCATCATCAGGCAGCTTATCAATTCCGCCTCTCTCTGTCTCACGCGACTTGATGAAGTTCAGCCTGTCCTGGAAACGCTTCTTGAGCTGAGTCCTGTACTCGTCGTTCTTGAGGTCAGCGTCAAAGCCCGGAATCTCCATCGTCTTAATTCCTGACAGGTTGCCGAACGGTGTCCACTGTGCTTTGCCCTCGACGATGCGCTCAATGATCATGAGGGTGTTCTCTTTGCCTACAGGCTTGCCCATGAAGTTACCGGTGTTGAGAATGTAGCAGTCCACTCCGTCAGAGATGAGCTGCTTGAACCTCTCGTAGTCCATGCTCAGCGGGTATGTCCTGAACGGGTTAGCGTAAGGCTCGCACACCAATGCATCAGGGTCAACGCCGGGTGCTAAGTTCTCTGCGCTGGTTCTCTTCGTGGCGAGAGTTGCACCGAGTACTGAGGCGAGCGACGGGCCCTCGAGCTTGAGGACTGGGGGCAGTGTCGGGTCTCTCATGAGCCAGAAAATAGCGTTGAGCGGCTCGTCAATCCTGTCGACTCTGTTGGGCGACCACAGGCGGGACTTGATGGCTCTTCCGTTGCCGTTCCTGATGTCCTCAGTTACTGCTATGAGCTTGCCGTCAGGAGTCTTGATGCACCCGCAGTTCTGCAGCGTCATGATGTACTTGTTGTCAGGGCAGCCGATCGGGTAGTCAGCGACCTTGTCGAAGTACGTCGGCTCGAGGGCGATTGCGTACATGTCATTGACGTTGACGACGAACGCGTCATCATGGAGCACCATAACGTCATACTTGCCGTCATGCTTTGCGTGAGTGATGGTCGACTTGCCGGAGCCGGAGAGTCCGAATGCTGCGACGACGAATTTTCTGTTGCTGCCGTCCTTGAGGGTGTACCTCTTGAGTCCGCCGTGGCATGATGCGTAGCCGTTGCGTGCTGCGATTCCCCATGCGAGGGTGAGTGTGCCTTTCTTCATCTCTCCGAAGTAGCGCAGGCCGAGTACGATTGCGCAGTTCTCTTCAGGTGAGAAGAATGCGATTCCGAGCGGGAACTGTTTCTGGAGCTCGGGGTCTCCGTGCGGCCAGTCAGGGTCGGCGACAAAGAAGATGTCTCCGTCGTGGTCGGAAATCCGGCGTGATGCTGCATATCGGGGTGCATAGGCCTCATTGGCGTACTGGAAGTTGATCATCCAGTTGTAGAGGTTGTTCTCGTAGCCCTCGGGAACTATGCAGTGAGCTGATGTCATGAAGTCCTCATCAAGGCCTACATATGCATCTGCCTGATAGAGTTTCCTGTAGCGCATGTTGAAGACTGCCTCGCGGATAATCTTGCAGTACTTGGCCACGTCTACATCAGGATAGCCGACGATGCGGCGAGCTGCTGCTGTGCGTCCGAAGATGCCTCCGTCGTTGAAGAGGAGGACGTTAGCACCCATAGGGAGTCCCTGTTCTTCCGGCTTATAGACGGGCATACCTGTAAGCTCAATTGTGCCGGGCGAGTTCTTGGCCAGAGTGTAAGCCTCTTTCAGGTCAGCAACATGATGGACGTTGTTGGCGTAGAAGAGAGTCTCTATAGTAGTTCTGGGCTGGGCGTGATAAACCTTCTTGAAGTTTTCGGGATCATAATAACCGATTGTTGACATGCGAAAAATTCTGCCCCTTTCATGAAAAAATTTGTGTGGTGATTGAGTAATTATAGCACTATGCAGAAAAATAGCCCCCGTGATTATTCACAGAGGCCAAAAAAGTTTTCTGATATTATTTGAGGCGGTTTTCGTTGCCGTGAATCAGCCTGACAATATTAGTTCTGTGGCGGAACACGCATAACGCTGCAAGTATCGCAGAAATGATGATGAACTCCTTCGGTGCACTGAGCATTGCGAACCCCACCGGCATAGCACACAGCGAGAGCATAGACGCGACGGAGACATAACGGGTTGTCTTCATGATGACGTACCAGAGCGCACCGCACAGAAGCACCACAGCGAACGAGTTATACGGCCAGATGAAGAATAACGTCCCGTAAGTTGTTGCTATTCCCTTTCCGCCCTTGAAGCCGAGCCACACGGGGTAATTATGCCCTATCACGACGGCCAGAGCAGCTACGGACATTATGAGGTTCTGTTCTTCTGCAGGCACAAGATGCACAGCGAGCAATAACGCAAATGCTCCCTTCAGCATGTCGACTATTGCGGTGAATCTGGCCCAGCCGAAGCCCATAGCACGCCCGACATTAGTAGCACCTATTGCTCCCGAGCCGATTGACCGGATGTCCAAGTAGTCGCGTTTGCCGTTTTCGTCGCGGTGAAAGAGTTTAGTGATGACGTAGCCTGTCGGAAATGAGCCTATGAGGTAAGCTGCTGCGGCCCATAAAATTATTGTACGCATTGTAATAATCATTCCCCCTGTCGGAAATTATGCCTTAGTCATTGCCGCTGATTCTGTCTGAACCCTTCTTGATGTTCAGCTTCACGAGGTCTTTATCCTTGAGATCGTCCCACCTGAAGTTCAGCACCAGCAGGAACAGCGCAGAAAACGGATCGACCCTCCAGTCTGTATTTTCCCTGAACGTGTCGTGAATAGTCTTGAGCTGATGAAGGCCTTTGCTGTCGGTCTCCATGTCAGCAAGAAATTTTTTCACTTCCGAGAGAGTATTAATGCCCGCATTGCGCAGGATGTTGCACAGGTGAGCGAAACTCTCCCGCAGATACTCAGCACTCGGCGTGAACTCCGGGAATCCTGCCTCGAGAGCTAGAGCATTCCACCGGCCAAGCAGCGAGGCATCATCACGGAAGAGCATGTAGAGTTCCTCGTCAGTGAAGAGCTTCTCTGCCTCCGGAGTCTCTGGCTGTGTCGGCTTACTCGCGGACGGAGGCACTAACAACGCTTCATCCTTGATGACCCTGCGCAAATTCAGGAATCCCTCGTCGGCCTTCTCAAGCAATGAGGACAGCAGGACGAGTTCACGAGTGAGCTTCTTTTCGGACAAGCTCCCCACAGTCTGATTCACTCTCGGGAAGATCGTTGCCCATGCTTCCTGAAGGAGAGTCCTTAGCTCGAGCCTGAAGGTGAGATCCTTGTACTTTGCCCATTCACGCAGACGGGAGCGGGAATCATTGAGCGCAAGAATGTAGACTACAGCGGGATAGCCGAACCTGAACGGATCCTCAAGCTGGCTCGACGGCACAGAACGTTTCGGGTCATTCTCGAACTCGGACTTGATAAGCTCCTCAACTTTCAGGACATCTTCAGGGAATCGCAGGAGCACTCTCACCCTCACGAGGTCTACACCTGCTAAGTCTTTCTCCTCGAGCGTTGAGAGTATGCGCAAAATCTCGGCCGGAGTCTCTGCCCAGCCTTCGATAGCGTAAAACTCCACGCCCTCAAGCTCCACCAAGTCCTGAATCAGGTTGCGTATTCTTGCCGCAAATTCCTCATAGAGCTTCAGGCTTTCTACATATCTTAATCCGAGTTCGTTAATTCTGTGCTTGTCCATGCCGCAAATTGTATCATAAGCCTATAAATTCACGGCATATGCTGTCGATTTCTCCTGCGCAGTCATCAGCAGGAAGAGGCATAACGGGTTCACGCCACTCATCAATAATGCAGGGAACTCCGGACTGAGAGGCGAACTCGCTGACCTTTGCGTCATAGGGCATGAGCGCGAGAGGAGTCCTGAAGATTCTTGACAGCACGCCGAAATGCAGACGCATTCCCACAGCACACGAGGCCCTGCTCCAGAGTTCAGCAGCCTCACGGAAACTCTTCACCCTCACGACTTCATGAAGCCCTAGTGCAGACATAGCGTCAGCGTCCTCATCGGAGAGGGCAGCTCCGACAGCGTCAACGTTCACGAGGTGAGGAGCAAGAATCTTCACCCACGATTCGAGACCATCGCACGGCCTGAGATTCACGAGCATGCAGCTTTTAGGTGATGATGAAGCTGACGGCGGAGTGAGAGTCATCACCAAGTCAGAGCCGACTCTCACATCACGGCAGCCCAGACTCTCCGCGAGCACCCTCGACCTCTCGTCCCGGACTTGAAGCACTCCGCACTTCCTCAGCGCATCTCCCGCGAGCACTCTTGACACACGGGACTTCAGAGGCCCGACGCTTTGGCCAAGTGCCCACACACGGCAGCCGAGCAATCTTGCGAGCCTCACGAGTCCCCAGTACCACACGCAGGACTTCACGCTGCTCGAGTCCTGAAAGAGTCCGCCTCCTCCTAGAAGCAGACTCCCGCTCTCACGCAGTGCCCTCACGGCTTCACGAGGCCTCCAGCGATTCACAGAGTGCACGCCGAAAGTCCGGGATGTCTCGTCCGGAGAGTTCGAGAGCACCACGACCGAGTCTCTGCTGACTCCGCACCTCGTGAGCATCTCCAGACAAGCCGAGAGCAATAACTCATCCCCGAGATTTCCGAAGCCGTAATAGCCCAGCAACGCAGCTTTGTACTTCCTCATGAGATTACGGGACGCACAAGGCGCAGTAACGGCACTATCACGAACTTCACGAGCATCACAGCAATCACGCCGACAATTAAGCCCGTCCAGAGTCCGTTGAACTCACGAAGCAGAATCAATGTCAGCGGAGTGTGGAAGTGGCAGAAGCTGTTGACGACTGAAGAGAAGCCTATTGATGCCCCTATCCTCAAAATCTCTCTGTAACGCGCAGTCATGCCGTGCCCGACGAGATACACCAGAAGCAGAACCGACGGATACCCCACAAACACTTCTTTAGTTCTTGGCCTGGCAACAAGCGATCTCTCTAAAGTGTCTCTCATGCTTGCCTCAAAGTTTGAGATGCCCTGAGTGTTACCGCTACGCAAGACCATGAAGCCCACTGCTCCGAGCAGAATAATAATCATGATTAACTCTCCCCAAAGAGGCGGCCTGTTCAGGAAACCGATTAGTGATTCCGGGTGCACTCTGTTCTTGAGGTCATGCAGGAGCACCAGAACAGGAGGCAGGACGAGAGTCAGCCTTACGCCCGAAAACGTCGATAGCCTGAGCATGTAGCTTGTTGTGCTGAAGAATGATGCGAGAGCGAGTCCGCCAACGATCGCGAACACGAAGCCCTGAAGAACTCCGCGCTTTCTGCCCTTGTCAAGAGCGATAAGTGATGCCTCCGTCGCAATCATCGGAGCAGCAAGAGCACCTGCAATCCTAGCAGCACTGGCAACTTTCCACGCACACACTGCCAGCACGACACTTCCTGCAGCAAACAGCACCGCAATTTTCTTGTCTGACTTCATGCCCATTCTCACAAGGTAGCTCCACACACACAGCATGAGCACCGCGCACATCGCCCAAGCTGACAGCACATTAATATGAAGATTTCTGCGTGCAAAGACAGGCTCGGGCCAAGCAAGATTGAAGCCGTGAGCTTTGAGTCCCTCGCCGAGCAGCCTTACTTCTTCCGCAAAGTCAGCAAATTTGAAGTCCGACGTGTTGGGAGGAGCGGTTCTAAGGAGAAGCAATCTCACCGAGCGTTCGAGAGCAGCACGAATTAATCTCTCACGAAGAGCCTTGCGCGAGATTCTCCGTGAAGTCATCTCCTCATTAGTTACGCTGTGAAGAGGCAGCAGATACGGCGACACCTGAGCATTGAGCTGAGGCTCTCCGACCTGACGCGAGAACTCCACGATCGCTACGGGAATCTCCAGCTCCTTTGCTGCGTTTGCGAGCTTGCTGACATCAGGATACCCGGAGACGTACTCACCTGACGGAGTGAAGACGCTCACAGGATATTTCGCATGAACTTCACGGAGCATCACTGCGGCTCTGTCGGACAAGTGTCCCGGCGAGGGGGCGGGCCTGTAGAACACGGGGAGTCCTGCACGCTTGGCTGCCTCGAGTCCGTCGATGTCCGGGAGCATTCCCGAGTTCTTGAGCATGTTTGACGGAATAGTCAGGAACACCGGGCCTGTCTTGTCGTCTGAGATTGCGAACCTCATGCGCAGCCACTTGTTTAACAAATCTTTGTGCTCGCTGTAGGGCGTGATGGTTATTATTGTTCCTTCAGTGCCGCGCTCGGAATCCTTCATTATCTTCATCTCAGCCTGGCCGATGCCCTTGTCGATGTTGTCGCCTATGAGTTCGCTGACCATCATTCCGGTGATGCCGTTCTTCTTGAGGATGCCTATTGCCTCATCAACGCCCAAGCCGGAATTTCGCGCGAGGGTTGCTATCTCCCTGTAGTCCGAGATGATGGCTACGTTGTTGTTCTCATGTTCGAGCCTTACTCTCGGGAGCAATCCGTAAGCTGAACACGCAAGCACAGCAGCAGTGAACAGCCCGGCAAGAATCTTCCTACTCATATTGCTATAATCTCTCCTTACATTATTACTTGTGAATGATACTGTGAATTATAACCGGCTTTTGTGTTTCGCGCGCAAAGTCTTGATGAGTAAGAGTGAGTTCATAGAGCTGTGATGCCCTGTACTCGGTATCCGCAAAGTACTTCCCTGTTTGTCCCTGAGCATCTGCAAGCCTCGTGATGACTCTGATTTCCCGCTTCATCCTGAGAATATCTCTGCCCCTGTCATTGAAGCCGAGCACCCTAGCGTAAGGCACTCCCTCAGTGAGAGCGTCCCTGACATCTTCCCTGACGAGTCCGAGCAGCACGTAGACGAGCCTTCTTCTGATATGTGCACGGGTATATCTTGCGCAGACGCACCTCCCGATGAAGTCCCCGAGTCCTCGAGCTTGCTTCCAGTGCTTGAGAAATAGTCCCTCGATGCCCTCATCGATTCCGTAAATCCTGCGCAGGTCTTCACCCCTGCTCCTGATTAACACGCTCTGAAGCAGAGGCCAGAGTCTCTCCTCGTCCGACACTTCCGACTCCGCAATAATCCTTCTCGTGTACTCCGGCATCATGTGAGCATTCCCGGCCAAGTCCTCACGAATCATCTTGCTCCTGAAGTCTCCTTCACGCTTCACCTTCATCACGTCAAGCGCATAATTACCCTTGACTATTTCGCGCATGTATGACAATGCAAGCAGGTTATTCGGCTGTGAGACAAATTCCCCCGCTCCCGGGCAGGCTGCCTCCAGTGCCAGCGAGTGGGCTTTGGGGTATGACGCTCCGAGCGAGAGCTGATGCCGGAGATTCTGTGTGTAAAGCTGCGAGTCCTCAGCGTGAAGCATTCTCATCACGTCCGCTTCCGGAGTCTCCATGCCGAACGCTAACGAGTCAGCGAAGTGCGATGCGAGACTCACTGCACCTCTGGCGAAGTCCTGTCCTGCCGAGCACGCGAACAGGAACGGCAGCTCGAGAACGAGGTCTGCCCCGGCCGAGAGAGCCATTTTTGCGCGGGAGAACTTGTCCGTGAATGACGGCGAGCCTCTCTGCGTGAAGTTTGACGAGAGAATCACGATGCACGCCTCAGCCTCAGCCTTGACCTGTGAGACGAGAGCCTGATGCCCTAAGTGCAGCGGGTTGAACTCTGCAATAATGCCTGTAATAATGCTAATCATCCTCCTGATTTCTTACACTATAATATACACGTTCAAGAAGGGAAGTGATGAATCATAACGAAGAAGCAAATGAAGCCTGACAAGGAAAAGATGATAGATGAAGCGACGCTGATGGCCGATGAATTTTTCTGCATATGCATGAACGGCAACATCACGGCTGTCCAGAAGGTAATACGAACAATCTTAGGTCGTGATGATCTCGAGATAACGAGCGTCGAGACACAGAGGGAGTTTCGGGGATTCAAGAGGTCATTGCGGCTTGATGTGTATGCTAAGGACAGGGACGGAATTATCTATAATTTAGAGGTGCGGGTTCGGAATGAGGGAGCAGAGCCTAAGCGTTCACGTTTCCACTGCTCAATGATAGACGTGCAGAATCTGGAGAAGTCGCAGGATTTTGACAAGCTGCCGGAGAGCTACGTAATCTTCATCACAATGAATGACGTGCTGGGGTATGGCCGGATAGTGTACACGGTCAGCAGGTACATTGACGGCCTGAACGAGCGGTTTGACGATGAGCAGCATATAGTGTACGTGAACTGTGCAGCGGAGGACGACGGGTCAGAGCTTGCGAAGCTGATTCACGACATGAAGTGTTCAAAGGCTGAGGAGATGCTGATTCCTGAGCTGGCAGAAATTGTTGGGCACTACAAGAACACCCAGAAAGGAAGGCATGAGATGAGTGAACTATTCGAGAAGTATTACGGCGAAGAGCTGGCAGCGGGCATAGCGGAGGCAGAACGTAAGGCCAAGCGCGAGAAAGAAGGCTTCGTCACCAACATAATCAAGTCGGGTGCGATGACGCTGGACAAGATAGCAGAGGCATTCAGCATGTCCCTTGCGGAAGTTGAGGCATTAGCCGGAAAGGTGAGTGCATAGTGAGTGAATTATTCGAGAAGTATTTTGCTGAAGAGTTAGCGGAAGCACGGGCCGAAGGTTTTGCGAGAGGTTTTGTGAAGGGCTTTGCAGAAGATTTCGCTAAAGATTTTGCGCAAAGTTTTGTAGAAGACTTTGAAGAGGATTTTGCGCAAAGTTTCGCAAAGAGTTTCGGAAGCGTCCTGTTAAAGGCTAAACGTGAGAAGGAAGGCTTCGTTGCCAACATCATCAAGTCGGATTCGATGGCACTAGACAAGATAGCGGAGGCATTCAACATGTCGCTGGCAGAAGTTCAGGAACTTGCTGAAGAGATTAAAGACTGATAACACCGAGCCTCCCATAATAATGCAAGGGGGGCTTTACTGTTTTTACAGAGAAAAATTAAGTATTGCGTTTTATGGGTTTTTACGTGTATAATCTTCGACACAACGACGTACCCATATCTTCTAGGCTGTTCTATATCTGCGTATCTTCTGCCAAGCAGGCAATCTGCATCCCGGGCGCGTCGGGAACAGCCGAAAATTCTTCTGGGATGTATATTCATTAAGGAGGTGCTTCTATGAGTAACGCTGCGGTTAAAATGAGTATAATTCTGCGTGTAGCATCTTTGCTCTCAAAGGATAGAGCGGGGTTGGACGCGGCTGTTTCGTGCATTTACGGCGAAAGTTCGGCCGCACGTTATCAATGGGAAGGGTAACGGTATTAGGTATTAGATTCTAATGTCCGTGAAGTTTATGCGGATGCGCGTTTGTTGGCAGTTCACACGAGGCAAGTAAGAAGTTTTCGTGTGGCTTTGTTTATGAATTTGGAAGGAGGAAAAAGGTTTTGAGTAAAAGTTTACGTACGTTTCTTCTCTCTGTCTTCATCGTAGTGCTGGCTGTTTCATCAGCAATGGCCTCATCAGTGTTAAAAATGCAGTGGATCGGCTCTGACAACGGCTTCTGGGCAGCACAGTCTAACTGGGCGATGTTCAAAGATGGCGAAGAAACTACCTACGATAAGATATCCAATGATATCAAGAAGATTAAGGATGGTATCGAGCTGTATCCTGGCGGCTTCACAGCAAGCGGCGACCTCAGCGTTGATGTAGTTATCAGCAAGGACGCAGTAATTACGATGGATCGCAACACTAACGTTGCAGGCGGACTTCAGGGTATCTCAAGCATTGATATTTCTGCTGATGTAACGCTGAATATGGGCAAAAACTCGTGGTTCGAGGATACTCCGTCAATACATCTGAGCCAAGATTCCAAGTTAAGGATCAACGCTGAGCATCTGCAGGCCTTCAAGATCAAGAACCCTACTACTTGGGAAGCTGAAAGCGCAGACCTCGCGCTGTACATGCCAGTAACATTCACGAGCTCAAATGCAAGCCTCGATGTTATTGTTAACAACGGTAATTTGACCATAGGCAACGTCGCTCTGTTAGGAAGTAAATGGGAAAAGAGGGTTCGCCTCATATCTTCAGGCAGTTCTGCACTTCTCGCTTTTGATGTGTCAAAGAATGTCCCCGGCAGTTCTCTCGACGTAATTCTGACTGGAGGAGCTACGAGAGTCAGCGTGCTCGGCAGCAATGAGCTCAGACTCAATGTCTGGAGCACTGATATTATGCAGGCCATCAGCACGGACGTGTCGTTTATTAAGACAGGCACAGGAACTCTGATTATCAATAAGAGTGCAGACTTAACCGGCAATGGAATACCTGCACTAAGTGCCGATACAATCACAGTTAACGGCGGGACTCTGAAGATCACCGGTGAAGGCAAAGCACCTATCAAGCGCGATGGCAGCAAAGTCTCTTTTGTGGTCAATGATGCCTCTATTCTTGATCTTGGCAAAAAGACTATCTCCACAGATGCAAGCGTAGATATCTCCATCAACAAAACCGGAAAAGTGCTCTTCAGCGAGGCAGCTATCGACAACGGCGACGTATACAACGGCGGCAAGCTCTCAATTGATGCGGAAGTATATGTAACCTTCGATAATACCGGAAACGGCGTTCTTGAATTTGGCGGAAGCCAGGCAGTTAAGAGTGTAAAAGGCAAGGGCACAATTACATCAAAAGGTTCTAATGCTTTCTTGCTTCTCAACGGTACAAGTGCAGACATCAAGAACTTCAGCGGAACAATCGATGGACTTGATATCGGCATTATTACTTCATGGGACACGCTTCCTTTCTTGGGAACTAATGCAAGCGCAGACGGCACAATAGATACCATTTACGTTTTTGGCCCTGAAGGTGAGCTCCACCTCGACTCCAAGAAGCTCGCAGGTATCGCTGATATTAACAATACCAATATTTACCTTCGCAGCGATACACCAGGCATAGGCAGAAACAATTACACATTGCTTGATAATATCGCGGTAGGTATACTGGTCATCAGCGGAGATATAGCTCTCGGTACGGTAAGTGTTGACGGAACGAGAAGCGCAGACAGCGTTGCCGCAATCAGCTTCGACACAGATCCTTCACGCGATTCAAGGCTCGTAGTACAGAAGCTCGTTCTTCATGCCAATGCTGATAAGGACTTTGATGCCTCTAACCAGCAGGCTCGGAATAACAATGTCTACAGTAATGCATATGCAATCGACATCAGAGGAAGAGGAACGTTTGCACCGAAGGACATCGTGAACGGTGCAACAGACACTGAAATCAGAATCGGTGCACAGGACTCTGTAACAGTAGAGGACAACGCAACTCTCGAGCTTAAGGGCGGAGTGAAGTTCCCGTTCTATAACAGCCTTCTTCTCAAGGGTGCAAGCCTTGACGTTGCCAATAACACTGAGATTCCCGGCAACTTCATTATTGATGGCAACAGCATCATTAAAGTTGCATTGACTGGAGCTAACGAGCACGATTTCTACGGCGAGGAGAACAGCAGGGACGCAGCTATTCAGGTAGGCGACATGTTCAAGATAGTCGGCAGTACCGACATCAGCGTAGACATAGTTGATCTCGATGACGACGGCAAATTCTTGGGCAAGATGTACAGCGTTTTGAGCTATTCGTCAATCGATCTTGCTAGCGGCAGGACAGTCGCTAATGTTTCAGTCGATATTATTGGCGATTACGCAAGAACGGTATCGACAGACAAGGATGCTATGAATCTTGGTCTGAGCAACAAAGTTCTTTGGGCTCAGCTTGCGAAATGGCTTATCAAGCCCATCGTAGGTCAGTGGGAATTTATAGGCGGAGATGATGCGAATCAGTTAGGCAGCGGCACTTCTCAGTTCATGGCACAGATAAGCTATGGTGTCTCCGAGGACATTACGCCTGAATCAATAGATAGGGCTATCAGTGCCGATATAACTCTCTACTACAATGATTTACCGGCATCGCCACGCCTTAGATTAGGAGATGACAGACAGGACGTCAAGACATCAACAGGTGAACCTCTTGGCTTCTTCATGCTGAGCGCAGACAGAACGAATCACTTGTTCATTCTGTCAGGAACATCCTATGTTACGGAGCTTACGACAGAAATTAAGCTTTCTTGGAACAAGGCCAGCTTCGATGCTATTGCCAGAACCACAGATGTACGCGTAACTACATCAACAGGCGGTGCGCTTGGAGAGGCATTCCCGCACAACGGTGAAGTAAAGAACGAAGACCTCGTTGATGCAGAATACAGCCGCAAACTCAGGAATCCTGAGAAAGCTGCAGATGTCTACACGAATCAGCCTGTTTACGTTGATGGCGGACAGACGACATTCGAGGAAGGCGAGAATGCAATTTTCCAGTTCATCATTCGCGGAATGAGGGTGAATCCTAGACGCAACACTACGTACTTTGTGCTTGAGAACGGTGTGTACAAGTGGAGGAACGCTGTATCTGACACAGACACCTACACAATAGTAGACACGAACGGTGTCAGCCACACAGTTACCGGCGACAAGATAACAATAACCGTTGATGGTGTAGAGATTGACTTAGCCGCTGTATCTATCGATAACACAGCTGACGGCAGTGGAGCAATTGTCAGCATTCCTGCGGCTCTTCTTGGCGAAGCAGGTGAGACAGGTTCTGATTTTAAGGATGTAGTGCTCAGAGCAGTAGCAGATGACGGCAGAGAGATCGTTGCTCCGAAGATATCTGTCGAGGTTGTGTCCGCAGTAAATTACTCTAACGGTACAGTCAACGAAGGGCAGAGCGAGGTAACCTTCGAGAACGGCGGAGACGCGTCTGAGACTCACGTAGTCGGCGATGCGACTGGAGAAGCGACACCTCTTACCGGCACAATTAGCTACGACATCAGTTACAACGGCGTAGACACAAACCCCGGCTTCAACTGGAATAATGCTGACGGAGTAGTTGCTTACACGCTTTCTCCTGACATTGCATCCGGTGATTACAACGTGGTCGTGAAGGTCTACAACGACGCTGGAGTTGGCTATCGTTACACATTCACTGTTCATGTTACCGAGCCTTCAAGCGGAGCTTCGGATGATGTTCCTGCAATCACAGCAGACAAGATAGCAGTAACCGTAGCACTTCCTGACGGAACAGACACAGTAACGTTCACGCTTAGCGGCGGCGCAACTGGCTTAGCGATCTCCGGCGACACCAATCCTGCAGGCCTTGTAACTCTTGCGGATAACGTCGCGACGATAAGTGCAGCAGGAGTGGCAGCTGGAACTTACACATACACGTTCACGGCAACGAGTGCAGACGCAATCACGCTGACGGTAACGGTAACTGAGCCTGCACCTGTAGAGTTCGGCATCGAGGAAGTCGACTCGGATCACGGCTTTGATGACGCAATCGACGGCCACACGTACTACATGGTCTTCGGAGCGACAGGAGCAACCGGCGAAGTTACATGGGAACTCTCAGACACCAATGCAGACGGCGACACGTTCACGTTCAACGGCGAGCTTCACAGCACGAAGTCGGGCGACCTGTTCGTAGTTGAGGGCACAGCAGTAACCGGCGATGAGCAGGGCTTCGTAGTCAAGGCCACCTCCGGCACTGAGACCGTCGAGGAAGAGTACACGTTCGACGTGGCGGCAGATGAAGTAACCAGCTACACAGCACTTGACGCAGCAACTGGCTCGCACACAGCGGTAACCGCCGGCTATAGAGTCGACTTCCCGACCGGAGTAGTTGCTGACGAGGACTCAGTGTTCCTTCCGAGCTGGCTGAAGCCTGTAACGAATGCTGACGACGAGGTCATCGGAGTAGAGTTCGCAGGAACAGTAGGCGAGCTTGCTAACGGCACGACCGGCAAGGTACGCATTGAGGCAACGGATGCTGATGATGAAGACGTGTTCTACGGCTGGGATGTAACCTATGCGGCAGCACCTGCAGCACTCGGGCTTACAGTTGCACCTACTACGCTCACGCTTCAGGCAGGTACGACAGCTACAGCAACACTGACACCGGCAAACGCACTCGGCGCAGTAAGCTACACGGCCAGCCAGAGCTGGGTAACATTCAGCGGCAACACTGCAACCTTCGCTCCTACAGCAGCAGGCAGCTATGACGTAACAATCACAGCCACCGACGCAGGAAGAACGAGCAGCAACACCGCAACTGCAACTGTGGCAGTAACTGTAACCGCCAGACCTTTACCGAGCGGAGATGTCAGCCCTGATGTACCGACGACGTTCTCGGTCGCAGCATCAAGGACGACTCTGAGCGTAACAGCAGGTTCGACGGCAACCGTAACCCTGACCCCGAGCAACGCACTCGGCACAGTGAGCTACAGAGCGAGCCAGAGCTGGGTAACGTTCAGCGGCAACACTGCAACGTTCGCTCCTACAACATCTGGAGACTACACAGTAACGATTACGGCAACTGACGCAGGGAGGACAACCAACAACACCGCAACAGCAACCGTGAGAGTAACTGTAACCGGCGGAAGCAGCGGCGGCGAAGAGACCACAGCACCTGTTGTTCGTGTTACTGGAACTAGAATCAGCAACACCAACATGGAGAGTGTTGATGTTACAGCTGATAAGGACGTAACGAGCTGGGCAGTCTATGTCAACGGTACTATTGCTGAGTGGGCAAGTATTGCATCAACTGGTGCAAGAACTGCAAGAGTAACTCTCGATGTACCTTCAGACCTTGCAGAGGGTGATTATGCAATCACTGTAACTGCAACGAACGCTGACGGAACTTCTACGAGAACACCTGTAGGCAGCTTCACAGTAGCAGGCGGCGGAGTAGGCAGTTCAGGCGGCGGATGCGATGCAGGTTTCGGCGCATTAGCATTAGCACTTGCGGCACCGTTATTCCTTCGCAGGAGGCGTTCATAAGCACTAAGGCGCAAAAGTAGAACACTGACTTAGTACTTAGGCAGAAGAGAAACAATCAGCCCCGTAGGACAAAACCTGCGGGGTTTCTTTATGAGGTGATGATGATGATGAAGCTGCCGGTGAGTGAGGCAGAGCTTGCTGGAAATTATGAAGTGATTATGCCGGAGACAGACAGGCTGTCCCTGCAGAGAATGGCTGAAGTGTGGGAGGCTTGGCCTGAGTTCGTGAGGAATGCGGGAAGCTGGGAATGCTTGAGGGACTTGCACGTTATGCTGTTCAGAGGCTTGTTTGACTTTGCAGGTAAGCTCAGGACTTGCAATATCTCTAAAGGAGGCTTCAGGTTTGCTAATGTGTTGTTTCTGGATAAGATAGTTCCGGTAATTGCAGATATGCCGCAGTCATGCTTTGAGGAGATAATTGCGAAGTACACGGAGATGAATATTGCTCACCCGTTCCGTGAAGGCAGCGGAAGAGTGATGCGTCTCTGGCTTGACGCAATGCTCGAGCGCGAACTCGGGACTCGCATAAACTGGGCAGGCATCACTCGCGATGACTACATGTCGGCAATGCAGAGAAGCCTCGTCAACACTCTCGAGCTGGAGGTCCTCCTGCGCAAATCAATGCTTCCCGCTGGGAGTCTGAACGATGAGGAAGTCTTCATGTCGGGACTCAATGCGTCATACAGCTACGAAATGTGATATATTCTCTCCATCAACACAACTTTACGCAAAGGATTTTGTTTCATGATAGCAATCGTAAATTACGGCGTGGGAAATCTCTTCTCGCTGTCAAGTTCTTTCGGGGCAATAGGCCATGACGTTATGGTTACGTCGAGTCCTGAAGACCTCCGCAAAGCTGAACGCATAGTGCTTCCGGGAGTCGGAGCGTTTGAGGATGCAGCCCGCAAACTCTTCGCGTCCGGACTCGCTCGTCCCCTCATCAACGAGGCAGAGTCGGGAAAGCCTGTGCTCGGAATCTGTCTCGGGATGCAGCTTCTCTTCAGCAAGAGCTGCGAGTTCGGAGAGCATGACGGCCTCAACCTCATACCCGGCAGCGTCAGGGCAATAGCAGAAGTGATTCCTGAAGGCCTCAAGATTCCACAGATGGGCTGGAACTCCCTTCACCTCACCCAGCCGGGCGGAGTGTTCGCAAATTCACGCGAAGGAGATTACGTCTACTTCGTTCACTCATACTCTGCAAGATGTGATGCCGAGTACATCACTGCAACAACGAACTACGGAGCTGACTTAGTAGCTGCAGTCCAGAGGGGGAACGTGTACGGCGTGCAGTTCCACCCTGAGAAGAGCGGCAATGTAGGGCTTGACATTCTGCGGGCATTCTGTGAGGTGAGCGCATGATTATTCTTCCAGCAATAGATTTGTTCGAGGGTAAAGCTGTCAGGCTTCTCAAAGGTGATTACGCACAGATGACGGTCTACGATCCCGAGCCTGTGAACACTGCCTTGAAGTTCCGTGATGCTGGTGCAGAATGGATTCACATTGTTGACCTCGAGGGTGCGCGTTCAGGAGAGGCCGTGAACTTGCCGACAGTGCTTAGGATTCGTGAGGCTGGCGGGCTTAAGTGCGAGGTAGGCGGAGGAGTGAGGGACTTGCGCATGATCGAGCGTTACGTGAGTGCTGGCGTTGACCGCGTGATTCTCGGGACATCTGCGACCCGTGAAGGCTTTGCGGCTGAAGCGGTGAGGGAGTTCGGGAGCGATCGTGTAGCTGTCGGCGTTGACATCAGGGACGGCAGAGTCTCGGTGAAGGGCTGGCTCGAGGACTCGGGACTCGAGGCGTTCACGTTCTGCAGGAAGATGCAGGACTCGGGAGTGAGCGTCATCATCTGCACGGACATTTCACGCGACGGAGCGATGAAGGGCACTAATACAGGACTCTATGAGTCTCTGAGCAAAACGCTTGACATGAAGATTATTGCGTCAGGGGGCGTGAGTTCTCTTGACGACGTGAAGGCACTTGCGGGGCTTGGCCTGTACGGTGCGATAATCGGGAAAGCATATTACACCGGAGCTGTCAATATCTCGGATGCGGTAAGGGAGGCGAAATTATGATTACTAAGCGCATTATTCCATGTCTCGACGTGAGGGACGGGCGCGTTGTCAAGGGCGTGAACTTCGAGAACCTGAACGACGTAAATTCTCCTGTTGAGCTTGCGAAGTACTACAGCGATAACGGAGCAGATGAGCTAGTGTTTTACGACATCACGGCTTCATCTGACGGACGCAAGATATTCACAGAAATCTTGAGGGAGACAGCAAGGAACGTGTTTATCCCCTTGACAGTTGGAGGGGGAATCTCGAGCGTTCAGGACTTCGGGAGGGTACTATCATGCGGTGCGGATAAGGTCAGCGTGAACACCGGAGCTATCAGGAATCCGGAGCTGATTCCGGAGGCAGCGAGACTCTACGGCTCGCAGTGCGTTGTGATCTCTGCGGACGTGAAGAGAGTAGACGGAGAGTTCCACGTGTTTGCGCGCGGAGGACGTGATGACACAGGGATTGAGGCTGTAGGCTGGATAAGGCGGTGCGTAGAGAACGGTGCAGGAGAAGTTGTGCTGAACTCTATAGACACCGACGGAGTGAAGAAGGGCTTTGACCTCGAGATGCTGGAGGCAGTGTGTGATGTGGTGAATGTGCCTGTGATTGCGTCGGGAGGTGCAGGAGGCATTCAGGACTTCATCGCTCTCTTCAAGTCTGTTCCGAAGGTTGATGCCGGGCTGGCTGCGTCGATATTCCATTTTGGCGAGGTTGCTATTGCTGACCTGAAGAAGGCCATGCGTGATAATGATATTCCGGTGAGGCTTTGAGGGCGGGTGGCGGGGGTTGGC
>JAFSUD010000057.1 GCA_017445405.1 Synergistaceae bacterium
CTCGTTCAGCTCAAACGCTACAGGGAAATTCTCCAGCGCAGAAGGGAGATCATTACCCTCTACGACAAACTTTGCGACGAGATCGGAGTCTCCCGCCTCAACCATTACGGCAAAGACTACGCAAGCTCCGGGCATCTGTACCTTACGCGCATTCCCGGCATCAACGAGCACCAGCGCAACGAGATCATCATCAAGCTGACTGATGACGACGTGATCTACATCATGGAGAACTATCGGGAAGTCTTGAAGGAGTATCTGTAGCCGCAAAAAAACGCCCCTCCCGTTTTGCAGGAGGGGCACATAACTTCTTGCTGTTATGCTACATAGCCGCTGCAGCTATTCCCAGAATCACCGCCAAGAAGCCCAGTAATGTCTGTCTCCTGTACGCGGTCAGCAGGCCAAGAACTACCGCTAACGTCGCGAATAATGAACGATACGCAAAGAACGCTACCATTCCCATCGTTACAGCAACTAAGCCCACAACAATATACTGTATCTTTGCGACAAGCACCTTCTGTTCACGTGATAATATCCTGTCGCTCGGCGTACCAAACCTATCATCATAGTCCGTTACGATTCTCTTGAGGGTTATCGACAAAATCAGCAGTCCGATCAAGTTCGGCAGTGCCATTAACCCGTTGAGTGTGTCGGAGATGTCCCAAATGTTATTCAGGAACTGGTTGCCCTCCGAGCCGATGAACTGACTTCCTGCCGCTCCGATAACTATCATTGCGATCCAGAGAATTTTCATGATCGGCTTGCACCACAGTCCGAACAGATAGGTTACTGCAGTTTCCGCGTACCAGTACCAGCCCAAGATAGTCGTGAACGCGAACAGCAGCAGACCTATCGACAGCACATATTTTCCGGGTGCACCGAGAGCGTTCTCGAAGGCCTGAAGGGTCAACTGTGCACCAGTCAGCTCGGGTGAGCCCGTGAGAGTCCCTGTCGTCATGATGACCAGTGCCGTCATGGTGCAGATCACGATCGTATCCATGAACACCTCAAAGATGCCGTAAAATCCCTGCTGTACCGGGTGCTCAACGTTTGCCGTTGCGTGAACCATCGGTGCGGAACCCATACCGGCTTCATTGCTGAACACGCCGCGTGCTATACCTCTCTGCACAGCCTCTTTCACTCCCCAGCCCGCAAGTGCTCCGGGCAATGTCTCAAGCGGATTGTTGAACGCAAGGTGCACAGCGTTCGCGACAACTCCGGGAAGCTGTGAAGCGTTGATGATGAGGACGTAGACTGATCCGGCAATGTAGAAGATCGCCATGAACGGCACGACATAGGTCGTAACGGTTGAAAGGCTCTTGAGGCCTCCGACGATGACCAGCGCAACCAGAATCGCCATGACTATGCCGCTGTAGAGGTGGTTGACACCCCAGCCCATAGACATAGCTTCTGCCGCAGAGTTAGCCTGCGTTGCCGCTCCGATACCGAACGACGCAAGGAACGCGAACAGCGCAAACAGTATCGCGAGAATCTTCCCGACGAATCCCCAGCCTGCTCCGAGTGTCTCACTGATGCCCTTTTCGAGGATGTACATTGTGCCCCCGCGCCAGTCTCCATGTGCGTCCTTCTGCCGGTAGTGCACCGCTAACGTAACTTCCGCGAACTTCGTGCACATGCCGAACACTGCGGAGATCAGCATCCACACCAACGCTCCGGGCCCGCCCAAGTGGAGAGCTGTTGCAACACCGGCAACGTTGCCCGTTCCGACAGTAGCGGCCATTGCTGTGGCCATTGCCGCGAATGAGGATATTGATTTGTCCTCGCCGCTCTTCTTCCTGAAGCTGAACACTTCGCTCATTGCGTCGAAGAAGTACCTGAACTGCGGAATACCAAGCAGAAGCGTCAAGTACACGCCCGTTCCGACAAGGAGAATCAGAACAGGAGCACCCCAGACGAAGCTGTTGACTATCCCGTTGTAGTGCATGATAGTATCCATGATGCTGCTCATGATGGAAAAATTACACACTCCTACGCGAATCAAATCGCAAAAATTTTCTATGCATTATACTATATCCCTACACACACTAAGGAGGACTCGGACATGAACATAATGACAGCGTCGGATATTCACGGCTCTGCGAAGTACTGCGGCGAATTGATGGAGGCTTTCGAGCGAGAGAAACCCGACAGGCTTTTACTGCTTGGGGATCTGCTCTATCACGGTCCGCGCAACGATCTTCCCGGCTATTACGACACAAAGAAGACTGCGGCAATGCTCAACGCGATCAGCGACAGGGTGTTATGTGTTCGGGGGAACTGTGATGCGGAAGTTGACCAGTTGATGCTGGACTTCCCGATTATGGCGGAATACTGCCTGTTGTTCGTCGGAGGAAGGACAATTTTTGCGACACACGGACACATCTTCAACACGCAGACTCCTCCGGCTCTCAATGAGGGAGATATTCTCCTGCACGGACACACACATATTCCGGCGTGGGAGTTGTTCGGGAA
>JAFSUD010000058.1 GCA_017445405.1 Synergistaceae bacterium
ATTACCCAGTCCCAGCATTTGGCTTCCTGTTGAGGGCCATGAACTCACGCAGAGCAATCGTGAATTACTGAACATATGGTAGCGTTGATAACTTCGTGAAAAACAGGCTGGCCAATCATCCGCAAGGTGAAATATCTTCTGTCTGGAATCTTTCTACCTATGACTGAAATTAAGGACAATTACCACTTCTTTTACAGACATAAATACATGCCTTTCATGAGAGTAATAAAGGCTGTGCGGAAGAGCATAAGGTCTCTGGCAGAAATCCGCACGGTGATTAACCTAGAAAGCCGCTAATTCTCCCTGCCCCAGCATCCGGATTCCTGCATCATTCAGGACTTCAGCAGCGCGTTCATTATCACTGAACCTGAACATTATGCATACATGCCCGCCGTAAACTGCCTGCCTCGCTCCAACGTCATACATGTATTCTATGTTCACTCCTCCGGCCTTCAGTATGCTTAGTACTCCGGTAAGTCCTCCGGGAACGTTCGGAACTTCAACGGCCAGTACATCAGAGAACGACACAGTGAATCCCGCATCCCTCAAGACTGATGATGTCCAGATAACATTATCTACGATCAGCCGGACCGTGCTTGTGTCCGTAGAGTTCGCAACTGTCAATGCGCGTATACTTATGCGCTTTTCCGCGAGAACTTCTGTCATCTCACAGAGCTTGCCCGGAGAATTATCCAGCAGCACAGAAATTTGCTTTACGTTCATGAATTGCACCTCATTTCGTGCAGGAATCTTAACGCAATATGCCTCTGCACGTGATTACGTTCACGTAAAGTAAAAGCTATTTGCGTTACAGAGAAGAAATATGCTCCTGACTCAGAAGGGTAAAGCCCTTATTCTGCAGAAGATTAACTGCCCGGTCAATGTCATCAACCTCAAAGACCATAGACATTATTTTGCCGAAGAGACGGGATTTACTGCTCATGATGGGATATGCGCAGCAGACTGTTATTCCTGCACTCCTCAGAAGCTCATGCACAACAAACAGCTCGCATTCTGATTCTCTGGCCTCAACAATGAGAACTTCATTAATTGTTACATCAACTCCTGCCTCTTTCAGCAATGCCGCAATCCAGATTACATTATCAGCAATGCCCCGCAGTTTGTTCACGCCGTTCACATTGTCAACAGTGAATGCCCTTATGCATACATTGCTCTGATTCAGTGTCTCGATTACGCTGTGAAGAGCACCGGGTTTATTCACCAGCGGTATAGATATCTGCCTTACCTTCATTAGATGCACCGTCCGCAGTCAGAATTTAAGAGGCTGCCGCAAAATATCAGACAGCCCCAGAATTATACTGCTTATAGTGCGGAAAGTTCCCCGCTGTCAAGAATCTTTACTCCCGCAATGTTAAGGGCAAACGCTGCCTTGTCGTTGTCGTTCACCTTGAAGATCATGTAGGCCGTCTCAGATGTCTTGTTGCCGAGTATCGCATACATGTACTCCACGTTGATGCCTGTTCCCGCAAGAATCTCGAGCACCTTGTTCAGCCCGCCAGGAACGTTCGGTACTTCCACCGCAAGCACTTCACTCATGCTCGCCACGAATCCGGAGTCCTTGAGGGTGTTAGCTGTCCCGAGCACGTCGTCAACAATCAGCCTGACGATCCCGAAGTCGCTCGTCTCGGCAAGGGATAATCCACGCAAATCTATATTTGCATCAGCAAGAGCCTTCGTCATCTCGTGAAGGCAGCCCGGCCTGTTCTCCAGAAACACAGAAATCTGCTTTACGCTCATAATCTCTCACTCCTCACTAAATCTTTCTGTTGTCGATGACTCTAACAGCTTTTCCCTCAGAACGCACTATCGTCTTCGGCGCAACTAGAGTAACTTTCGCCTTCAGGCCAAGCATTGACTTCAGGCCGTCAACTAACTGTGCCTGTCTCTTGTTGACCTCGCCCAAGTTGTCAGTGAACATCTCAGGAGTCATCTCGACCCTTACGTCTAACGTGTCGGTGTTGTTGACTCTGTCTACGATTATCTGGTAGTTCGCAGGATAGCCGCTGTTGATGAGTACGGTCTCAATCTGCGACGGGAAGACATTTACTCCGCGGATAATCAGCATGTCGTCAGTCCTGCCCTTGAGCTTCGTCATCCGGACGTGAGTCCTTCCGCAGGGGCAAGGCTCGTGTGTCAGAGTCGTAATGTCGCGGGTCCTGTAGCGGATAAGCGGGAAAGCCTCTTTATCGAGAGTCGTAAACACCAATTCGCCTAAGCTGCCCTCTGGCAATACTTCTCCCGTCTTGGGGTCAATGATTTCTGCGATGAAGTAATCCTCGTTGATGTGCATTCCGTGCTGATCCTCGCACTCGAATGACACGCCCGGCCCGCAAAGTTCAGTCAGTCCGTAAATGTCGTAAGCCTTGATGCCCATTGTGGCCTCGATGTCCTGACGCATTGCCTCGCTCCACGCTTCAGCTCCGAAGATTCCGGCCTTCAGAGGAATATCCTCCGGCTTCATGCCCATCTCCTTCATGCGTTCGCCTATGAATGCCGCGTAACTCGGAGTGCAGCACAGAATCGTAGCCTGCAGATCCTTGATGAACATTATCTGCCTGTCCGTGTTGCCGGAAGATGTCGGGATCGTGAGCGAGCCGAGCTTGTGGCTTCCTCCGTTGAGGCCCGGGCCTCCGGTGAAGAGTCCGTAGCCGTAAGACACCTGCACGACTGACTCATCAGTTCCGCCCGCAGCGACTATAGCTCTCGCGCACATGGTCTCCCAGATGTCCAGGTCATGATGCGTGTAGAACGCTACGACTCTCTGGCCTGTCGTGCCGCTAGTTGACTGAATGCGCACGCAGTCTTTCAGGGGCTTTCCCATGAGGCCGTAAGGATAAGCCTTGCGGAGGTCGTCCTTCGTCAGGAACGGCAGCTTGTAGAGGTCATCCTGAGACTTTATGTCGTCGGGCGTGAGTCCCTTTTCCTGCATCTTTGCGCGGTAATAGGGGACGTTTTCCCACACATGCCTGACCTGCTTTAAGAGACGCTCATTCTGCAGATCGCGGATCTTGTCGTGCGGCATTGTCTCAATTTCCGGCTGAAAATATCTCTTGTTCATCGGTAAATCATCTCCGTAAAAATATATCTGTCTATGCATTTTTCCCCAGCATGAATGCTCTCTTGTTGAGGTCAAGGAATTTCTGGGGAACACATGACGTTATTGCTTCGTCCCACGCTTCAGAGGGTACGTCGTCGAAGTAGTGGGAGAGCCGGCCAAGAAGGACGAGGTTCACGGCCTTCACGCTTCCGGCTTCTTGTGCGAGCTTCACGCAGTCGAGTGCGTCGATCTTTACGCCGAGTGCCTGAATCTTTGCGAGGAGGTTTTCCGGGTAAGCCGCTGCTCCTGTGAGTACGGGCATGGGGTCAATTTCCTGCGTCGAAGTAACTATCTGTCCTTCAGGCTTCAGGTACTCGAGACTGCGGGCTGCCTCCAGAAGCTCGAACGACACAATTACATCTGCCTGTCCCTTGTCGATGACGGGCGAGTAGACTTTGTCGCCGTAGCGCACGTAAGTTACTACGCTTCCTCCGCGCTGGCTCATGCCGTGAACTTCAGAGACCTTCACGTCGTAGCCTCTGGTGATGAATAAGTGCCCGAGTAATTTGCTGGCTAATACGCTGCCTTGTCCGCCCACGCCGACGATCATAATGTTGCGGGTCTTCATTTTGCCTGACCTCCTCGTATCTTTGAAATTTGCTCGCTTATTGCTTCATTTGCTGCACGCCTGACATCCTCAGCAGTTATTGATGGAGTGAGGTATTTCTTCAGCAGTATTGATGACACAGCAAGCGCAAGAATAATCCAGAAACATATTATGCCCCACATGTGCGCCGTCTTCATTGAGTAAACGTCTATTCTCAAAAGAGTCAGATCCTTTCTCACTCCGTCTGCTGCTGTCCTTACTTCTGAAGATGTCCGCTCAATGAGCCGCTCCATTCTGTCCATACGTGCATCAAAAACATCTTTGCGGACATAATCACCATTTCCTGCATCAGTCATAATTACTCCTCCTTCCCGCCGTCATCAAAAGCTCCGAACCTGCACATCTGAGTACACACTCCGCACCCCACACATAACGTTGCATCAACATGCGCTTTGCCTTCCTTCATGGACAGTGCGGGACAGCCTATCTTCATGCACGACTTGCAGCCAACGCACTTGGCCGTGTCTACATGCAATGCTGGCTTGTGCTTCACGTACTTCAAGAGTGCGCAAGGTCTACGGGAAATTATCACGCTCGACTCATCCGCAGCTAACTCCTCACGCAAAGCATCTTCGCATTCCTTGAGGTTATAGGGGTCAACGACTCGGACTCTTCTGAATCCCATTGCCCGGCAGAGTGCCTCGAGGTCGATTTTTCCTGCGGGGTCTCCCTTGATGTTGTAGCCTGTCGTCGGATTCTGCTGATGGCCTGTCATTCCGGTGATGGAGTTATCGAGGATGATTACTGTGCTCTTGCTCTGGTTGTAGGCGATGTTTGCGAGGCCCGTCATTCCCGAATGCATGAACGTCGAGTCGCCGATAACAGCAACAGCATTTTTCCCTCCTGCCTTGTTGAAGCCGTGTACTGCACTCACTGATGCCCCCATGCATAAAGTCATCTCCATTGCTGACAGGGGCGCGACTGCTCCCAATGTGTAACAGCCTATATCCCCGAGCACCGTGCACTTCAGCTTGTTGAGCGTGTAGAAGATTCCCCTGTGAGGACATCCCGCACACATCATCGGCGGGCGTGCAGGAAGAGATTCTCCGAGCTTGAGTCCTTCACCGTGAGCGAGTCCTAATTTCTCTGCAATGACGTTAGGGCTGAGTTCGCCGAGCAGTCCGAAGAGTGATTTACCCTCGCACTCAATACCTATCTCGCGGCAGTATCCCTCAATGAATCCGTCAAGCTCCTCAACGATTACGAGCCTCTTCACGCTCTGAGCAAATGCCTTCAGCTTTTCGTCAGGGAGCGGCCAGACCATCCCGAGCTTCAGAATCGGGAATGTATCTCCGCAGGCCTCCTTCACGTACTGGTAGCATGTCGACGAGGTGATGATGCCCAGAGAGTCATCACTGCCCTGTTCTGTCCTGTTGAGGTCAGAAGTTTCTGCGAAGGCCTGAAGTTTCCTCATGCGTTCCTCAACGATGGGGTGTCTGCGTATTGCGTTGCCGGGCATCATGACGTATTTAGCGATATTCTTCGTGTAGGGGTGCTCGGGAGCAGGGACTCTCTCTCCTGTCCCGACGACTGACTGCGAGTGGGCTATTCGCGTGCACATCTTCAGGATGACGGGCGAGTCGTACTCTTCCGACAAATCATAGGCTCTCCTGAAGAAGTCAAGTGCTTCCTGAGAGTCCGACGGCTCGAGCATTGGGAGCTTTGCTGCCCGGGCATAGTGCCGGGAGTCCTGCTCGTTCTGTGAGGAGTGCATTCCTGCATCATCGGCAACACAGATAACCATTCCTGCATTGATGCCTGTGTAGGAGACTGTGAAGAGCGGATCTGCTGCGACGTTCAGGCCGACGTGCTTCATTCCGCAGAAGCTGCGTTTGCCCGCGAGACTCGCTCCGAAGGCTGCCTCCATTGCGACTTTCTCGTTCGGTGCCCACTCGGAATAGATGTCGTCGTACTTGGCGAGTTCTTCTGTTATCTCTGTGCTTGGAGTCCCGGGATAACTTGACGCAAAGCAGCATCCGGCCTCATATATTCCGCGGGCGGCGGCGGTGTTGCCCTGCATTAACTGTTTCATCAATAATTTTCCCCCTTCATGAATTGCTGTGAATTTTAGCACCTGCATAGCCTTCTTCATGCGCTCATTAATAGTTGATGAGTCATAAACGCTATCAGGCAAGTGATTATACCTGCATCATGTCATAAAAATTTTTTCAGTGCAATTTTCGTGATAAGCCCTGAGAAAAAATTTACTCTGCACGTTCTATAATATCAGCGTACAACATGCATAACAAATTTTTGTGAAAGAGTGCGTAAATGTAAAATGGGTTTACGTTTGCTTGTGAGAGGTTCTGAAAAGCTGTCTTGATGATGATACCCTTTGATGATGTACTAAAATATACACGACACTAGAAATTTTCGCAAGGAGATACATAATGCAAAGCAGGTTCGGATTTCTTGAGGGCCGTTTTCCAAAATTGGCAGAGTACGGAAGGAAAGCTGAAGAGGCCTTCGCAAAGGATAACAATATATGCCTTCTCAATCTTGGCAGGATAGCAGAGACAATCACAGATATATTATGCAGGAAAAATAATATCCGTCCTGAAGACGGAGTGCCTGATAAATTGCTGGAGGCAGAAATAATTGACAGCAATACACTTCTGAAAATTAAGACACTGACAGAAATTAAGGAAGACGCAGCAAATAACAGCTATGCTTCAGAAACAGCAGCCTCAAGAATGATGGCCTCAGCTCTTGAACTCTGTGAATGGTTTATCTCTGATGAAGGTGCAGGCAGGTTTGCATTTCTGGAAGATATATTCCCTGAAAACGCATCATTCCCTCCGCTGGCTGTGCTTGCAGAATACGGCAGGGAAGCAGAAGAAAATCTTTGCGGCAATACGCGTTACTGCCTTCTGTGCTTAGGTGATATTGAGGAGGCAATAGTAGATATTCTTCTGGACATGAAGGGCGTGAAAGTTCAGCACGGACTTGACCAGGACAAGCGGATAAATTTACTCTTCAAGGCTATCGGCATGGAGAACAAGGACAAGATAGACATGCTTCACCAGATCCGGCAGATAAGGAATGATGCAGTTCACAGCAGGTATGATTCAGAACAGGACAGCCGGAAATTTCTTGATGAGACGCTGAAATTATGTGAATGGCTGTTTATGTTCATGATAACGCCCGGAGATTTTCTGAAGGGGAGCATAACGGAGGCAGCAGAAGAAGGGCTTAGTGTTTCTGCGGGGAAAATATGCGGGACAGTTCCGGCGGATGAATTGCCCGGAGAAGATTCGGTGTGTCTTCAGGAGAGCTACAGGAAGGGAGAGCGCAAGATATTCCGAGTAACAGCGAAGGACGAGGACAGAATAACCCTAAGCCTGAGACAGGTATACACGAATCCTTGGCTGAACATGGCACGGCGTTATGAGAAGTACAGGCCCGGGCAGATTCTGAACGTCCGTGTGAAGAGGACTGCTGACAACATGGGAGCATTTGTCGAGGTAAGCGACAGTGCAGAAGGACTTGAAGCCCGGATTCCGAGATGCGAGTTCGGGACGTGGTCGAATCCCGCCAAAGCCAAAGATGCCATGAGAGCCGGAGATACCATGAAAGCCTGTGTGAAATGGGTGAATCCTGAACATTACCCGTACATGATTCTGTCGATTGCCGACGCAGAAGAACAGGCGCATGAAGAGGAAGCAGAATCGCGTCCTGACAAGTGGGAGAGTCTGACGGAACGCGGGGATGCTTCGGGGATGCCTGATGACGAGTTCAGGATATTCTGCCGGAAAGCGTCTCACATGCAGATAGTCAGTGCGCTAGACGGAGGAGCTAACCCTAATGCGTCTAACAAGCTGGGAACTACGGCCTTAATGTCAGCCGCCCAGTTCAACGCAGACCGTGAGGCAGTGAATGAGCTTCTGAAAGCAGGAGTAGATGTGAATGCGAAGAATCATCACGGGAACACGGCATTGATTTTTGCGGCAATGCAGAGCACGCCTGAAGTAGTGAGGCTTCTTTGCGAACATGGAGCAGAGATAGGCATCAAGAATAACGACGGGAAAAAGGCCCGTGATTACGCAAAAGAGAATCCCCGCCTGAAGAATGATGCGGGCATACTTCACTTACTGGCAGATGAAGGCGACTTAGAGGAGCAGGAGTCAGAAGTGAAGGCATTACCTGAGAGAAAGAAGAAAGGTGCTGCATTGAGTGATGGAGAATTTCTGAGATTATGCCGTCATGGGAAGGAACAGAATATCATCAAGGCAATAAATAACGGGGCGAATGTGAATGCGTCAGACAATAACCGGACGACAGCATTAATGTATGTATCTATGCGTTCAGTGAGCGGTGCATTGAGGGCACTTCTTGAGCATGGTGCAGAAGTGAACGCCATGAATAAGAATAAGGTTACTGCGCTTATGATGGCAGTGATGAATACCCGGAGCAAGAATATAGGGATTCTGCTTGAACATGGAGCAGATGTGCTTTCTGCGAACAAGAAAGGCAAGACGGTGCTGGATTATGCGAGGGAGAAGCTGTCAGGCAAGAAGAGTCATGATTTGCTGGACAGGATAGAGGCGGAAGTGAGAGCGTTGTCGGAGCAGGAGGAAGGCCATGTGCAGGAAGCATTAACCGAGCAAGAAGAGACATCATCACTGCAGGAAGACTTCACCGAACATGAAGAGATAGTGCCTTTGCAGGAAGTCTCCGCCGGGAATGAAGAGACAACCATAACGCAGGAAGTTATGAGCGAGCCTGAAGAGACATCATCACATCAGGAAGTGCCCGCA
>JAFSUD010000059.1 GCA_017445405.1 Synergistaceae bacterium
ACGGCCTGAGCAGATGATATACTTTCAGCATTTCCAGTGAAGGAGCATTTATCATGAAAGCAATAATGACTGTTTCAGCAAAGGACAGAGTAGGTATCATTGCCGATGTCTGCACTCTGTTATCTGATTTGGGAGTAAATATCCTAGACCTGAATCAAACCGTCATGGAGGGAATATTCACGATGACCCTTCTTGTCGACACAGCCACATCACAGCACACGTTTGACGAGATACGCGATGCAGTTATCCGCAAGGGAGAGGCCGGAGAGTTAGTGATACACATACAGCGTGAGGACATCTTCAACGCTATGCACAGGGTGTAATGACATGCTGAATATCTCTGACATAATGCAGACGGTCAGCATGATTGACCACCAGCACCTGGACATCAGGACAATCACTCTCGGAATCTCCCTCTATGACTGCGCGGACTCTGACATCAAGAAATGTGCAGCCAAGATTCACAACAAGGTCTGCAGGAAGGCCGAGCACCTCGTTGAGACAGGAGAGCAGATCGAGCGCGAATACGGAATCCCGATCATCAACAAGCGAATCTCAGTTACGCCTATTGCGCAGGTCGCGGCATCATGTGAGAGTGATAGCTATGCGGAGTTAGGCCAAGCTCTGGACAGTGCCGCAAAAGAATGCGGAGTGAACTTCATCGGGGGCTTCTCTGCGCTCGTTCACAAGGGCTTCACGGAGTCAGACAGAAGATTAATTGCGTCAATCCCTGAGACGTTATCATCAACTGAGCTTGTGTGTTCATCGGTCAACGTCGCCACAACGAAGGCCGGTATCAACATGGATGCAGTTGCACTCATGGGACGCATCATCAAGAAGACCGCAGAACTCACTGCAGACAAAGACGGCTTAGGCTGTGCAAAGCTGGTAGTGTTTGCGAACGCTGTAGAGGATAACCCCTTCATGGCGGGAGCATTTCACGGAGTCGGCGAGGGCGAGTGTGTCGTGAATGTCGGAGTCTCCGGGCCTGGCGTTGTGTGGAGAGCACTGCAGGACGTGAAGGGAGAGAGCTTCGACGTTGTGGCCGAGACAGTGAAGCGCACAGCGTTCAGGATTACGCGTATGGGTCAGCTCGTCGCTAATGCTGCCTCTGAGAGATTGGGCGTGCCGTTCGGGATTGTGGACTTGTCGCTCGCTCCGACTCCTGCGCAGGGAGACTCGGTCGCTCGGATTCTGGAGTCGATGGGACTCGGGACGTGCGGGACTCACGGGACGACTGCGGCTCTGGCTCTCCTGAACGATGCGGTGAAGAAGGGCGGAGTGATGGCTTCGGGACATGTCGGGGGGCTCTCGGGAGCGTTTATCCCCGTGAGCGAGGATGAAGGGATGATTGCTGCGGTGAAGGCCGGAGTGCTGAGTCTCGAGAAGCTCGAGGCGATGACGTGCGTGTGCTCTGTGGGACTCGACATGATAGCTGTGCCGGGAGACACCAGCGCGGAGACTCTGAGCGCGATAATTGCGGACGAGGCGGCTATCGGAGTGGTGAACAGCAAGACTACGGCAGTGAGAATCATTCCTGCTCCGGGAAAACGTGAAGGAGACAGCGTAGAGTTTGGGGGACTCTTGGGGAGTGCTCCTGTGATGCGGGTGAACAGTGCAAAAAGTGATGAGTTTATTGCGCGGGGCGGGAGGATACCTGCACCGATACACAGCCTCAAAAACTAGCCGACATAATTTGCTCCCTGTATAATCCTGCAGGGAGCTTTTGCGTTGGAGATATGCTATAATCATGCAAAATTCAGCAATAAGGAGGATTACACGAATGAGTGAAGTGTGTATAATTTCGCAGTTCGCAGTTCGCAGTTCGCAGTTCGCAGTTCGCAGTTCGCAGAGCGTTCGTGCGCTTCACAGTAGCTTAACCTATCTGCTTCACCTTTTCAGCAAAAATTTTCCTGAGGAAATTGTGCCATGATAACGGGAGCAATTCTTCTTGCGGCAGGCAGCGGCGTAAGGTTTGGCGGCAAAAAACAGGATTTAATCTTTCACGGAAGCCCTTTATGGCGTTATGCCTATAATATCTTGAATAAGTTTATTGACAGCACGCATCTTGTTGCTGTTGGGCAGGACATACTTGGCGGAGAAACGAGGACTCTCTCAGTATCTATAGGCTTGGCAAATCTTCCTGATGATACTGAAAGGGTTATTATTGCAGAGGCAGCACGCCCCTTTGTCCTGCCAGAACAGGTTGATAAACTCATTAAGGATAATCATGATTCCGCATCTTTTGTTAAGCCTTTGGTAAACACCGTAATATTTAGGGACGGCAGTTATATTGATAGGGAGCATCTTTACGAGCTTCTCACTCCTCAGGCTTTCAGCTTCCCGAAACTCAGATATGCTTATTCTCATCGGAGTTCAGATAATTTCACTGATGAAACTAGAATAATGTACGAGGTTCTAGGGATAAAACCGTTCTTTATTGAAACGGGACAAAATCTTTTCAAGCTGACTTATCAGGAAGATATTGCCGTACTTGAATCACTATATCAGCACTATAAGGAGCGTATATCATGACAAAAATTCTGATAACAGGAGGACATGGCGATATTGCCATATCTATAGCTAAGACACTGGAACGTGAAGGCGGTTACGATATTGCTTTACCAGGCAGGAATGAGCTCGATGTTACGGACTGGGAAAGCGCGGATAAGTTCATGGCATCTTTCACGCCAGACATACTGATAAACAATGCGGGGTATATAGTACCGCAATCAATACGTGAAGCTTCACATGAAAACGTACGCAAGCACATTGACGTTAATCTGTCCGGAGTATTCATCTGTACAGCCTCAGCCCTGCGGAGGAATCCTTCCATAAGCGTTATAAATATAGGGTCATCAGCTGCAACAAAGGTTCATGCATTCTGGAGCGGCTATTGCGCAACAAAGGCAGCCGTAGTTATGGCTTCGCAATGCTGGGCCGCTGAAGGTATTTACTCGGTGTGCATATCACCAGGACGCACAAGAACAAAGATGCGCAAAAGCCTTTACCCTGATGAAGACCAGAGCACTCTGATGCTGCCGGATGATTTTGCTGAAGTTGTTTTGAAAGCCGTAAAGAAAGAATATCCTTCGGGAAGCCATATCAACGTCAGCAAACAGAATGTAGGTGAGCTTCTTGGTAAAAAGAACTGAATTTACCGTTCTGACAGAGAAACAATTCACCAGTCTTCGTGAAAATGTCGAGGCATTCCTTAGCAATGAGAGAGGACCGGGTATGGTTAATATCTTTGTTGCACACACAACATGTGCTGTAAAAATTATCGAGGGCGAAATACTTCTGCTCAGCGACATACACAGCTGCCTTGAGGATATATTTCCAAAAAATGGAAACTACAGGCACGACATAATAGATATACGCGATGTGCCGGTAAATGAACGAGTCAACGGCTTTGCTCATATGAGACAGCTATTCTTTGACGTGAGCTGTGATATTCCTGTGCAGGACGGAAGATTAATGCTGGGCAAATGGCAGTCAGTCTTCCTTGTGGAATTTGACCCCGTCAGGGAACGCAGGATTATCGTTACATACAGGGATTGATTTATATTTCTGCTTCTACGGTTTAGAATAGGCTATATCTTATCAGGAGATAGCTATGTGATGGTAGAAACAGGAATAATTTTAGTTGTAGTAATAGTATCATGTGCGGGACTCTTGGCCGGAAGGAGAGTCTCCTCCTCCTCCGACTTCCTCACCGGCAGCGGTAAAGCCTCGTCCTTCATCACTACAGGTGCACTCGTCGGGACTCTTCTCGGTTCGCAGTGCACCATCGGCACAGCACAGCTCGCATTCTCGTTCGGACTCTCGGCCTTGTGGTTCACTCTCGGCACAGGAGTAAGCTGCCTCGTCCTCGCTCTCACAATGTCCGACAAGCTCAGAGCTTCCGGCTGCACGACTCAGTTCCAGATAATCGCCAGAGAATACGGCCAAGCTGCAGAGAAGACAGGAGGCATCTTGAGCACTGCAGGAATATTCATCAGCATACTTGCTCAGGTTACGGCGTGCATAGGCTTCATCACGGCACTTTACCCTTCTGTGAGTCCTCTTTGGGCGTGCGCATTCACAGTGATTTTCATGTGTATGTATATCGTCATGGGCGGTACTTGGGGCGCAGGGATGGCCGGTATCGTGAAAGTATTGCTGCTCTACAGCTCGTGTGTAGTCTGCGTGATTGCCGTGCTCATGAATTACGGAGGCTTGAGCGGATTAGTTGATGCTGTGCGAGATACTGTGTGCTCCGGCAGAACAGGCCAAGTCCGAACAGGCTCGGAATTTTCGGCTCGTTATCTCAGCATGACGGCTAGAGGTGCACTGAAGGATTACGGCTCGTGTGTGTCGCTGGTTCTCGGGGTGCTGTCTACGCAGACATACATGCAGTTCATCTTGAGCGCAAAGGGTGAACGTGAGGCGAGAAAGAGTCTTTATTGGGCTGCGGTGCTTGTGCCTCCTGCCGGTGCTGCCGGTGTAATGATAGGCCTCTTCATACGCGCAAACTATATCACTCAGGCTGAAGTGAACTCGCTGATCTCTGCAGGGCTTGATGTCCCGTCATTACCGGTTATTGCCTCGACGATTCAGACGTTCCCGATGTTCGTGATAAATCATGTTCCCGCTGTTTTGAGAGGCGTAATTCTCGGTGCTCTGTTAATCACTATCATCAGCGGAAGCTCAGGACTCCTTCTGGGTATCTCTGCAATCCTTACGGAGGACATATTTTCTGCGTCGGACTTTGTGAAGAGACACACTCTCCTCTTTTCGCGCGCAATCATTATTATCACTCTCATTATTGCCGTCTCTGTCTCTGAAATCATGCCGGTACAGGCCATTAACGATTTGGGCTTCCTGTCTATGACATTGAGAGCCTGTGTAGTCTTCATGCCCTTAGTGTGTGCGCTTTGGCTTAAGGGACGCGTGAAGTCTGGAGCTGTGCTTGCGTCTATGATTATTTCTCCGCTGGCTGCTGTCTTGTCGGCGGTGATGAAGCTGCCTGTTGAGCCGCTGTTTGTAGGAATGGGAGTATCAATACTATTGACGCTGGGCTGTTAGGGTAAATGTTTTTCGTCATCACGTTTAGGGTGCTCGTTGAACTCCCTGATGATGAGTTCAGCTTTTACCGGAATTATTGACGCTGGGCTATTAGGGTAAATTCTCCGGGCAGTTTTCCGTCATCATGTTTAGGATGCTCGTTGAACTCCTTGATTATGAAGCCCGCTCTCAACGCAGCATTGATGATTTCGCTCAATGTGTAGAATCTCAGCAGACATTCGGGGAAGTCTGCCTGCTCATCAGCACCAAAGAACTTTTTGTATGGAACATGCCCCTCATGAAGCATACTGTCGAAATAGTTACCTCCTGTCTTCTCAATATTGCGTGAAGGATTTTCTGCAGCTATTGCCTTCCTGAACGGGTGATAGTCTGAGAGCACCAAAATTCCCCCGCCTTTAATGATGCTGTATAGAACTGCAAAGAATAAATCTATGTCATGAAAATAGTGCAGTATTCCTCCTTCTGCATAAGCATAATCAAAATATGACGCATATTTATTCCGGTCAAGGCTGCAGAAATCACACACTTCATAATTAATCTTCACATTCAGTGCTTCCGCAAGCTCAAGTGCGTATCTCTTCTGTGCCTCTGATATGTCAAATACTGTAGCCTCTGCTCCGAGAACAGCCAGTGCGCAGGCTCTTCGTCCGTCAGAACCGCAGATACTGGCTATGCGTCTGCCCTTTACATCAAAAAAGTATTTCTCATGGCAGCGCAGAAATTTTCCCGGCGCAGTTCTTATAGCGTCTGCCACTGATTCAGGACTGCCCTGTGCCTTCACTCGCCATTCATACACTTCATGTTCCCATGCACGCTTATTCTGTCTTGCTGCTTCACTGTGATTCATTTTCTCTTCACCTCAGGCAAATTTTACACGGCACGCTGGCCTTACTCCGTCTATACAGCTATTCACATCACGCCCATAAACTCTTATTTTTCCGCTGCAATTGACACGTGCAGCTTTCTTCAGGCTGCTTCCTGAATCCCTGAGCCACCATCCCAGAGAATGACCGTTTACCTTCGCATAGCTGTGCTTGTAAAGTGTCTCACATTCTGCTATCTGGCAGGGAGTCATATTAATTATTGTCCTTCTGGCATTGCTGCATGATGAGCCTAAATACTTTTCTGTTTCGTCAGCCGACAGCAGGAAGACTTTATCGTCCGCACCGTCATTATTTGTGAGGCATATCATTTCCTGCTCCTCCTGAGAGAGGCTGCCTATAAATTCTCCGTTGAGCCACTTTCTCAGTGTACAGTCCCGCCATGTGATATTTTCCGGCCTGTCATGATACGGCCTTATGCTGATAATATACTTCGTGAGGCAGAGATGAGTATCTCCCTGACTCTCAAGCAGCAGCCATTCATAACCGCCGAACTTGATTATTCTTGAAAAATTGGTGTCCGTGCTGTCATTGCCTTCAAAGACTTCTGCCTCAAGCCCTGCGAGATTATTGCTTTCGAGGTAACGTCCTGCATTCTTGTGCCCCAGAGAAGCAGCCTGACGGAATAACTGCATTGCCTTGTGAGTATCTTTCTCAACACCGCAGCCTATGAAATGCATCACGCCAAGCTCAAATATTGCACTGGCACTTCCTAATTCTGCAGCCTCTTTCCAGCAGGAAACAGCCTCCGCAAATTCAGAAGCCTTGTAGTGCAGTATTCCTTCTTCATTAAGAAACAGCGCGCTATATTGCCTCATCATCATAGAACTTAAGCGCAGAAACAACAGCCCATAGCGGCCTTATACACAGCAGAGTGATAATCATATTTATTCCTCCCTTGAGCAGGTTGAACGGCAAAAATACTGTCAGCAACATTGACACTGCTACTTCACAGGGCACTGCGGCTTCACTAAGAAACAGCGCGCTATATTGCCTCATCATCATAGAACTTAAGCGCAGAGACAGCAGCCCGTAGCGGCCTTATATACAGCAGAGTGATAATCATATTTATTCCTCCCTTGAGCAGATTGAACGGCAAAAACACTGTTAGAAGCATTGACGCTACTACCTCACGGGAAACTCCCATAAAGAACGGCGTGATAATGTAGTTCCACATGAGCATTGATGCAGTCATCAGCACACACCCCAAAATAAGCCCTGTTATCAGCCCGGCTCTGGTCTTGTTCAGCTTATACACTGCTGAAGCCGTACACACAAACGATGCTGAAGAAAGCAAATTCATCAGAAAGCCTATTATTCCGTACTCACTGACCAGAAGCAGCTGAATAACGCCAACGATAAGTGAAACAATAAACGCAGTCAGCGGGCCGTAAAGCAAGCCTCCTATAATAATTATGCAGTCCTTCAGATCAAACCTGAGAAACGGAGCAGAAGGCATTATAGGTATTCTGATGAACATAACTGAGACGAAGGCCAGAGCAGATAACATTGACAGGAAAACCATATCTTTTATACGCATTTGTGTTAAGCCAGCTTTCTAAAATATTTGCATTGTATTTTCTCTCTGTGAACGGATACTTCAGAAATATCATGTACGCTCTCATAGCCTGTAAGTTCAGGAAAGCTAACCCCTGAGCCTTGAAGCCTAAGCCGTACATCATGCGAACGTTCTTTGTCTTGACGGTGATGTTCTTTATCGAAGAAATAAAGTATTGCTTCCTGCTCAAGGTCTATCCCTTCAGAAAAATAGATCATTCGGTTTATTCTGCTGCTGGGCTGACGCGGGGAGAACTCCAGCAAGACAGGTTCATTGCTGCCGGACAGTATAAATTCTGAGATATACACGCCATCCTTAAGGCCAAAAGCCTCTATCAGGACATTATGAAGATTAATGATTTTTTCTGCAGTGTTCACAGCATCTTCGGAAGAGTACTCAAACTCTATCCAGTTGAAATCCGTGCTGTCCTTCTTCCGTTTTGTTATGCCAAGTGAGGGAAACAGCCTCTTGCACTTCATGCCTTCCGCAATAAAAGGCGTTCTGTAAAATCTGCCGTCTATCACATCCTCAAAGACAGGAATATTCTTCCTGCCGTCAAAGTACTTGGCCTGATAGCTGTATATCGCTGATGCCCTGACCGCAGCATCAAAATTCTGCACATAATTTTCTGCCTCTGACATGCACTCAATGTTACGCACGCATATGCTGCCGAAACCTATTGACGGCTTCGCAATAACAGGAAACTTTGTGATTTCTTCTGTGCCTAGCATGTACCTTCCTGAAGGTATGCCGTGCCTCTGCGCAAAAGACTTGAAGATGTGTTTTTCCAGAAGGCCGAAATATTCACGGTCAAAGCTGAACTCCCAGCCGTTGCCCTTATACTTCCCGGCCCAGAATACCGCCTCTTCATGACAGCACAATACACTCATATCATTATTCCGGAGACTGCTTACACCGGCCAAGTCATCACAGCACACAAAAATTATCCTGTTCTCCGGCACATCATGAAGTTCATCTTTGCTGTGAAGAACTACGTATATAGATGCGTCCTCCTGAAGCGATATTGCACATAAGAGTGAAATTTGTCTTGAGCTTGGAAAAATTATTAATCGTTTGCTGTCCATTGTAATATACATGCTCCCTACAGCAGCCTGACTTATCAGGGATTGTTTGAGGGCAGGGCTGCTTTTCCAGTGCGGGCAAATTATACACAAGGAATATCAATATGCGAAATAGGCCAATATACTTTTCAAAGCGGGCGTTCAGGTGATAGGCTTAACACGACAGGAGGCAGATAATCATGTTCAACAAACGCAAGGAATATCAATATGCGAAATAGGCCAATATACTTTTCAAAGCGGGCGTTCAGAGGTGATAGGCTTAACATGACAGGAGGCAGATAATCATGTTCAATAAACGCACTATATACTTTTCAAAGCGGGCGTTCAGGTGATAGGCTTAACATGACAGGAGGCAGATAATCATGTTCAACAAACGCACTGTAGGCATTATAGGAGCTGGTCATGTAGGCTCGCATACAGCATACAGCATAGCTTCACAGGGGATTGCTGATGAAATAATTCTGACAGACATTAATCACGAGAAGGCAGAAAGTGAATGCCGTGATATTTTTGATGCCATGAGCAGCTTTCCGCATAGAGCTGAGATTCACACAGGAAGCTACTCTGATTTAGGACACTGCAGCATCATAGTTAATGCAGCGGGCAATATTTCTCTGCTCTCAGAACCGGACGGACGGCTCAATGAAGCTCGCTACACATTAAACGCAGTCAGCAGCTTCACAGAAGAAATTATGTCCTCTGGTTTCAGCGGCATCATAGTAAGCATCTCTAACCCCTGCGACATAGTAGCTGAGAGACTCTCCGAACTTTCCGGCCTCCCTCACGGGCACGTCATAGGCACGGGTACAGCTCTCGACACTGCAAGGCTGCTTTCAGTTCTGGAACGTCAGACGGGCATACATCACAGCTCCATATCTGCATGTGTCATAGGAGAACACGGAATGGCTCAGATGGTGCCGTGGTCAGCAGTATCATTCGGAGGCAGAAAACTCTCTGAGTGTGAGGAGACTGACGAACGCTTCCGCTTTGACAGAGAAGCACTGAGGACAGAGGCTCGGGATTCCTGGCGCGTACTGATGAAGGGCAAGCACTCAACGGAATACGGCATATGTTCAGCAGCAGCGCGCATCATACGGAGCATACTGTTTGACGAAAAGCAGATTATCCCTGTCAGTATTGAGCTTGATGGAGCGTATGGCGAGGATAATCTGTTCGCTGGAGTTCCATGTGTAATAGGTGCACAAGGAGCAGAGAAAATAATAGAGCTGCCGCTTTCTGGCTCAGAGCTTAAAGAGTTTCATGAATGCTGTATGAAGATGCGCGAAAACAAGGCCAAGTTATCATAGAGCGAGGCTGTGATACTCTTCACCTGATAAATCCTTCCAGATGAAGCCCTCATCATTAAGCATCATGTAGCTGTGCCGAGAGTCCTTCTTCGGGATCGACACCGAGCCGGGATTCACGTAGATGCTGCCTCTGCCGAAGCCTTCCCATGCAGGAATATGCGTATGTCCGTGAAGCAATATATCTCCCTCTGAGAGCGCAGGAGGAGTCTGCGTGTTGAAGACGTGCCCGTGAGTCGCAAAAATCACTCTGCCCTTCACGTACAGCAGGCAGTATTCGGCCATGATGGGGAAATCGAGCATAAGCTGGTCAACTTCAGCATCACAATTCCCTCTGACACACATAACACGTCCCCTGATTCCGTTCAGCATTGCCGCAGTCTCTTTTGTGTCATAATCGCCGGGCAGACTGTTTCTCGGGCCGTGATACAGCAGATCTCCAAGCAGAAGAATCCTATCGGGCTTCTCTCTCTCAAATGCGCTCATCAATTCCCTGCAGTACTTAGCAGAACCGTGAATGTCTGACGCAATCATAATGTTCATCTGGTAAAACCTCCTTAATGTTTGCATGAGTATAGTATAATTGCACAGAAAATTTTTGCGAGTCAATTCGCAGTAGGAGTGTGTAATTTTTCCATCATGAACAGCATTATGGATACCATCATGCACTACAACGGGATAGTCAACAGCTTCGTCTGGGGCGCACCCGTCTTGATTCTCCTCGTCGGCACAGGAGTCTACCTTACCCTTCTGCTCGGCCTTCCGCAGTTCAGGTACTTCTTCGACGCAATGAGCGAAGTCTTCAGCTTCCGCAAGAAGAGTGATGCAGATAACTCCATCTCTTCCTTCGCGGCAATGGCTACAGCAATGGCAGCCACCGTCGGCACAGGCAACGTTGCAGGTGTCGCGACAGCCCTTCACTTAGGCGGTCCCGGTGCTCTTGTGTGGATGCTGATTTCTGCACTTTTCGGCATGTGCACAAAGTTCGCAGAAGTAGTTCTTGCGGTGCACTACAGGCAGAAGGACGCTCACGGAGACTGGCGCGGGGGCACAATGTACATCCTCGAGAAAGGCACTAGCGAGGCTCTCGGCTCAGGGTTCGGCTTCGTAGGTAAGATTCTTGCGGTACTGTTCGCACTGTTCGCGTTCCTTGCGTCATTCGGAATCGGTGCAGCTACACAGGCAAACTCTGCAGCAGAAGCTATGAGCATGGGCTGGGGTGTCAACCACATGTACAGCGGAATCGTTATGGCAGTTCTTGTTGCGCTGGTCATCATCGGCGGACTCAAGAGCTTATCAACCGTTACGACATACATTGTTCCGTTCATGGCGATCTTCTACATCATCGGCTCGGTGTACGTTCTCATCATCAACGCGTCAGCTATTCCTGAAGTTGTGTCAAATGCTGTGCACCTTGCGTTCAACAACCCGATGGAGACATTGCCCGGAGCATTGGCAGGCTGGGGAGTGAAAGAGGCAGTGCAGAGAGGTATAGCGAGAGGCGTGTTCAGCAATGAGGCAGGTATGGGTTCTGCGCCTATGGTTCACGCGACGGCCAACGTCGAGCACCCGGTACAGCAGGGATTCTACGGAATCTTTGAGGTCTTCATGGACACTATCGTTATCTGCACAATGACGGCACTTGTAGTTATGTCGACAGGGACACTCACGTCATCACCTGACCTTACCGGAGCACAGCTTACCCTTCAGGCCTTCGAGAATGCATTAGGTACGCCGGGAAAATATGTGCTGTCGATCGGGCTTCTGCTCTTTGCGTTCACGACAATTCTGGGCTGGTACTGGTATGCAGAGACGGCAGTAACTTACCTGTTCGGAGTGTGGTGCAAGCCAATAATGAAGGTACTCTGGATCGCAATGATAGTTATCGGAGCGTCAGGAGCACAGCTTATCGGTGCAGAGGGCAACCAGTTCCTCAATAACATCTGGGACATCTCGGACACGCTGAACGGATTAATGGCACTGCCTAACTTGATAGGCCTGCTCATTCTGTCAGTAACTCTCAAGCGCATTGTGAGCGACTATGACGAGAAGTACGGCATCCCTAGCGACAGGATATTAACGCCCTCACAGAAGGTACTTGTTGCGAAGGTGCAGAATATCGTGATAGGTATCATTGCTGTAGTTATGGCAGTTATAGCGTTCTTTGCTTACAGGCAGCTATTCGCAGGACTAGCTATAGTGCTCGGACTTTACACAGCTTACAAGAGGCAGACATTGCTGGGCTTCCTTGCGGTGATTCTTGGAGTTGCAGCAGCGGCGATCTAGCACAGTGAAAGAGTAATTTGCGTGCCCTCCTGAGACAATCGGGAGGGTAATTTATTGCTGGCTGAGGCGTTCATGTAAAATCTTCTTGATGAAGTTCTGTATTCCTTCTTCGTTCTGCAAGCTGATTAGTTTGCGGTAATCATCAAGTTCATCACCGGTAAACACTAAGATGATAACCTTTTCGTATCTTCCTGCAATATGTTCGTAATTCTCAGGATGCGCCCAGAAACATTTTGAGCAAAATGCTATGTCTTTCACATCCCAGTTTTCGCAGTGTTCGCATATCCGCGATTTAGCACGGTTAGCCGAAGGACTCAGCAGCATATAGGAATCTATATTTTCATCTTCACGTTCTCCGCCTATTTCATAAGGTATTCTGTGATCTGTCTGAAGCATAGCCTCATCCATACTTTCAAGGTATATGAAACATTTTGCACCGTACTTATCTATGAGAGCCTGTTTCAACGCCTTAGAATGAGCAGTGCGTCCTGCAGATTTTGCCGGGCTTGGGGCTGCATCTTCAGGATTTCCGAACTTATACGCTGCTATGCTTCTGCCGTCTGTCCCTGTTACCCTGTAGGTGATAATAGGGATTCCGTATTCCCTTACATCTCTTATTGCCCGCGGAGGATGATTGTAGCCGTAAATGTCCCTGAGTTCTTCTGTAGTTACATATCCGTGCTTCAAGATATGCTGTATCACTGTGCGCGGACGCTTGGCTTTCACAGAGTGCAGAAGTTCTAGAAATTTCGTGGGATACGTAATCATGCCGGAATCTCCATGAACGTTAATTGTCTGGGAACTGCGCCGGTTAATGAATTAAGCGACCTGCTGATGTAAAGTGCTTCAAAGGTTTCTGACTTTCTGCCCAGCAAAGTGGCTTGGCTGGATAATCCTGCATTCAGCAAAATTTTTGTGCACCCTAAACTTTCAGGCAGACTCTCTCCGTACTCTTTCCCTCCGCATGAGCCGTCATAGCTTATCAGATAGTCAATGCCCCTGCGGTTCAGCGTCTCTAATGCTTCTGCAAGCTCCGCAAAATTCACGCCCGACAAATAGCGGTTATCTCTTGAACCTGTTACGCCCTGATAAGGAGGATCCATATACACCAAGTCTCCGGGCCTCAGCATGTCTAATATCTCCCGGTAGTCCAGCGCAAAAAATTCTGCCCTGCCCTTCAGCAGACATGATACAGAGTGAATATTCTGCTCCAAAGTATCAGGATGCGTACCGTGCCTCCGCTTGTCCGGCGACTGGTTAAACCTGCCTTCCCTGCTGTAACGCACAGAGCCTTTTACGCATCTAGCCAGCAAGTAAAGCAGATTGGCCGGTGATTTTCCGCCGCTGTTGAAGAGTTCACGTACATGATAGAAATGCTGAATACTGCCTCCGTCATGCGTAAACTGTTCTTCCCATATAGTCCTGTATTCGCGGGATAACTGCTTAGGACGATTTACAGCTTCCTCAAGAATTTTTACAAGCGGTTCATTGATGTCATTAATGATGTATGAATCTGCCCTGTGTTCTGATGCAGAAGCTATTGATACAGCAGCCATACCCGAAAATGGTTCTGCAAGCCTTCTGAATCTTTCAGGCATGTATTTGAGAATGCTTGATGCCAGTTTACGCTTTGAGCCTTGATACTGTACTATGTGCGGAGTTTTGCCCTTCATTCAAACGTGCCTCCTTTCGTGAATGTTTATGCTAATATTACCTCAAAATTTATGTTAAACGAGACATAATATCTTCACAGCGGATGACGATAATAATTTTTCAGGAGGTGCATTAACAATGACGTATAGACTTGTGAGAATAATGCTTGCTGTTACGCTGACAATAGGGGTGTGTGCTCAGGCTTGGGCATCACCCGCAGAGGTCATCAACAATTTTGCGTTCAATGCAGCCAAGATACTTGGGGACAGCAATGGCAGCTACTTTTTCTCTCCGTTCAGCATAGTATCAGCTTTCGGGATGGCCTATGCCGGAGCTTCGGGCAAAACTGCGCAGGAGATGGAGAGTGCTTTAGGCTTCACTTCAGGACTTCACAGAGAGCTGGGAAACTTTGTGCAGGACATTGAAGAGACCGGGCAAGTGTCATCGGCAAACCGTGTGTGGCTGAACACCGGGCTTACTCTGCGCAAAGACTATCAGGAGAATCTGTATCTCTATTACCGGAGCAGGGCAGCAGTTCTTGACATGACTGCCAAGACCGAAAAGTCGCGTAAGGTAATCAATGACTGGGTGAGCGGTAAGACGAACGGGAAAATTCAGGACTTGCTCCAGAAACTCGATCCCGAGACGCGGATGATAATCACTAACGCTGTGTACTTCAATGCGGAGTGGCTGTACAAGTTCAGCAAGGGTGCGACATCTCAGGAGAAGTTCACTGACAACGGCAAGGTCTCAGAAGTTCCGATGATGAAGATTAACCGGGACTACTCTTACGGAGAATTTGACGGCGTGAAAGTTATCAGGCTTCCTTACAAGGGACGTAAGCTATCAATGATTGCAGTTCTCCCTCCTGAGGACAAGCCAGAAGCATTAAACACTCTCGGCGCGGAGACTCTGGCTCAATGGCTCGGGAAGCTCGACACGTACAAGGTGGATTTGTGGCTTCCGAAGTTCAAGACGGAGAAGAGATACCAGCTTGCGGACATGTTCAAGGCGTTGGGAGTGAGGCAGGCATTCACTGACGATGCGGACTTTTCGGGGATAACGGGGGACGAGCAGCTTAAGATAGATGCGGTGATTCACCAGACGTTCATAGAGGTTGACGAGGAGAAGACGGAAGCAGCAGCAGCAACAGCAATAACGATGATGCGTGCGACAGCGATGCCTCCGAAGATGACCCCGAGAGCGGAGTTTCATGCGGATCATCCGTTCACGTACTTCATTCTTGACAACGCGACAGGGACAATATTATTCATGGGACGGCAGACGTTCTAGAGAAATTACGGCGGCTAGTGAGGACATAACTTCACCGGCCGCTTTTGATTCTGATAGCTGGTTAAGGGCGTGAATGTTCAGCGAGAATTTTTCTGCGTACTGACGTATCAAACGGCCATAGTTCGCCGAGGTTGTAAGCCCATTCTTCAGGGATAATTTCCTCGAAGCCGTTTCCGTTAGCAAACGTCATTTCCCCAAAGTATATACGCTCATTTATAACGTACAAATCTGCTCTGACATGGTCAAAGCCTTCACACAATTTTTCAACTATAGCCTTCATCTCATCAAAGCATTCAGGCGGTGAGACTGGTTTATCATAGTTGCCATAGTCTCTCTGGTTGAAGGGCTGCAGCTCCCAATCGAGATTGTACATATTGCGTTTATGGTTAGTGAAGCGGTCGAAATCTACCCAGCAATAATAAGGTTTGCTGTTGAAGCACAAGAACTTGTAATCGTTTATTGCGTCTCCTAAATATGGCTCAACAATAATTTTTGGCGGAATATCTCTGTAATGCATTTCCCAGCCCATCCACGCAAAGTTCCTCTTCATGTGTGTCGCATACTTCCGCCTCAAGTACTCACGGTTCACCTTGCTCTTGTCCTTCACAAGCGTAACACTTCCCGAATCATGATTGCACTTGATTACGAACTGTGAGGGCAGACCGTCAAAGTCTATCTCGCCGAAGCTGTCATACACACCGATTAACGGTATCAGGTACTCACTGCCTATCTTCTCTGTTATCCATTCACGCACTGCCACTTTATCGGCTAGTCGTGTCTTGAGGGGACTCGGCATGTAGACTTTCGAGACGTGAATCTTCTCGTTGTAGGTCTGCGGATTGTCCCAGTTGAGGGTGCGCCCGAACATTCTGCGGTACTGCCTGCTGATTTCTGCCTCGATCTCCGCATAACTCATTCTGGAATGCCGGTCATACATTCTATCAAGATGCTTCTGCCACAAGTACATGAAGAACGGGTGAGAATCATTGACTATGTGTTTCTTGACGAACTGCTTTAAGCTCATCAGGCAGTCCTCCCGTTGACAGGCAGACACAAAACATCCCCTGCAAGATTTTCGTGAAGATTTTTCCTGCAGGAGATGTTATAATTTGCGTTTATGCCTGAATTTACGGAGAGACTAATATGCGTTGAGCGTTGAGCGTTGAGCGTTGAGCGTTGAGCGCATTATAGCCACTTTATGCATTCTTGTCTACACCTTTCTGTTATTTGGAATGCGAAAAGTATACCATATTATCATTCAGCCTCAATCTCTCCGCCGGGGATGTGAATTATCAGATTGTTCGACTTGAACGTGCTCAGGTACACTACATCAGAACACAGCTTCATCACCATCCTGATACCCATATTCTTAGTGGGGTCATCATCATTCTGCACGCTCATGTTGTACCGCTCAAGAGGGTTGAACGGCGCACAGTCATCACGTATCCGCAAAATCACTTCGTCGTCCTTCGCAAGCAGGCGCAAGTAGATATAGTGCTCCTTCCCGTCAGAGAATCCGTGCTTGATGATGTTCCCTCCCATCTCCTCAATGCACAGAGACAACAGCATCGCCGTCCTCTTGCTGAACCCGTTTTCCCGGCAGAACAGCATCGCCAGATTCGACATCCCCGACACCTCAAGCATCGAGTCAGCAACAAGCTCTAACTCCCTGCCCTCGCTCTCAAGGGATTTCCCGCCGAGCATGAGCCTCTTCACACTGAAGCTCCGTCCCTCCTGCAGGTAAATATACGCTGTCCCAAGCACCGCAAGCATAACTGACGACACAGGCAGAGACATCCACACTCCCCTAGTTCCCGCAAGATTCACCATCACGAACATCGCTCCCAGAGGAACAACGCACTGCATCATGAACGTGTAGGCATTAGCGGCACGGAATCTCTTTACTCCCTGCATGTAGTTCGAGAGTCCGTAGACGTACACGAGGAACGGAAGCGACAACGCCAGACAGATAACAGCCTCCTTACCCATTGCCAGAGCCTGAGGATTCGTGCGTCCGATATACAGCCCCGCGAAGAACTCCGAGAACACACAGATAATCACTCCGCAAACGGCCGCAAGAGATATACATACCTTCATTGAGAAACGCTGCAGCTCATCAAGAGACAGTACGTCCTCCTCGCCGTAATATATACCCGACATTACCCAGATTGTGTCTGCAGTTCCGAGATACAGGCTTCCGAAAAGATCATGCACCTGCTTCTGAACACCAAATGCTGCTATGGCAATGCTCGATGCGTATAACGTGATTATGTGGTTCATAATAATACCTGCCGCCGCTTTTGAGAATCTGGATACTGCTGCCATTGAGCCGCGCCTGCATACGTCATACAGGATTGCAAAAAAGTTTCTTGTTGTCCGGAAGCTGAAATGCAGAAGCCTTTTCTTTCTGAGAAAGTGCGTACACGCTACTATGAAGCCTGCAAGAGCACTGAGAGCCGTTGCCGCTCCGAGTCCGAACATTCCCCAGTCAGTGAACAGGACAACGTAGAAATCTCCGGCAATATTTACCAGTGTAGCTGCGGTTATTGAGTAAATAGTTCTTGCGCCGTCGCCGTCGATATTCATGTAGCCTAACATCAGTTTCCCACAGTTTACGAACACCAGCCCCAGAGAATAGCCGATGAGGTAGTCAGAGCCGTAACCTGCGAGGTGCGAGTTCTGGCCTGACGCTCCGAGAAGAGTCATGATCTCATGAGAGAACACCACGACTATAAGAGTCATGATGACGGACACGACTCCTGCGGCTATGTTCGCAAGCGTGAACACGGAGTTAGCTTCGTCGAGTTTGCCTTTGCCGAGAAGTTCGGTGTACATGCTCCTCGAGCCTCCCGCAAACATCGTAGCTAAGAACGTCATAATCATTATTGCGGGCAGCACTAGGGCATTCGCGGCCACTGCATCAACTCCGAGCCATCCCGCCGTAACTATTCCGTCAACGAGTGGCCCGGCAGTGTAAGCAATGTCAGAAAGTATGTACACGCCTAACGACTGCAGAAATATTTTGCTCACTACACGTTCTTCAAGTGTCTTCATCTTTATCTCCCTGCCTCTATTTCTCCCAGCTTCTCCTCGAAGCCGTAAATTGTCGGATCTATTGTGTCTACTGTCTTGTTCAGCTCGTCCATCAGCCGGAAGCGTCGGTTATTCGGAAGCTGATTCGCAAACCTCTTCACCTTCAGCAACGCCTGCAGATAGTTGCGTTCGTACTGCACAAGTAATTTCGCAGCCATTAATGCACTCGGCATAGACTCGTCGAGAAACAGCCTCGCCATCTCCAGATTCTCCTCTACCTCCATCTCGTCATACCATATCTCAGCTAGTATCTTCATGAACGTCTTGCGGTTTCCACCCCGCGCAATCCTCTTAGCCTCACGGTCTATCTTCTTCATGTCAGCCTTCAGCCCCCGCAGAACGTCATCATCCCTGAGCTGGGGCATTGAGTAGTCAGCAATGTATTCTGCCTCGTACTCTATCAATGTCTGTTTCCGCAGCAGCCTTCCGAATGACGGACGGAGCTTTATCACCGGAGACTCTAACTTCATGTTCATTATCCTGCGGAATATATCGCCGGTCTTGTAGTTCCTGCACTCAAATTCAGAATCCTTAAGCCATGACACATAGCCGGGGTCGAAGAGTCCCTTGCGTCCTGCACGCCCCGACATCTGCATAAATTCGCCGTGAGTGATGGGCTTGTAGTTGTAGTAGTTCACGAGCTGGGCAAATATCACGTACTGCGCTGGCAGGTTCACCCCGAGTGATAGCGCGCTCGTCCCGCAGACGACATCAAGCAGCCTCTCACGGAACGCCGACTCCACTAAGAGCTTCTCCTTCGGGAGCATGCTTCCGTGATACGTCCCGACTCCCTTCAGCAGGTACGAAGGGATATTCTTTACCTCTAAGATTCCTGCTAACTCATTGAGCCTCTTCACGTCCTGAGGAAGAATGCGTTTTCTTGTGCGGGCAATCATTCCGGCCAAGTCCATCACTCCGCGCTGTGAGAACACGAACACTAAGGCATCATGTATCTCGTGGAGCTTGACGGGATCATCGGGCTTGAAGATAAGCTCAGTGATTCGTGTCTTGGCCGCGTGAATGACAAAATCCCTCTCACATATCGCTGATAAGTACCTGCCGACGTTCTTAATATTGCCCAATGTTGCCGACATCACGAGAATCTGAGTCTCTGGATTAGTTGTCCTGATGCCGTCTATGTATGTGCGTGCCCTGTCCGAGTCATTGAAGATGTAGTGAAATTCATCAATTATCAGTTTCTGGCCGGGAATGTGGGCGTACTTCATGGTGTAGATTTCCTGCGTGCAGCAGATGATGTTTGCTCCCTCGTTGCGCTTGAAATCCCCTGTCTCGAGGCCGACATCGAGTCCCATTCTCCGGAGGTCAAGATAGCGTTCATTGCTTAATGCCTTAATGGGGGCGGTGAAGATTATGCGTTCTGAGTCTGTGTTGCCG
>JAFSUD010000060.1 GCA_017445405.1 Synergistaceae bacterium
TACGGGACAGCTAATAGATTTGGAGGTATGGCAGTGAGCTATTACGAGGACAAGAGCAATTACATAAGAGTGCGTGCTTTGGTGTCAGGACATGTTCAGCACGTCGGCTATCGTTTCTGGGCATATGAACACGCTGAACGTCTGGGAATCACCGGAAGCGTTGAGAATTTACCAGACGGCAGAGTCGAGGTCGTCATGCAGGGAGTTCCTGAATGCGTCAATGAGATGAAGGAGAAGTTACGTCAAGGGCCTCCTATGGCATCAGTGAGACAGATAATCTTTTACCGTGAACGCGTCAAACAGGATGAGTCATATTTCGGGCCTGTGTATTAGCGGCCTTTGGTGTGTTATCATTTGCGCATTCAGAGGTGAGAGAATTTTTTCATGAATGACATAAAACAGATACTTCACGACTTCAAGAACGACACCATAACCCTAGATGAAGCATACCTGAAGCTAAAGGAAGCTCCTTTTGAGGACATAGGCTACGCAAAAGTAGACCTTCACAGGAAACTGCGTCAGGGAGTCAGTGAGGTGATATACGGTGCAGGCAAGACTCCCGAACAGATCGCCGGAATACTCGCCGTAATGCGTTCACACCATGAGAAAGTAATATTGATAACGCGTCTTTCACGTGAAGCATACGATGAGTTAATCAGGCTCGGGTGTGATGCCAAGTATTACCCTGAAGCGAGAGCCGCAATCTCCGGGACAATGCCGGAACCTGAGGGGAAGAGCTTTATAGTTGTGGCGACAGGGGGGACTAGTGATATTCCCGTTGCAGAAGAGGCAGCGATAACCGCCGAATTTCTGGGAAATAGAGTCAAGAGGCTCTATGATGTCGGAGTCGCAGGACTTCACCGGGTGCTGTCTCACATTGACGAGATAATGAGTGCGAGCGTGATTATTGCCGTTGCCGGGATGGAGGGAGCACTCGCGAGCGTACTCGGAGGACTCGCAGACTGCCCGGTTATTGCCGTCCCGACGAGCGTGGGCTACGGAGCGTCCTTCGGAGGAGTCTCGGCACTGCTGGCGATGCTGAACTCCTGCGCGAGCGGAGTAAGCGTCGTGAACATAGATAACGGCTTCGGAGCAGGGTATCTGGCCGGAAGGATTAACAGAATACGTACAGAAAACGAGGGCAAATCATGATTAGTGAACGTTCAGCAGGTTATGATGCGTCCCTGTTGATGGCGGTGCTGGACTCCTGCGCTTGTGCAGATAACGGCTTCGGAGCTGGCTATTTGACCGGAAGGATTAACAGAATACGTACAGAAAATGAGGGCAAATCATGATTAGTGAACGTTCAGCAGGTTATGATGCGTCCTTGTTGATGGCGATGCTGGACTCCTGCGCTTGTGCAGATAACGGCTTCGGAGCTGGAAGGATTAACAGAATACGTACAGAAGGAGAGAGTAAATCATGATGAGAAAATTTGCTGCAGCGTTAGTGTTGATGCTGCTTGCGTGTTCACAAATTGCTGCTGATGAATACGACGAAACTATTTTGCCGGGATTGTGGCACATAAAGGGGCGGGGCTTCGGGGAATATTCACCTGTCCGTCTTCAGCTCAGTCTGACGGGAAACATGGACGTAACTACGGCCAAGCTCTCAGAAATCAGCGCAGATAACCAGTACATCAAGAGCGGAGATGAGACTATACCGCTTGACCTAGAGAACAATCCGCAGCTTGCCGACATGAAGGCACTCACAGGCTACAAAATATACATGCGCCTTAACCTGACAGGAGCTGGCTTCAAAGCATGGGATGAAGATTTCCCGAACGGCATACGTATTCCGGTGCTGCTGCCGAATATGAGGCCTACAGTTAATGATCCGTTCGTCCTGCCGGGAATAACTTACGACAACCTGACATATCAGCTATCGTTCACTTCTCCGACATCGGGGAAAGTCCGCATTAACGGTTACACAGAAGTTGAGCACTTGGGCAACTGCGAGATAAATGCTGACTGCGCAATTTGGCGCGATGGTTACCCTGAGCCGTCGCTTGAAGAAGAGACGAAGAGTGGGTGTGATTCTGGGATGTCTGCATTAATGCTTCTGTTAGTGTTTATGGGGGTGAATAAACTTGTTCGGAACTGATATAGGAATAGATTTAGGCACGGCCACAGTGCTCATTTACGAGAAACATCACGGAGTAGTCCTGCGCGAGCCGTCAGTAGTAGCGGTAGATCAGGACACGGGAGACATTCTCGCTGTCGGGTATGAGGCCAAGAGCATGGTCGGAAGGACGCCGGGAAGCATCGTGTCAGTTCGTCCGTTAAGGGACGGAGTGATCGCGAACTACGCAATGACTGAGGCAATGCTCCAGCACTTCATGAGGCGCGTAACCAAAGGCTCGCAGAAATTCTTCAGGAATCGCACAATGATATGCGTACCTTCAGGAGCAACTGACGTAGAGAGGCGTGCAGTACTCGAGGCAGCCCTCGAGGTCGGAGCGCGTGAAGCATACTTGATTGAGGAACCTATGGCGGCAGCTATCGGAGCTAACCTCGACGTTGAGGAAGCCCGGGGAAAAATGCTCGTCGACATCGGAGGAGGAACTACGGATATTGCGGTCATCTCACTCGGCGGAGTCGTCGTGTCAAAGTCTCTCAGGCTCGGAGGCGACAAGTTCGATGAAGGGATAATGCGTTATCTCCGGAGGCAGTACAACCTCGCGATCGGTGAACAGACTGCGGAGAATCTCAAGATATGGATCGGGACATGCACTCCGCTTGAGGAAGACCTGAGAATGATCGTGAAGGGCAGAGACTTAGTGCAGGGACTCCCCCGTCAGATCGAGGTAACGAGTTCTGCGGTGAACATGGCTATCGGCGAGATGATTCAGACTCTCGTCGACGGAATCCGCAACATCCTCGAGCTAACTCCCCCTGAATTATCAGCCGACATAATCGACAGAGGAATTGTCTTGACCGGCGGAGGAGCATTGCTGCGGGGACTTCCTGAACTGATAGCACAGCAGACAGGCATAAACTGTTTCACGGCAGAGAACCCGATGGAGAGCGTCGCACTCGGAACAGGGAAAGCCTTAGCCGAGATAGACAAGCTCAAGAGTTCCGGGAGAAGCTCAATGCTCGTGAACCTGAAACGCTCGAGCCGTAAACGTTACTAGAGAGAAGGGAGAATCATGAACAGAGGAATTTATGAAGCAGCGTCGGGAATGCTCGTGCAGGAGACGCATTTAGACGTAATCACCAACAACTTAGCGAATGTAGATACACCGGGCTACAAGCGGAGAATATCTGCAACATCGGACTTCTCGGCATTGATGGACAGGATCGAGAAGGTCAGCGAGGACGGAGAGACTAAGATAACGACAGTGTTGCCCGCAGATATGCCGTTCAAGGGCCGCGAGGTGATAGGCGGTCTCTCACTTGCAGCAATATTCTCTGAGGACGTGATGGACACTTTCCCGGGAGTGCTGAAGACGACAGAGAGTCCGTTAGACATAGCGATTGACGGGCCGGGGTTCTTCGCTGTAGCTGATGAGAACGACAACACGTTTTACACGAGGGACGGCAGCTTTGAGATTGACAGCAACGGCAACGTAGTTAATTCTGAAGGGCTGATGCTTCAGGGTGAAGGCGGACAAATCAGCATCGGCAACGCGTCAACTGTCGAAGTCAACCAGACAGGGCAGATTATTGCTAACGGGCAAGTTGTCGGAAGAGTGGCAGTGTTCAACTTTGCGAACCCGACGTATATGCGCCATGTATCACGTAATCTGCTTTCACCGACTCAGGAATCAGGAGAAGCCGAACAGAGAGAGAATGTGCGTATCTGGTCGGGGGCATTGGAGATGTCGAACGTTGAAGTGGTTACGGAGATGACGCGGATGATAGAGGCACAGAGAATCTACGAGGGAGCGTCTAAGGCGTTGATGACTCATGACGAGATGACGAGCCGGTTAGTTACGGCATTCAGCAGAGGGTAGCGAGGCTCTGTGAACAGCGGGGAGCGTTGAAGGCGTTAATGACTCACGACGAGATGACGAGCCAGCATTCAGCAGAGGATAGCGAGGCTTTGTGAACACCGGGGAGCGTCTAAGGCGTTAATGACTCACGACGAGATGACGAGCCAGCATTCAGCAGAGGGTAGCGAGATTCTGTGAACAGCGGGGAGCGTCTAAGGCGTTAATGACTCACGACGAGATGACGAGCCAGCATTCAGCAGAGGGTAGCGAGACTCTGTGAACAGCGGGGAGCGTTGAAGGCGTTAATGACTCACTACGAGATGACGAGCCAGCATTCAGCAGAGGATAGCGAGATTCTGTGAACAGCGGGGAGCGTTGAAGGCGTTAATGACTCACTACGAGATGACGAGCCAGCATTCAGCGGAGGATGGCGAGACTCTGTGAACACCGGGAAA
>JAFSUD010000061.1 GCA_017445405.1 Synergistaceae bacterium
CATTGAGCACTGGTTGCACTGGATACACTTTGCGCCGTTCCATTCGGGTACGTTGACTGCAACTCCGCGCTTCTCATACTTTGATGTTCCGGCTGGGAAGTGGCCATCCTCGTAACCGTCAACGAATGCGCTCGAAGGAAGAGTATTGCCCTTCTGTGCGTTGATTGTGTCGACCTGATAGCTGATGAATCCCGGAATCTCTGTGGGAAGTCCGGGCCTCTTGTGGGCTTCTTCCTCAGCGGTCTTCCATGCTTCAGGAACGTTGATCTCGATGAGTCCTGCAAGTCCAGCGTCAACAGCCGCGTAGTTCATCTTCACGATGTCCTCGCCCTTTGCGCCGTAGGACTTAACGATTGCTTCCTTCATGTACTTCACTGCGTCGTCAATGTTGATGACTTCAGCGAGCTTGAAGAATGCTGACTGCATTATCGTGTTGGTGCGTGAGCCGAGTCCGATCTTCTGAGCCTCGTCCACTGCGTTGATGACGAAGAACTTGCAGCCGAGATTCGCTATCTTCCTCTTGAGGCTGGCGGGCAGGTGCTCCTCGAGAGCTTCCATTGTCGTCCACTGGGTGTTCAGCAGGAACGTTCCGCCTTCCTTCATGCCCTGCAGGAGGTCGTACTGATTCACATATTCCTGCTTGTGGCACGCTATGAAGTCTGCGTGGTCGATGAGGTACGTTGACTTGATGGGCGACTTGCCGAAGCGGAGGTGGGACATGGTGATACCGCCGGACTTCTTGGAGTCATAGTCGAAGTAGCCCTGTGCATACATGTCTGTGTGGTCGCCGATGATCTTGATGCTGTTCTTGTTTGCGCCGACCGTTCCGTCTGAGCCGAGTCCCCAGAACTTGCAGCATACTGTGCCCTCTGCAGCAGCGTTGATGTGCTCGTCAGGGATGAGCGAGGAGTCGTTCACGTCGTCGATGATGCCGAGTGTGAAGTCGTTGCGAGGCTCAAAGAGTTTGAGGTTGTCGAAGCAGACTTTGAGGTCGCTCGGGGTGGTGTCCTTGCTGCCGAGTCCGTAGCGTCCGCCGACGATCTTCGGGGCTTTGATGTAGTCCTTGAACAGTGCGCATACATCCTCATAGAGAGGCCCGCCGAGTGCGCCGACTTCCTTCACGCGGTCGAGTACTGCGATTGCCTTTACTGTTCTGGGAAGTGCTCTGAAGAAGTACTTCGGTGAGAACGGACGGTAGAGGTGAACTTCGACGACTCCGACTTTCTCTCCGCGTGCGTTGAGGTAATCGACTGTCTCCTCGATTGCCTGGCACACTGAACCCATAGCAACAATTACTCTGTCCGCATCAGGTGCTCCGTAGTAGTTGAACGGGTGATACTCTCTTCCGCAGATACCCTTGATGTCCTTCATGTAGCCTGCAACGATGTCCGGTACTGCATCATAGAAAGGCTGTGATGCTTCCTTCGCCTGGAAGAAAATATCAGGGTTCTGCGCTGTTCCCTTTGTGTAGGGCTTCTCGGGGCGCATTGAACGGTCTCTGAAGGCTGCGATTGCGTCATAGTCTACGAGCTTTGCGAGATCTGCATAGTCGAACGCATCAACCTTCTGAATCTCGTGCGATGTCCTGAAGCCGTCAAAGAAGTTGAGCACGGGCACTGATGACTTGATGGCTGAGAGGTGAGCTACTGCTGCCATGTCGTGGGCTTCCTGAACTGATCCGCCTGCAAGCATCGTGAAACCGCACATTCTCGTTGACATTACGTCGCTGTGGTCGCCGAAGATTGAGAGTGCGTGCATTGCGATAGCTCTTGCTGTTACGTGGAATACGCCGGGCAGTAACTCTCCTGCGATCTTGTACATGTTGGGGATCATGAGAAGAAGTCCCTGTGATGCCGTGTACGTGCTCGCCAATGCTCCTGCGGATAATGCTCCGTGGCAGGCTCCTGCTGCTCCTGCCTCGCTCTGCATTTCGGTAACCTTCACTGTGTGGCCGAAGATGTTTTTGCGGCCGTGTGCTGCCCATTCGTCGATGTGCTCGGGCATGGGTGATGATGGTGTGATGGGGTAGATCGTTGCCATTTCGCTGAACGCATAGGCTACGTGAGCGACTGCCTCGTTACCGTCCATCGTTTTCCAGTTACGCTTAAATGCCATAAAAATATTACCCTCCTCTGGAATGTTTATAGTTTTCATGAAAATTTGCTGAGATTGTGCATGTATTCTACTACATTTTCATGAATGCAGAAATATACTCTTTGCCGTGAACTACCGCCCCTCACGGATATGGCGGCTTCCTAATTCAACGAGGCTGCAGCATTCATCTTGCGACTTGTGCTGTCTTACGTCCTCTCCAAAGGCGTTAATTCCCTACGTCCCATAGGTACTCGTTTACTGCAAAACACCACAACAAAGTCGGAATCCTTGCTAGATATTCCATTTATTCAGTTATTGGGATTTTTGCATTATAGCATAACTAAATGTAGGTATTCTTGGCTGCTTTGGTAAAATATGTTTATCACCAATTATTGAACAAGGACAGGAAATTCAGACATCATGATTAACTCTATATTTATGCCCGCCAATACTGCGAAGATTTATTAGGAGGTTCAATGATGCTCAACAAGATTATTGATGAATATTTGGCTTCAAAGCCTGATGCTAATTGCTGCTGGTTCGCCCACAAGTGGATTACGCGCAAAGAGTTCCAGAACTTGGCCGACAGACTCACAGACTCTCTCAGAGACTCAGGCTTCGCCCCCGGACAGAGGCTCTCCGTACTCATGCCGAACTCTCCCGTGATGCTCGCTCTCATGCTCGCGGCTTGGCGGCTCGGAGGAGTCTTCTGCCCCCTCAACGAGAAGACCGGAGAAATCTCGCTCCTGAAGACTCTCGGACTCCTGAAGCCTTTCGGAGTCGTCATCTCTGACAACGTAAGCGCGAATCTCGAGTCGGCTCTCGTCTCTGCAGAATGGCCGTGCACGAGACTCAGCCCTGCAGAATTTTCGGGTGAAGAGAAATTCTCGGGAAGACTTCAGGAAGCTGACGATGACGACAAGACTTACGCAGTGATATTCTCGACTTCAGGGACTACAGGAGACCCCAAAGCTGTACCGCTGACACACGATAACTTACTCAGCAACATTAACGCATGCCTTGAGCATGTGCCTGACCTTCAGCCTGATGACTCACTGCTGAACGTATTACCCAACTTTCACGCTTTCGGTTTCACGATATGCTGCGTCCTGCCGTTCGTGCTTGATGCGACGCAGGTACTTCTTCCGTCATTCATGCCTCCGAGCAACACAATCAAGACTATCGAGGAGACGAAGCCGACAGTGTTATTGCTTGTGCCGACGATGGTGGGGTTTGCTGCGTCAATGCTTGAACGCCTGAACAAGAAGCTCACGGGAATCAAGCTGCTGATTGCCGGAGGAGACAGGTATAACCCTAAGATTGACGCGAGAGTTACTGAAGTGTTCGGGACGGAATTAATCGAGGGCTACGGGATCACCGAGTGTTCGCCTGTCTTGGCCGTGAATCCGACTCCTGCATCACGCAAGCTCGGGACAGTCGGGCCAGCGTTGCCGGGATTCGAGCTTCAGCTTCGCAATGAGGCGGGCGAGATTCTGCACAACGTACCCTACCCGGCCTCCCCTAAGTTAGGGGAGGAAGCAAAGGAGGGGTCTGCACCTAAAGAGGGCGTGCTCTGGACACGAGGGCCGAGCGTTACTCCCGGCTACTATCATGCTCCTGAAGTGAACAAGGAGAGATTCATTGATGGCTGGTTCAACACTGGAGACTATGTGCAGATAGATGAAGACGGCTACATCAAGATACTTGACCGCGTAACTGACATTATCATTGTTGGAGGCTTCAACGTCTACCCTCAGGAGGTCGAGGCGATTCTGGCGGAACATGACGGAGTGAGTCTTGCTGTAGTTGTCGGAATGCCTAACAACATAAGCGGAGAAGTCCCGAAGGCATACGTTATCCGCTCTCAAGGCTCAAATGTTACTGAGGGAGAATTGGTGAAGTTCTGCAAAGAGAGGCTGTCTCACTACAAAGTTCCGAGAAGCATAGAATTTGTGGAGAGCCTGCCCATAAGCGCGACAGGAAAAATATTGCGGCGGGTATTGCGCCAGAAAGAGAGAGAGAAGAATTAATGCGAAGACTTGAGGAAATAATCATCCCTAACTTAGAGGCTAGGCCCGAGAAAGATTGTTACTGGTGGGACGGCAGATGGTACACCTGCGCTGACATGATGGAGCTTGTGAAGAACTGCGAGGCTGCTCTGAAGTCGTCAGGCTTTGCGCGTGGACAGAGGCTCGTCGTCATGCTGAGGAACTGCCCGCTGATTCCTGCGCTGTCGCTAGCTGTCTGGAGACTCGGAGGAGTGTTCTGCCCGCTGAACGAGAAGGCCGGACTCGAGTCGCTCACCGGGACTCTCGACCTGATAAAGCCGTTTGCTGTGATTGCGGAACACGACATCCCGGAGCTGTCGAGACTGTGGCCGTTCATCACATGCGGGCTTGATGATAAGACGCTTCCGGAGTTCACAGGACGAGTGCAGCCCGAAGAACCGGGTGATTACGCAATAATCTTTGCGACTTCCGGGACGACGGGGCTTCCGAAGGCAGTACCATTAACGCACAACAACCTAATAAGCAACTGTGAGGCAGTGAGTGAGATGATTCCGAGCATAAGCAGCGATGATGTGTTGCTTACAGTTCTGCCTAACTTCCATTCATTCGGCTACACAGTAACTATCATTCTGCCGCTGACGCTGGGCGGAAGGCTGGCAATAGCACCTTCATTCCTGCCTCCTGCTGCAACAATAAGGGCACTCACTGAAGCAAAAGTTGATGTGATGTTCGTTGTGCCCGCGATATTGTCGTTCCTGCTGATGAATGTTGAGAAGGGGAAATTAGCTCCTGAAGTGCTTTCACGTGTGCGCATAATCTGCACCGGAGGCGACAAGCTGAATCCGAATCTGCACAAGCTATCACTAAAACTGTTAGGCAGGGACATCATGGAGGGATACGGACTGACTGAGACCTCGCCTGTTATCTGCGTGAATCATGACTGCGAGACTCAGGTTACAGGGAGCATCGGGCCAGTTATTCCGGGCTACGAGTATCGCATACGCACACGGGAAGGCCAAGACGTGGAGGACACTCCGGAGAAAGAGGGCGTGCTGTGGGTGAGAGGGCCGAGCGTAACGCCGGGGTATCTTCATGCGCCGGAGATTACTGCGGAGAGGTTTGACTCTGAGGGCTGGTTCAACACAGGCGACTACGTAAAAGTAGATGCTCAGGGCTATGTGTATATTCTTGACCGCGTAACGGATATTATCATCGTCGGAGGCTTCAATGTATATCCTCAGGAAGTGGAGAAGGTATTAGCGGAGCATCCTGCGGTACATGCTGCTGTGGTTGTGGGAGTGCCTCACGAGATTAACGGGGAGATTCCGAAGGCGTATGTGCAGCTCAATGACGGAGCGGAGGCGAACGACCGGGAGATAATCAAATTTGCGAAGGAGCACCTAGCGCACTTCAAAGTCCCGAGAAGCGTAGAGTTTGTGAAAGAGTTCCCATTATCCGGAACAGGAAAGATACTGCGCCGGGTATTGCGTGAACGGGTAAAAGGCTAGTGTGGTAAAATAGGGGCAGCAGTGAGGAGGTTAGCTAACCCCTAAAGAACCTGAAGAGTTACCAGTTACTGAGAGAATTTATCCCACAGCAGAAAGATAATCCTCAGAACCCAGTACGCAGCAGCGGCAAGATGTGCAATCCGGTCAAGGACGTCTCGCCGCTGTTTCTCGTTGGCTTTCCGTTTACCAGTCTTAGGCATCACGTTCACCTCATTTCCACAGGGCGGCTTCCCTTCGGACGATGAAGCCCTGCACTTCACCCGAGTCCTCCTCGTGAAAGGTATTATACCCTAAAGAACGATTCGTGCTATTCTCTTAATCACACAAGGAGGATAATCAACTAAATGCTAATCACAACTTTCAACGTAAATTCAGTACGTACACGTCTGCATATTCTTACGCGCTGGCTTCAGGAAAAACAGCCCGACTTTCTGTTCATGCAGGAGACAAAGACTCAGGACTCATCATTTCCTGCACTTGCATTCTCAGAGCTTGGGTATAAGAGCTATTTTTGCGGAGAGAAGAGCTATAACGGCGTTGCTGTACTGGTGAAGAATGGCATTGATGATGTTAATGTGTCGTTCGGCTTTGAGGAAGGAGACTATACGACGAGAGTCCTCACTCTCAGGCACAAAGAGTTAATGATTCTCTGCACATACGTTCCGCAGGGCAAAGAGATAGATTCGCCGAGTTACACAGAGAAGAAAGAGTTTCTAGCAAGAGTCAGGCAGGTGATAGAGCGTGAAGGTGAAGGGCTGTTCCTGTGGCTGGGAGACATGAACGTCGCGCCGGAAAATATAGACGTTACACACCCGGAGACAAAGAAGCATCATGTGTGTTTCTGCGACGAAATACGCGGAATCTTTGCTCAGACTAAAGCAGGGCTTGTTGACCTTCTCAGGAAGCATGATACTTCACCAAATATATACACATTCTATGATTACAGAGTGAAGGATTCTGTTGAGCGAAATATCGGCTGGAGGATTGACCACATGCTCGCCTCAGAAAAACTGAGTGAATATTGCGTGAGCTGCTGCCCGGACATCAGGCCAAGAACTTGGGAGAGGCCGTCGGATCACGTGCCGCTGACAGCAGAATTTCAGCTCTAAGCTACAGTTCATGCAATGACGGATCCGGCACAACATCATCATTACTCACGCAGCCATTACGCACCCACGCATTACGCCCGGCCATCGCTATCATCACGGCGTTATCCGTGCACCTGCTCAGTTTCGGCAGCCACACATTGACTTCACGGCGACTCTTCAGAGCCTCGCGCAGCGCACTGTTCGCCGAGACTCCCCCGGACACAGCTACCCGCTTTCTCCCTGTAAGCCTTGAGGCAAGCAGGACTTTGCTCACAAGTGCATCAACTGCTGCCCTCTGGAACGACGCGCACAAGTCATTCACCGGCAGTGCGTCTCCCTTCTCCTGAAACTTCTTCACCTGCCACAATAACGCCGTCTTCAGTCCGCTGAAGCTGAACTCCACCTTGTCAGTATTCTTCAGAGGAACAGGAAACCCGAACGCGTGAGGATCGCCCGTCTTCGCGAGCCTGTCTATCTCCGGCCCTCCCGGGTACTTCAAGCCCATGATCCGAGCTGCCTTGTCGTAGGCCTCTCCTGCTGCATCGTCCCGAGTCTCGCCCAGAAGCTCATACTTGCCGAATGCTTCAACGTCGATAATCTCCGTGTGCCCTCCTGAAACTATCAGAGAGATAAACGGCGGCTCTAAGTCCGGAGCGTCAACCAGCGGTGCGAACATATGACCCTCGAGGTGATTCACGCCTATCACCGGCACTCTCCACGACTGCGACATTGCCCGGGCGGTCATCACTCCGACAATGAGAGAACCCATGAGTCCGGGACCGCGCGTTACTGCTATGAGGTCTAAGTCCTGTCCGCGTATCCCGCATTCCCTCAATGCAGCATTAATTAACGGCAGCAGGTTCTCGAGATGCTTTCTCGCCGCAAACTCCGGAATCACTCCCCCAAATCTTGAGTGGTCGGCTATCTGGCTCGACAGGTACTCGCACAATACTTCCCGTTCATCTTTCAGCACCGCAACTCCCGTATCGTCGCAGCTCGTCTCTATACCTAACGTAAGCATCACGAGTAAGAATTATCCTCAACGAACAGCGGCCATGAGTGATTCACGAAGTCGTCGTATGCGTCAAAGAGTGCAGGATCCATAATGTAATCGTTGAATACGTTCTGCTCGAAGCCGTCAAGTGCCAGCTCTCCGAACCATAACTTAGCATCGCATTCGTGATTGTGCCTGAACATTAACGGCATGTATCAATTCACCCTCCTTAGTGTTGCGCAGGCCCAGCATGTCATACTCAAGCCCGCTCCTGCATCATCAAGAGTCTCTGCAGATTTGAACTTCACATTGACCGCAAAGAACTTCCCCAAGCTCTCAAGAACAGCATCACGGTACTTATTGAGCCTCGGCACCTGCGCCTGAACCACAGCGTCCACGAACTCCACGCGCCAGCCTTCAGCCTCAGCAAGCCTCATGACTTCACGGAGAAGCCCGAGACTGTCAGCATCACGGAATTTCTCGTCGTCCGCCGGAAAGATACTGCCGATGTCGGGGAGTCCTGATGCACCGAGAATCGCGTCCATGACTGCATGAGTGAGCAGGTCAGCGTCGGAGTGCCCCAAGAGTCCCAGCGGCGAGTCCGGAATCTCTACGCCCCCGAGTACGAGTCTGCGTTCAGGTACTAATCTGTGAACGTCGTAGCCGAGTCCTGTACGCGTTGTGCCCTCAGCAAGTGCTCTTGCTGTCATCATGTCCTCCTTCTGCGTAATCTTGTAGTTCATCTTTTCGCCGGCAACATAGCGCAATGCGTGTCCTGATGCCTGCCATGCTTCCGCCTCGTCCTTCGCGTGAGGGTACTGCTTCACTGCCTCGATGAGCTTATCTCTCTGGAAACTCTGCGGAGTCTGCGTGATGTAGAGTCCGTCGCGCTCAACGCACGAAATCACTTCTCCGTCAATGCGCTTGAGTGCATCACTGACCGGCAGGACAGGCACAACTCCCGAGTCCGAGTCTGTCTCCGCCATGAGTGCAGAGAACAATTCCTGCGTTGCGAAAGGCCGTGCAGCGTCATGAACCATCACGTAATCACATGAGGCAGCACGTAATCCGTTCAGAACAGACAAAGCTCGCTCGCTCCCTCCGTGTACAGTCTTCACAGGATAGGGAGCTTCGATTATGCCGTCATATTCAGCGGGAATAATCAGGACGACCTCGTCAATCCCGGGAGTCTTGGCCGCAATGTCGGCACTCCATCTCCAGACGGGCTTATTGCCGAGAGTCATGAACTGCTTGCGCCGGCTGCCCATCCTTGAGCCTGAACCTCCGGCAGCAATAACGAATGAGAATCTGAGCATCACATCACCTTCGTTCTTGAGGCTATAGCTGTGCTGAGTGTAGCTCTGTCCGCAAACTCAATAGATCCTCCGACAGGCAGACCGTAAGCAAGACGCGTAACATTCTCTACTCCTGCGTTCTTCAGGACATCAAGCAGAGTGTAATACGCCATGTCTCCCTCAAGTTTGGGGTTGGTAGCGATAATAACCTCGTCTGCTTCAAGCTCGTGAATGTGCCGGAGGAGAAATTCGGCTGTCTCGTCGCTGAGATCCTCTCCTCCCAGCGGAGACACCCGGCCGAGTATGTGGTAGAGGCCGCTGTAGAGTCCCGACTCCTCGAGTGCTGCGAGAGATTCTGCGTCGTCGACAATGCAGAGAGTCTTTCTGTCGCGCAGAGGGTCAGAGCATATGCTGCAGGGGTTGCTCTCGGAGATGTTCCCGCAGTGTCCGCAGGTGCATAGATTATTCTTGAGTCCTGCTATCAGCGTCCCTATCTCGGAAAGGTAATCTCCTTCCTGCCTCAGAAGGTAATAGGCTATCCGTCTCGCACTCTTCTTCCCTATGCCGGGAAATTTCTTCAGAATATTAATGAGTCTGTTCAGAGCTTCCAATTCTCAGTACCTACATGCCTATTCCCATTGCTCCGAGTGCTCCGGTAAGTCCTCCCATTTTCTCGCTCATCAGTTCACGGCTCTTCCTAAGCCCTTCATTTACGGCAGAGGTTACGAGGTCTTCGAGCATGTCTTTATCTTCAGGGTTGATGACTTCGGGGTCTATCTTTATGCTTACTAAATCTCCCTGTCCTGTGAATGTCGCGCTTACCATTCCTCCGCCTACACTCGCTTCTACTGTCTCATTAGCCAGCTTTTCCTGAATCTGCATCATCTGGGACTGCATTTGCCTAGCCTGTTTCATAATATTATTTAGCTTCATGAATAATTAATCTCCTGCGTTAAAAAAATTTTGGGTGCGTCAATTCTATCACGTATAATTACGCGAAAACATGAAGGAGTCAAAATTTCACATGCTAGAAATCTTCAGACACATTCCAGCAGGAGGAACAATCTTTAATTCGCTGGCTGTCCTGTCAGGCGGAACATTGGGCTTGTTTATCGGCAGGCTCATTCCTGAAAAATTGCAGAGCACTATCTTCAATGCTATGGGCTTATTCATCGTCTATGTAGGCATCAATATGTCCCTCAGCACTAAGAACTCTATAGCTGTCCTGCTGGCTCTGGTGCTCGGCTCAATCACCGGAGCATTATTAGGGGTCGAGGACAAATTAAGCAGTCTCGGCGACACCCTCAAAGCGAAACTTCATACTTCTGATTCCAGATTCACTGAGGGATTCGTGAGCGCAACTTTAGTGTTCTGCATGGGGTCAATGGCAATCATCGGCGCGTTCAATGACGGACTGCGGGGAGATCCTGAAGTGTTAATCACTAAGGGCATCATGGACGGCATAAGTTCAGTACTCTTTGCAGGCTCGCTCGGTCTGGGCGTTCTGTTCTCTGCGATTCCAATATTCATTTATCAGGGAGCATTGACCTTCATAGCAATATGGGCTGAACCGTTCATCACGGCTGACATGTTCGCGAATATCTCAGGAATAGGCGGGCTGATGATTATGGGAATAGGCTTGAACTTCCTCAAGATTACCAAACTGAAGCTGGGAGATATGCTGCCGGGATTAATATATGTAGTAATCTTTTCTGCACTGTTCTCATGATTGCTAAACTCTATGAACATCTGCGTGATGAGGTCAGCAGATTATCATTCCCCTGCATGGTGTATAACCCGCTGAACTATGCGTGGGACGGCTTTATGAAGTATCTTGCGCTTCTGCCTGAACATCCGCGAGTCGTATTCTTGGGAATGAATCCCGGCCCGTGGGGAATGGCGCAGACAGGTATACCCTTCGGAGAGATTGAGGCAGTGAGAGAGTTTCTCGGCATCAAGGAGATCCGCATCACTCCTCCGCAAGCTACGCACCCGTCTTACCCGGTGAGAGGCCTTCAGTGCTCCCGCTCAGAGGTCAGCGGCAAAAGACTCTGGGGACTCTTCCGAGAGCGTTTCGGGAGTGCTGAGGTATTCTTCCGTGAACATGCAGTGCTGAATTACTGCCCGCTTATGTTCCTGAATGTGAGTGCAGACGGACGCGCTAGGAATCTTACTCCAGACAGGCTGGCCAAGTCCGACAGAGAAGGACTCTTTGCGCTTTGCGATGAGTGCTTGAGGAAGGTGATTGCGAGTATGAGGCCGGAGGTAGTTGTAGGAGTCGGGAGCTTCGCCGAGTCGAGGGCGAGAGAGTCGCTGCAGGGGCTTGATGTGAGAGTCGTGAAGATACTTCATCCGAGTCCTGCCTCTCCGGCAAGCAATAACGGCTGGGCAGGAAAGGTTACGGGACAGCTAATAGATTTGGAGGTATGGCAGTGAGCTATTACGAGGACAAGAGCAATTACATAAGAGTGCGTGCTTTGGTGTCAGGACATGTTCAGCACGTCGGCTATCGTTTCTGGGCATATGAACACGCTGAAC
>JAFSUD010000062.1 GCA_017445405.1 Synergistaceae bacterium
AGTCGGAGTCCTCACCGACGAGTCCGAGACTGCAGGAGTCGGAGTCCTCACCGACGAGTCCGAGACTGCAGGAGTCGGAGTCCTCACCGACGAGTCCGAGACTGCAGGAGTCGGAGTCCTCACCGACGAGTCCGAGACTGCCGGAGTCGGAGTCCTCACCGACGAGTCCGAGACTGCCGGAGTCGGAGTCCTTGCCGACGAGTCAGAGATTGCAGGAGTCGGAGTCCTCTCGGACGGAGCAACTGTCTGCTTAGGTTCGGGCTGTGCTGTCTTTGGAGTCTGCGCTGTCTGAGTCTCGGGCTGTGAGACCTGCGGAATACTCACTGTCTGAGGCTTAGGCTGTGCCGGCAATGCTGAGGCTGAAACGCCCGGAACACCCGCAGCAATAACGGGTGCAGCGGTCTTCTTGCTGCCCGCATTCACTTCCGGAGCAACTTTCTGCGCCAGCGTCCCGGTGTTGCTTGCGAAACGCAGACGGTTATTCTGTCCTGTCCCTGCAAACGCCTGAAACAGTGATGCAGCACTCTGCGTATCTATCCACAATTTCCCGTTGCGCTCAAAAGGTGCAGAATAAAGCGGAACTATAGATATTCCCCTCCATGCCGCTACACTGTCAGCAATCACTCTGAGCTGTGCATTGCCCCGCGTGAGCAGTACCTCTTCGCCTGAACGTGAGGCCTTGAACCCGAGCAGTTTACCCACATCATCGACGGGCACAAAGACTCCCGACGAGTCCTCGAAAGTCTGAACCGAGCCGATATTCCCCGAGCCTCTGAAGAGGGATGCATCAGCATAAACACACGACACTGCGGCCAAGACCAGCAGTGCCGACAGTAATATTATTCTGCGCATGAACTATTCGTTGTCTTCCTGCAGAATCTGGTCAAGCTCAAACAGTCTGGGAATGTCCAGCAGAAGAATCAGCCTCTCGTCAGCAGGTTTAGCTACCCACAGGACATAGCGTCTGTCAACAGCAGATGATAACTTAGTTGCAGGCTCGAGCTGCGTATCGTAAATTGTCTTCACTTCACGCACAGAGTTCACTATCATTCCGAAAATTACGTCGCTGATGGTGATAACAACTATTCTTGCTTCGTCTGTCAGGGGAGTTGAGGCCATACCTGTTTTCATGTGCATATCGAACACCGGCACTATAGTTCCCCGAAGGTTGATTACTCCGCGTATGTACATGGGAGCGTTCGGAACTCTGGTGATGAATGACGGCACACGGACTATTTCGTTCACGATATTCACGTCAACGCCGAAATTTTCACGGCCGAGCGTGAACACAAGATTGATATGCTCTTCACCTAATGATTCTACGTCGATATCCTTGAAGTCCTGATTCTGTGCGGGCTTTGAAGGATCAAGTTTCTGCACTTCAGCCAAAAGACTTTACCTCTCTCTGTTTATGGTTTATGAATGGATAATATTATCCTCCCTGCCGCAAATTTCACAACAGGGAGGCATGATTTGCTTGCTTGACTCTCTTAGTCTGCTGCGGCCATTTCTGCGAGCTTCAGGGCACCCATGATGCCCTGATTCCCGTTCAGTGCTGCAGGAACTATATACGCGTTTATGTTGCGCAATTCCTTAGTGTCAAGGTAGCCGTTGACGTTCTCAAGCACATACTTCCTGATGAGCGGGAAGAGCTGAGACTGCCCCATGACACCGCCTCCGAGAATAATTTTCTGCGGACTCAGAGTGTAAATGATTGACGTTAAGGCCTGAGCTATGTACTTGGCCTCCAAGTCCCACACTTCGGGCATATCGCGGAGTTCTTTTCCGGGCTTTCCCCAGCGGGCCTCGATTGCCGGGCCGCATGCCATACCCTCAAAGCACGCGCCGTGTGAAGGACAATGACCAGCATACTCATCACCGGGAACTCTGGACATTGTGAGGTGTCCTGCCTCTGGGTGAAGCATTCCGTGAATCAGGTTGCCTCCGGACATTGCGCCCATGCCGATCCCTGTGCCGATCGTGAAGTACACTGCATCAGTGAGTCCCTTAGCAGTTCCCCATGTGGCCTCGCCGAGAAGCGAACCGTTTACGTCCGTGTCAAAGCCGACGGGTATATTGTCAAGAGCCTCACGCAGAGTCTTGACCATCGGGAAATTGCGCCAAGGAATTTTCGGCGTGTAGAGAATATTTCCGTAAGTCTTCGAGTTAGGCCTCACGTCGACCGGCCCGAAACATGCAACACCGATTGCCTTGATGTTGTCATCAGGATTCTCAGAGTTCATTTTGCCCTTGAAGTACTCAATGATCTGGGGCATAGTCTCTTCCGGCGTTGATGTTGGTATAGTGGTCTGGTCGAGTATCTGGCCTTCTTCGTTGCCGACAGCACAAATCATCTTAGTTCCGCCGGCTTCAAGTGCACCGTATAACATTATCCGAATAACCTCCCAAAAAATCCCTTCGGCTTCGGAGCTTCGGCCTTCACTTCAGGCTTGGGAGCTTCTGGTTCAGGAGCTTCCGGCTTCGGTTCTGGCTTCGGTTCTGGCTTCGGGGCTTCTGTCTTGAATTTCGACAGGTCAACATTTCTGACGTTCCCTCTGAGCGGAAGAATGCTCTTCGGGTTCACAGAGAGTTCATCTACTCCCCACTTCAGGAAATCTTCTGTGAGCGTAGGATCTGCTCCCAGCTCTCCGCAGATGCCGACCCATGTTCCGTGCCTGTGTCCTGCCTCGATGGTCTCGCGGATGAGTCTCAGCACTGCAGGGTGATGCGTGTCGGAGAATCTCTCGAGGTTCGCGCTCTGGCGGTCGATTGCGCAGGTGTACTGCGTGAGGTCGTTTGTGCCGAGCGAGAAGAAGTCGACCTCTTCGGCGAGTTCGTCGGCGCAGAGAGCTGCTGCAGGTGTCTCGATCATGATGCCGATCTCGATCTCTCCCATAGCCTTGCCCTCTTCCTTGAGTTCCTTCCTGCACTCTTCAAGAATCTCTTTGCACTCCTGAACTTCCCAGCGGCTGATTATCATCGGGAACATGATTCCGAGCTTGCCGAATGCTGATGCTCTGAGAAGGGCGCGTAACTGCTTCTTGAAGAAATCTCTGCGGTTGAGGCAGATTCTCACGGCTCTGAAGCCTAACGCGGGGTTCTCCTCCTTGTCGAGCTTCATGTAGTCGATGGTCTTATCTGCTCCGATGTCGCACGTCCTGATGATGACCAGTCTGGGAGCGAGTCCCTCGAGCACCTTCTTGTAGGCTGCGAACTGCTCATCCTCCGTAGGCTCTTCCTTGCTGTTGAGGTACACGAACTCTGACCTGAAGAGTCCGACCCCCTCAGCGTCATTCTCGAGCACTGCAGCAATGTCTTTCGGGCCTCCGATGTTTGCGTAGAGTCTGACTTTGCGGCCGTCCTTCGTCTCGCTGGGCTGCCCCTTGAGTTCCTGCAGCTTGGCCTCGCGGGCTTTGTCCTCTGCCTGCTTGGCTGTCAGCTCATCAATGAGGTACTGGTCTGGCTCAACGTAGATGCAGGAGTTGTAGCCGTCAAGGATGGCAAATTTCCCGTCGCAGTCGTCCGTGATGTCGTGGCACTGAATCAGCGTCGGCCAGTTCATGGAGCGCGCAAGAATCGCCGTGTGGCTGTTGGAGCTGCCGAGTCTGGTAACGAGTCCGAGCAGGAGGGATTTGTCGAGCTTGACGGTCTCGGAGGGAGCGAGGTCTTCAGCAACGAGGATAGCGGGTTCTGTGCCCTGAAGGTTGGCGGTGTCTGCACCGAACAGAACATCGAGCATTGAGTTCTTGAGGTCGATAACGTCTGCGCTTCTGGCCTTGAAATACTCGTCGTCCATGTTCGCAAATGCTTCTGCTGCTGCGTCGAACGCTTCACGGACTGCGTACTCTGCCGTGTGCCCTTCGGCCATGACCTCTTTGCACGGATCAATGAGGCTGTCCTCGTCGTCGAGCATGAGCGCGTGAGCCTCAAAGATTCCGGCGGTATCCTTGTGCCCGGCCTTCATCTCTTTGTCATAGAGGGCGTTCTGGTCTTCCTGGACTTTCACGCGGGCGGACTCGAAGCGGGCGATCTCTGCGGCGATGTCGCTCACAAGTTCCTCGCTTATCTCGTAGACGGCGGGCTTGTAGACTTTGATTTTGCCTATCGCTATGCCGTTTACGATCTTGATACCCTTGAAGGTCTGCATACTAGAAATTCTCCTTGAAGAACTTTTCCATTGCGGCGGCAGCGGCTTCCTCGTCCTCTCCGTCTACCTTGATGGTTACTTCGTCTCCCTGCTTGATGCCCATTCCCATTAACTTCATGAGGGCTGTCGCTTTGGCTTCCTTCTCACCCTTCGCTACTATTACTGTGCTCTTGAAGGTCTTGGCCTCTTTCACGAGGAGACCTGCGGGGCGGGCGTGAATGCCTACCGGGTCGGTGATGACATACTTGAATTCCTTCATTAATGCATACTTCCTTTCATGATGTATAGATGGTGATTTAAGCTGCCCATAAATAAAAATGGTTTGGAGTTAGACAAATTATAATATATATTCGCAAAATCGCGGTGTGCAAAATTTCGGGCTTGACGCAAAATAGGCAGTCGTGTAAAATTCACAAAGTTTTTCCGAGCCGGGCCCATAGCTCAAGTGGTCAGAGCCACCGGCTCATAACCGGAAGGTTCCTGGTTCGAGTCCAGGTGGGCCCACCAGCAGCAAACAATAACAAGGTCTCCTACAGTAAGATGCGGGAGACCTTTTGCTTTACCTGTAGCTGAGTTTGGCTATTGTGTTCAAGCGTTCCTGAACTATCCTTGCAATCTCGTTATTGCCTTCACGTTTTGCCTGACTCAGGGCATCCTGAAACCAAGCTCGCGCATTCTCAAGGTAATTTTTCTTGTCTGAAGCCTTCTTAGCTTTCGGAAGCATGTTCGCATATAACGTTCCCAAATTTATTTTCGCTATCATGTCTCCCTGCTCGGCTGCCTGACGGAATAAGTCTATTGCTTTCCCGATGTCCTGTTTCGTGCCAAGCCCTTCCTGATACATACGCGCAAGATTATTTGAGGCTGCTGCATTGCCCTGCTGCGATGCCCTCCCGAACCACAGAATAGCTTTCTTGAAGTCCTGCTTCACTCCCTTAGCGTTAAGGTACATTCCGCCGAGATTGTTTTGCGCTGAGGCATTTCCTTTCTCTGCTGCCTTAAGGTAAAAATCAAATGCTTTCTGGTAATCCTGCTGCACTCCCATTCCGTATTCATGCATATAGCCCAAGTCATTCATTGCGCCTGTATTTCCCATGTCTGCGGCAGACGCAAGCCACTTCAATGCTAGGGGAAAATCTTTGCGGTGAAGGTAGTATTTTCCGAGCCTGAACTGCGAGATCGGGTATCCTGCTTCTGCTGAGGCACGCAGATTGTTCAAGCTGTTTTCTGACTTGGCCGACAAACTGGGGTTTATGCTCAGTGATAATTGATTCCTCTGCGAGTCAGAAATTTTCTTGTCTATCGTGCTCAAGGAAAACGCCCTGCGCTTGATTAACCTCTTGGCCTCTTCACGTGATATTGGCTCTATCCTGCATCCCCTGAGCCTTGAGAGTATCTGCGTACTTCCTGCATCCTTGAGAAGCCCTGCCGTCCCTGAATCTTTCTGCACGCTCTTTACCTCAATTATTGCCAAGTCTACGGTATCACGGCCTGTTACTGTCCCGTCCTTGTCAAGAGTCTCGTTAAGCTCCCCGTACACTCTGAACAGATCGCCTTCCCTGACTCCCGACGAGCTGCCTCTGTTCACGCGGATCTCCTTGCTGTGAACCGATAACACTTTGGGATACTCTCCGGTGAAGCGTTCACGTATCCTGCTGCCGAGTGCCGAACTTACTACTGACAATGCCGAAAGCCCTGACGACGGACTCACTGCAGACATTGAGAACATCACCTTTGCTGTCTGAACGTCTACTGCCCTCACGCTCACAACAATATCTTTGTCCTGATTGACCGAGCCTATAAGCATATAGCTGCAGCCTTCTGCACGGCCGAAAGATGATACCTCGCTGATGTCGGACTCGCCGTCGAGTGAGTAGTCGGTCTTCGTTCTGCTGACTACTGATATTGCGTCAGAGGCTCCGAGATTCTGCCGGAAGGTCTCCGTAACCGTGTCTGCTTCCTGAAGAAGTTCAGGAGGACTCGAGAATCTCACGACCCCGAGAGTTATCTGCGCAGCTTCCGACGGGCTTATAATTCCCAGCACTAACACCCACACAGCCAATAATCTTTTCATCATGAATTTCTTGCTCCTTTCCAGAAATTTACTCTGCACCTATGGCCTTAAGACGCTTCCGGGCTGCCTCGTTTCCCTGTTCGGCTGACTGACGGTAAAGCTCTATCGCCTTCCTGACATCACGCGGGACTCCGTGTCCGTTCTCGTACATGCTGCCCAGATTGTATTTTGCGCTGGAGTTCCCTTTATCCGCTGCCTGTGTGTAATAAGCTATAGCCTTTGCGTAATCCTGCTTCACTCCCAAGCCCTGTGAATACATGTACCCTAAGCCATTTTGTGCGCTGGAGTTCCCTTTGCCGGCTGCCTGCGTGTAGTAAGCTATGGCCTTTGCGTAGTCCTGCTTCACTCCCTCCGCATGAGCATACATGTACCCTGCCTGATACTGCGAGCCTGCATGTCCTTTATCCGCTGCCTCGATGTACAGCCTGAGAGCTTCCGCGTAATTCTTGCTGACACCGTAGCCGTGATAGTACATGTGAGCAAGATTATACTGTGCTGAAGTATGCCCTTTCTTTGCCGCAAGAGAATACATTCCTGCAGCAAGTTTGTAATCCTGCTTGACACCGTAGCCGTGATTAAGCATGTAGCCCAGCGCGTTAAGTCCGTCCGCATTATCCTTCTTGGCCGACTGCCTGAAACATTCTGCAGCAAGCTCAAAAATTGCATCACGTTCTTCATTCTTAGACTTCACACGTTCCTTGTAGGACTTCCTGACGTTCTCGGCTTCATCCACATATAAGGCCTCAAATTTCTTGTTGAAAATATCTATAGCATCTTCCTCCGCTGTCTCTTTGCCGAGCTTCAGCAATGACATTCCAACTCTGTAATACATTTTAGGATCGTCTTTCTCTTCGGCTATGTCGAACTGGTCAAGCAATATATCTATTGACTGCTGCCTGGCCTTGAGGTAATTCGTGTGGTCATCAAGCATCCTTCTTGACCCCATGAGCGAAGACAATGCAGGATCATTATTATCATTTTCGCCGGGGCGGTTCTTGGCGAGCTTCTTGTTCCTGATGAGGGTGTCTGCTTCCTTCTTGGAGACTGCCTCTATTTTGTCAGTACGCCTCAGCAGCGAGATACTCCCTCCGTTCTTCATCAATTCCGCTGTGCTGAAGGCAACATTAACGCTCTTGACCTTGATTATTGCCAGGCTGACAGAGTTACGTTTTGTGCCGGTGTATACACGGTAGAGATTTCCTGTCCTGACTCCTGAACTGCTCCCTCTGTTGATGATGATTTCTTTTCTGCCTACATCAGTAATGATTGCCTGTTCTCCGGCCAAGACATCAAGCACCCTGTCAGCAAGCCGTGAACTTGCAGCAATAATTGACGTGTTATCTGAGGCATCAGGTATCTCCGTATCGGCAAAAACTACCTTTGATGTCGCTGCTTCTACAACCTTGACGGTAATTATCGGCGAGGCCTCATAGACCAGAGAACTTATGAGCATATACTGACAGCCCATTATAGAGCCTATTTTTGCTGCAGAGCCTTCGAGCCGTGAAGCATTAATTTTCTGTTCACGGATTATGAGGTCAAGTTCCTGACGTTCAGCGAGCGCGAGAGCTTTTGACTTGGCAAGAGTGCCTGTGATTGTGCCGGTGATTATTTCTGCCTGCTGAGACAGTTTAGCTTCTCTGGTAACATTCATAACGGCAACGCGCATTTTTGGGGCAGCTTCTGAGGGTGAGAATGACGCAGCAGTTATCAGCAGCATCAACGCTGCGAGGCGGAATATATATGACTTCACGGTATAACACCTCTTTATGATGATTGATGGCAAGTTATTATTGGAGCGGCCAATATTTTTGTCAACATTAGAACTATACACGGCAAATAATGCTAAAGTGGTATCATTATCGGCAATTCTAAAACTTATGCAGAGGTGAAGTTTATTATGCACAAAATTTTCTTCCTGCTTATTATCGGAGCAGTACTTTTCATGTTAAGCGTTCCGGCTTTTGCTGATGATGAGGAACTTCCGGCAAAGAGACCTGTAGCAGCTTTCACGACATCAATGGGTAATTTCAGGATAGAGCTTTACTCTGACCTTGCCCCCAACACAGTGAATAACTTTATTTCTCTGGCGAAGAAGAATTTTTACGACGGAGTAATCTTCCACAGAGTAATAGACGGCTTCATGATTCAGGGGGGAGACCCCACAGGTACAGGAATGGGCGGACCGGGCTACAAGATTGATGACGAGTTCGGAGAAGGCCTCAAGCACAACGCAAAGGGCATCCTCTCAATGGCAAACGCAGGCCCTAACACCGGCGGCTCGCAGTTCTTCATCACTCTAGTACCTACCCCTTGGCTCGACGGGCATCACGCAATCTTCGGGCACGTAATAGAGGGAATGGACGTAGTCGAGGCAATCGGCCATACAGAGACCAACAGACAGGACAGGCCAATAAAGCCCGTAGTGATTCAGAGCATCACGATCGAGGAGTAAGCATGAGCAGACAAGTATATATCTCACGCAGACTCCCCGCCCGCGCAATGGAGGAGTTCTCCCGGATCTGCGAGTACGACGTGAACCCTGAGAACAGACAGGCAACACGTGAAGAGTTAATCAACGCTGTGAAGAATTATGAAGTTGTTGTGTCAATGCTGAATGACCAGATAGACGCAGAATTAATTTCACAGGCCGGGCCAGGCCTGAAGCTCATTGCGAACTACGGAGTCGGCTTCAACAACATCGACGTGAAGGCAGCAAACGCCAGAGGAATCTACATCTCCAACACTCCGGACGTGCTCACTGACGCAACAGCAGATCTCGCATGGGCGTTACTCTTCTCCGCAGCAAGGCGCGTAATCGAGGGAGATAACATCTGCAGGACATCTAGATTCCTGTGGGAGCCTGAATACATGCTCGGCTATGACATCTCGGGAAAGACTCTCGGCATCATCGGAGCGGGACGTATCGGGAGCAACTTTGCGCGCAAGGCAGCACTCGGCTTCGGAATGCGAGTCATCTACTACGGACGGCACAATTCCCCCGAACTCGACAAAATAGGCGGAAAGCTAGTAACTCTAGATGAGCTGCTCAGAGAAGCAGACTACGTGTCTCTTCATGTCCCGCTGACTCCTGACACAAGACACATGCTCGGGGCTGAGGAGTTCCCGAAGATGAAGCCTACTGCAATTCTCGTGAACACAGCGCGAGGCCCGGTAATCGACGAGTCGGCACTTGCGGACGCACTCAAGAATCACGTAATTGCTGCTGCAGGACTCGACGTTTACGAGAACGAGCCGGACATTAATCCCGAGCTGAAGAAGTTAGCTAACGTTGTGCTGATGCCTCACGTGGGATCTGCAACTTTCGATACGCGCACGAACATGGGGCTGATGGTCGCCCGCAACGCTGAAGCAGTCCTTGCCGGGAAGACACCGCCTAATCTTGTGAGGGTATAGCAATGAACGTGAAAGATTTATTGCCCCCCCGTCCTGATGACATGCACAAGGGGCACAGAGGCAGACTCTTGATTGTCGGAGGCTCGGAACGCTACACAGGTGCTCCGGCATTGTCTGCGCTCGGTGCGCTGAGGTCGGGAGCTGGAGTCGTTACGCTGTTATCGCTTCAGAATGTGTGTGATGTCTGTGCTGCGAGACTCCCTGAAGTCGTTTACGCCCCTGAAGACGACAGGTTCAACTGGGAAAAGACAGTATTAGCTCAGAAGAATGTTGATGCTCTGGTGATAGGGCCGGGCCTCGACAGAACGATAGCTGCAGAGATATTCACGTCGAGAATGTGGCGCGAGTGGAAGCAGAAGATTCTAGTTGACGGAGACGGCCTCAACGCTTTAGCTGTAACGAAGGACGATCTGCGGCCAAGAACTGACTCCGTCCTCACGCCCCACGAGGGAGAAGCTGGAAGGCTGCTCGGGATTCCTCCTGCTGCTGTTCACGCTGACAGGCAGGGAGCAGTCCGGGAACTCTCCGAACGCTGGGGCTGCGTTGTCCTGAAGGGGCATCACACGCTCGTTGCGTCAGGGGACAAGTTCGCAGAGGTGAAGCACGGAGGGCCGGAGCTTTCTGTGCCAGGCTCGGGAGATGTCCTCTCTGGGTGCATAGGTGCATTCCTAGCAATGGGACTCGATGCTTTCGACGCTGCAGTCCTCGGCGCAAACGTTCACGGACTCGCGGGAGAATTATTGTCGCGCGTTGGCGTTGACGGAGTGCTCGCGAGCGAGATAGCTCATGCACTGCGCAAGGTAATTCACGAACTCAGGACAGGGAATCTCAATGCGTAAGCGTGTGGACTGGGAGGCGGAGATCCGCAAGACCGAGCAGATAAGGCGCAAAGGCCTCTTCATGAGCATACTTAGCTTCGGAATGGCAATAGCGTTCATCTTCGGGATGAGCAGGTTCACAGGTGCGGATGTCGAGATACCCAGAAGCGTACTGCTCGCTGTGATGTTCTGCGTGTCATGCGTAATCTTACGCGCAATCATCAGACACCGCAGGAGCAGGAAGTCTCATGAGTGAGAGACTGTTTGTCTCGCGTTCCGAGAGTGAGACCCGTGAGCTTGGCCGGAAACTCGGAGAGAACATAGAGGCGGGACTATGCGTGCTGCTTTACGGAGACTTGGGAGCAGGAAAGACCGTGTTAGTCCGCGGGGGGCTGCGACGTACTACGCGACCGGTGAGGCGTTGAACTATGAGTGAGAGAGTGTTTATGTCGCATTCCGAGAGTGAGACCCGTGAACTTGGCCGGAAACTCGGAGAGAATATAGAGGCGGGACTATGCGTGCTGCTTTACGGCGACTTGGGAGCAGGAAAGACCGTGTTAGTCCGCGGGGTTGGTGAAGCGTTGGGGATTTCTGGAGTCAGGAGTCCCTCCTTCACGCTCATCAATGAGTATGAGACTGCCTCCGGACTCGTGATTCATGCCGACCTCTACAGGCTCGACGATGCGTCATCTCTCGGTCTCGAGGAGTACGAAGACTCGGTGCTGTTCGTGGAGTGGCCTGACAGGTGGCGCAATCCTCCCGTGAATGACGTGCTGAAGGTGAGCATCTCTGCGGTGAATGAGTCCGAACGCGAGATAGTGATTAATGCTGAAGGCGTGAAGGCAGAAAGGGTGTTGATGAAGCTGTGAAGATGTTAGCAATAGACTGCTGTCTGAGGCTCACAGGGACAGCGTTAATGATTGATGGTGAAGTTGTAGCTTGCGAACAGGAAGATTTAGGCCGTCGTCAGTCTCAGGAACTCCCATTAATGGCAGAACGCATCATGAAGCGCAACGGCCTCACTCTTGACTCTCTGGACTACGTCGCACTCACGAACGGGCCGGGCTACTTCACGGGAGTCCGGGTCGGAGCAGCTTATGCGTCGGGACTCGCTTATGCCTCGAACGCAAAGATTATCCCCGTGTCGTCGCTGGAGATGCTCGCTAAATCATCAGGCCTCACCGGAAAAATTCTCTCTGCTGTCTATGCAGGACACGGCTTTGTGTATGCGTGGTGTGATGGTGAACTCGATGCAGGAGAGTACACGCTCGAGGAGATTAGCGGGTGGCTGAAGGCTAACCCTGACGCAATAGTCATCTCCGACGATCCGGAACGTGCAGGAGTCTCAGGCCTGACAGTTAGGCCAAACATGAAGGCGTTGTGCGAGCTTGCAGCAAACAGACCGGAAACAGCAATTAGTCCTCTGGAACTCAGAGTGAATTATTATCGTGCTCCGCAAGGGGTAAATGTTTAATAACCCCTCCCGGCCTCCCCTTGTCATGGGAGGAGCAGACAGAGAGTCGCCCCTGAAGCAGGGGAGATTTAGAGGGGTATCAAATATTAAGAAGGTGTAATTATGAATATAGGTGCAATCATAGACGGTATAGCTGGAATAGTGCTGATATTCTTTCTGTATCGCGGACTCGTCAGGGGATTCTCGGGCGAAGTCATCGGACTCGTAGGCTTCTTTGTCGGAACGTTCTGTGCGTGGAAGTTCACAGAACCGGCGGTCGCGCTGGTGTATCAGTATCTCGGCAAGAACAGCTTAGACCCGAGCGTCGTCGCTATCATGTGCGGAGTGTCAATATTCTTCATAGTGGAGATAATTTTTGCGGTGATAGGCTTCATCCTCTCATATCTCGTGAAGGTTACGCAGTTGTCATTCACGGATCACTTCTTCGGAATGGTTATAGGCGTGCTCAAGACAGCATTCATTATCCTGATTGTGTATGCGCTGCTGTCAACATTTCCGGGCTTTGTGCCAGAGAACTGGACGGAGGACAGCTACGCAATGAAGGGAGCATCTTATGTGTGGCCTTACGTGAGAGATTTTCTGCAGTCTCACGGGATAATTGACTTCAAGGAGCTGACAGGAGCATAAATGAGGCTGTCTCAAAGCATCATAGACACTCTGGAGCTGGAAAAGAATCTGCTCCCTTACCGTGAGAAACTGCGCGGGCAGCTAGGGGAGCAGATATTGTTGTCGCTGAAGCCCGCAGAAAGCCTCGAACACCTCAGGCAGCGTGAAGCACTTTTGCGGGAGTGGCTCGACCTCACCGACCATCACGGGCAGTTCAGGTTCTCCGCAGGACTCGAGTCAGTAACTCACATGTTCACTCAGGCACGACGGAGCGGGATTCTCTCAGGCGAGGAACTCCTGAAGGTGCGTGCTGTCCTGCAGTGCGCAAGGCATATCCGGGAGGACTTGGCCAAGCTCTCGCATGACTACTCACACCTTGAGGACTTGAGGCACGGAATACGGGACTTCTCGCCGGAACTCGAGTCATTGCGTGTTATCGAGGACTCGGGAAGGTTAGCGGACTCTGCGTCGCCGAGACTCTTCACGCTCCGTGAGGAGATAGAGGCACAGAAGCGCACAGGCAGACGACTCGCTCAGAAGCTCCTCGAAGATTCCGACACAGCTAACATGCTGCAGGAACGCTCGCTCTCGTGGCGTGAGGGAAGATTCCTGCTGTTAGTGCGTCAGGAGTACATCAACAGATTCCCGGGCTTGGCCGTCGAACGTTCAGCCTCTGGAAATTCCGTGTACATGGAGCCTAAAGTCTTAAGCCGAATCAACAACACCCTCATCATCAAGACTCAGGACGAGCGTAACGAGGAACGCAATATCCTTCTGAACCTCACGAGGCAGATACTTTCACGCGAAAACGCAATCCTTAATGCAGAACGTGTTATAGGAACGCTGGATCTGCTGTGCGTCTGCGATGAGTTAATCCGCAATAATCACTGGGTAATTCCTGAGCTTACGGGGCAGAAAGTGTTTCGGCTTGTCGGAGCGCGCCATCCTATGCTTCGTGATAAGGCCGTCCCCATTGATGCGGAGTGCGGTGAGGACTTCACGACTCTTGTCATCACAGGCTCGAACACCGGAGGCAAGACAGTAACTCTCAAGACCGCAGGAGTGCTTGCTGCGCTGTCATGGCTGGGGCTTCCCATTCCTGCACGGGACGGAACAATTATCGGGACGTTCGACGAGATATTTGCTGACATAGGCGACGAACAGAGCATCGAGCAGAATTTATCAACCTTCAGCTCGCACCTGAAGAAGATTATTCACATTCTGAAGTCGTCAACAAGTTCATCACTTATCCTGCTTGACGAGCTGGGCGCAGGGACAGATCCTCATGAAGGAGCGGCACTCGGAGTCGCTATCCTGCAGACTCTCAAGGAAAAAGGGTGTATCACTCTCGCGACGACTCACCACAACCCTATCAAGCAATATGCATTGACGACACCGGGAGTCGAGACTGCGAGCATGGAGTTTGACATTGAGAAGCTGCAGCCTACTTACCGCCTGTTAATGGGAGTGCCGGGGAGGAGCAGTGCATTGCTCATCGCCAAACGCTACGGTATGCCCGAAAACGTCCTGAAGCTAGCACAGGGAGAGTTAGACGCAAGAGAGATTACTGCGGAGGACATCATGAGCGAACTCACTGAACGCAAAGCAGCCTTAGCCTCAGCCGAGCGGGAATTTCAGGCGACGAAGAAAGAGGCTGAAGAGTTACGCGACACCTACAAGGCACGTGTTGCAGAGATAGATTATCAGCGCGACAAGATAATGCAGGCAGCGGACAGGAAGGCAGAGAAATTCATTGCGAAGGCGGAAGAGACCTCGAAGGAAATTATCCGTGAGCTTGAGGAGACGGCGAAAGTTTCGGCCCGCAAAGGCTATGACGTGAGACGCAGAGAACTCAACAAGTTACGGAGCATCATAGACTCACGCCACAAGAAACGCACAGAACGTGAGATAGAGAGCAGCCCGAAGCCTTTCGAGCCTGCGGTCGGAGTAACAGCGCAGGTTGCAGGGAGCGGGATAGTCGGCATCATCAGCGAGATACGCAACGGTAGAGCATCAATGATTGCCGGGCCTATGACTATTGACGTGCCGGTCGGACAGCTCATCGCTACAGACAAGAAAGCTAAAGTCGCTACGCCTCCGGCAGACACAACAAAGATTCCCACTGCAGACTCAGTTCCTCCGTCAATCATGGTGAGGGGTATGCTCGTCGCAGAAGCTATACCGTTAGTTGAAAGCTACCTTGACCGGGCTTATAGGACTAATCACTCTGTTGTAACAGTGATTCATGGCAGAGGAGAAGGCATCTTGAGGCGTGAAGTTCATGCACTGTGCGCAAGATTGAAGTATGTGAAGAGCTACAGGCTTGGAGTTGAGGGCGAGGGCGGGTACGGAGTAACTATAGTAGAGTTCAGGTAGACAACAAAAATTCCTTCCCTGTTCTCCGCGCAAGGAAGGAATAATCATCTGCAGCACCCCACAAACTTACATTACGTCTCAATGTTTACGGGCATATTTACCCTCTTTATCTTTACTGCAAGTCCTGTCGCGTCGTCAGTCTCTATCACTGCTCCGTTGAACATCGGCCAAGACACGCTCGGCTCGAACTTTGCGGGTAAGCCGGTCAGGAATCTCGGCATCCCGGACTCATAAGTTACTCCTATCAGTCCTCCGTGTCCTCCCGTCATTCCTGCGTCGCACATGAACGCCGTCCCTCCCGGAAAAATCCGCTCGTCCGCTGTCTGCACATGAGTGTGCGTCCCGAGCACCGCGCTGACTCTTCCGTCAAGGTAATACCCCAGAGCCTGTTTCTCGCTCGTGGCCTCTGCGTGGAAGTCGACAAGTATTGGCAGGTTCTCTCCTCCTTTGGCCTTCAGTTCATCAATCAGGGAGTCCGCACACATGAACGGCGAATCTATCGGCGGCATGAAGACCTGTCCCTGAAGATTCAGGATGCCCAAGCGTTTGCCCTTGCGCTCAACTATTCCGTGCCCCTGTCCCGGACATGATGCGTGATAGTTTGCCGGCCTGAATACACGGTTATCTTCATCAAGCACATTGAAGAAGTCGGGCTTGTCCCAGATGTGATTTCCGGAAGTCATTGCGTCGATGCCGAGAGAGATGAATGCATCAAAAATTTTGCGTGTCATTCCCTTTCCGTGAGCAGCATTCTCACAGTTGATGACTATGAAGTCGAAGCCTCCGTACTCCTGCTTCAGGATCGGAAGTGCCTTAGCAAGTACGCTCCTTCCTGTCGCCCATGCTACGTCCCCTGAAAAAAGCACTCTCATTTCGCAAACTCCGATGCTTTCGTCTCGCGGGCAACATTCACCTTTATCTGCCCGGGATACTTCATTTCTGCCTCAATCTTCCGCGCAATATCAAACGCCGTTTTATGGACTGCTCCGTCGTCAGTCTGGCTCGCATTCAGAATCACTCTGACCTCGCGCCCGGCCTGTATCGCGTAAGCTCTGGTTACTCCGCTGAATCCCTGCGCTATCGTCTCTAAGTCCTTCAGCCTCTTGATGTATGCGTCGATGCTCTCACGTCTCGCACCCGGCCTTGCAGCACTTATTGCATCTGCCATAGCAACAACTACTTCATACACTGAATCTATTTCCAGATTGTCATGATGGCGGGCAATGCAGCTCACTATTTCGGGGCGTTCGCCGAGACGTTTTGCGAGTTCTGCGCCTATCTCTGCATGAGGTCCTTCGATCTGGTGGTCTATTGCCTTGCCGATGTCGTGGAGGAGTCCGCCTCGCCGTGCCGTTTCCTCGTCGAGTCCGAGTTCCGCAGCAATTATCCCGGCGATCTGTGCGACCTCTAGGCTGTGTGCTAGTACATTCTGGCCGTAGCTGAACCTGAACTTTAGCTGCCCTATCGTGCGGACGAGTTCATTGTTCATGTTCTTGATGCCGAGTTCCAGAATTGCGCTCTCTCCCTCAGTTATCATTTCGTCGTCAATGTCGCGTGCAGCTTTCTCGATGAGTTCCTCTATCCTTGCCGGATGAATGCGTCCGTCAACAACGAGGCGTTCCATTGCCCGGCGTGCTATCTCGCGTCTTATGGGGTCAAAGCTGGAAAGTGTTACTGCTTCAGGTGTGTCATCTATTATGAGATCTACTCCTGTCAAGTTCTCGAATGCCCGGATGTTGCGTCCCTCGCGGCCGATAATTCTACCCTTCATCTCCTCTGACGGAAGTGGAACTACGCTCACTGTCGAGTCTCCTGCTGTCTCGACTGCGCACCTCTGCATTGCTCCGATGATAATATCCCGTGCCCTGCGTTCGGATTCCCGTTCTGCACGTTCCTCTAACTCCTTGAGCTTCAGGCCTAACATGTGGGATGCATCGGCCTCCGTCTTGCGGAGCAATAATTCTTGGGCCTCGTCTTTGGTCATCTCGGCGATCTCCTGAAGTTTCTCCTCCTGCTGCTGAATCTTCCCCTCGAGTGCGGTTCTGCGCTTCTCTAACTCTTCATGCCTGGCCTTCAGTTCATCTTCCTTCTTGCTGACACGGTCGATCTTCTTGTCGAGGTTATCCTCTTTCTGCTCGAGCTTGCGTTCGGTGCGCTGAATCTCTGTGCGGCGTTCCTTGATGTCCTTCTGGGCTTCCTGTCGGAGGCGGGTAACTTCTTCTCTGGCTTCGGCAACTTTGGCCTGACGGAGCTTCTCTGCGGAGTCTTCGGCATCTTTGAGCATTGCGGCTATCTGCTTATTCGTGCCGTTGATCCGTGAATTGTCCCACACTTTGAGGCCTGCATAACTCATTCCGGCTCCAAGCATGAATAACAATACTGCTAACACATATTGCATAATCAGTTCATTAATCCTTTCTGCTGTTGATGATGTTATGATATATTCCCAAAAAATGAAGGGGTGCTGAAAAATTCAAATCTTTATCCCGGAAATTTGGGCAGATGGTAAAATTCTACATTTTTACTCAGCGATTAACAAGCAAAAATTTTCATGACTTGCACAAAGTTAATTGATACGCCATAATATCAGGCAGCTAAAATATCTTGCATAAATCATATTAGCGATAAGTAAAAAGGAGGATTACAAGGGTGCGTAAAATGTGTATAATTTCGCAGTTCGCAGAAGCTACCGCGCGCTTTGCAGCCAGCATTCCTCAGAAGTTATATCGTGCTCCCGGCCAGCATTCACAGCTCTTGTTATCCAGTCTTCAGGTAAGATTTCCAGCTCCGGTAACTATTCTCTGTTCATAGCAAAACCTCACTTCATGAAAGGCAGCGTAAAGTCTTATGGACTACTCTAAGAATCAAAGCTACTTCAGCCGTGATTTCAGCATTGCAGGATTTATAGCGGGCTTGGCTGTCCTGGCTGTCGGTCTCGCTCTCTTGACACGTACGGGACTGACTTTATACCAGAACAAAAACGTGAACTTCAGCGAGGTACGCTTCTTTATCCTGATTCCGCTAGTGTTTTTCGTAACGCCCGGAGCATTGGCAGTAATCTTTAACGTTCCGCACAGAACTATAAGCGATTTCGAATATGATGCTTCTGTTGAAGGCTATGCGTTCACACTGAGGCAGCGGGCATTAGACGCGTTAGGCATTGACAAAAGCGAAGTCAAGGAAGCTGTGCCGGTTATTCTTGTAGGCTATGACTTTGAGGGAGCAGACAGGGTAAAGCAGGGCGGGGACGGCAAATGGCGCAGCAGCATCTGCAAAGTTATCACAATGTTCTTCTCGCGTGATAAACTTTACAGCTACACAATGACGTTTCTTACTACGAAGACAGGAGAGAATGAAGAGACGAATGTATTTCCCTACAAGGATATAGTCTCTGTCTCATCAGAATTAATGTTCCAGAGAGCGATGGTCAGAGAGAGGGACATAATCATAATTGCCGAAGCCTTCAAGCTCGCAGCAAGAGGCGGGACATCATTATTAACCGTGAACGTTTTGGACTCACATTATGCGAGGGAAGCAGTCGGCACAATACGGGCACTTATCCGCAGAAAAAATCAGGCATAATTTATCACTTCCCCGTGAAAGGCTTTCTTCTTCCTGTTCCGTCAATACCGAACTTCTTATCAAGCGCGTAATTATCTTTAGGTCTGGAAAAATAGCCGTCCCTCACTGTCTCAGGCTCTCCCATGTTCAGCAGATCGCTCACCTTCACGAACACGTAATCATCATCACTAAGAATATTCACGACTTCACGCAGCAAATTCACCGTGCCTTTCGGGACAGAGTTAGCATGAAACAGCAATATGCTTCCCGGTTTCGTCATTGAGGCTACTAACTTGGCCGAACGTTTAGCGCGCTTGGGGTTGGAGTTGTCGCCCGCTTCTGCTGCCACGTCCCACTGAATCACTCTCAGCCCGAGTTCAGCAATAATCTTCAGGGCACGCTGGGAATTTCTCCCGTAAGGCAGCCTGAAGAGAGTCATAGTTTCCGGCAAACCCTCGAGTCCTGTTTCCTCGCGCAGCAGCTCATACTCTGACTGTGTCCACAAAATTTGTGCCTTCAGGCCTTCAGGTGATAGCAATGCACAGTTCCCATGACTCCAGTTGTGATTGGCAAGCTCGAAAATATCATCAGTCATTATCTGCTTCACGCGCCTTGAATGAGTCCGCATCCACTTACCGCCCATGAAGAGGGTTGCAGGGATTCTCTGTTCACGGAGAAAGTTAATCACGTCCATATCACAGCCTGTAGTGTTTGTGTCCAGCTCGCACATGTCGAACGTAAGAGCTACAGCCTTCACGTCGTCGGAGAGCTTGACCCTGCGGATGACTCCCTCGTCTCCGGAAAACGGGAGGAGTCCGTGAAGAGGTTCTGTGCGTTCCGGAGGAGCGGAGTCGTTGGGAATGGCTCTGCGTCTGTCGAGCGAATCAGTCTGCCACGAGTCCGGCATGTCAAGAGCGAAAGAAGCTGACGATAATAACAGCAAGAGTGCAAAAGTTTTTAGAGCCTTCATGAAAAATAGCGTCTCCTTTATGAAATCAGTGATATTATAGCCTCCCTAATATTGCCCGCACTAATTTTTGAAGTATAATTTTTCCCATCACTAATTACTCATAAATTATTCAGAGGTGAAACTAACCATGCCTATACCCCAGGAACCGGAGATACGCAGAGTTATTCTTGAGTTTCTCAAGGATGGACGGCTTCATGATTTCTCTACGCAGGACTTCCTGAGAATAACGGCTGAATACTTCGGTGCAGACCTGAACGAAATATCATCAACAGACAAAAGTATCTTGAAGTCTCGTGTAAACAGCGCGAAGAATTACCTGAAGAGGCAGAAACTTATCTCTAATCCATCGCTTCGGGGGCACATAATCACGAAAGCAGGGCGTAATATTTTGGACAATACGACAGGGATTATTGATGATGATTTGCTGAAGAGTTTAGCTGCAGTACCTCCGCCGCTTGAGCCTGAGATGTGGCAGGCTGAACGGGAGCAGAAATCTGAAGCGTTGTCTGCTGAAACCGGGCCTGAAATTGCGGAAGAGCAAGAGTTAGTACTTAATGAAGACGCAGAGGCAGGGGCAGAAGATTATGCGGAATCAGAACCTGAAGCTGAAGATATGCCTCATGAACTCCCTGACGATTTAGGCATGACTACATCAGAAGAGGAAACAGAAGATACGCCCTCCGAGAAGGAATCAGAGATTGAGACTGATGAAGAATCAGCGCAAGAGCCGACAGATGAAGAGGAGTCTCACGAGTCAGAATCAGACATTACCGAAGAACCGGAGCATGAAGAGCAGCCCTCACAGCTTCCTGATGATTTAGACATGACACACTCAGAAGATAATTCTGAAGAACCGTATCAAGAACCAGACCTTAAGGAAGAGCCGAAAACAGAAGAGACAGCCTCACAACTTACTGACGATCTGGACATGACAGACTCAGAGTCAGAATCAGACCTTGAGACTGATGAAGAATCAGCGCAAGAACCGCCGGAGGAAGAGGAGGCTCACGAGCCAGAAGCAGACCTTACGGAAGAACAGGAAGCTGAAGAGACAGCCTCAGAATTTCCCGACGATCTGGACATGACGGATTCAGAATCAGAATCAGAATCAGAATCAAATATTGAGACTGATAAAGCATCAGAGCAAGAATCAGACCTAGTAGAAGAGCCGGAAACTGAAGAGACAGCCTCACAACTTCCTGATAATCTGGACATGACGGACTCCGACTCAGACCTTGACGTTGATGAAGAATCAGCGCAAGCATCACCAGATGAAGAGAAGTCTCACGAGCAAGAATCAGACCTTACAGAAGAACCGGAAACTGAGGATACAGCCTCAGAACTTCCTGATAATCTGGACATGACAGACTCCGACTCAGACCTTGAGACTGATAGAGCATCAGAGCAAGAATCAGACCTTACAGAAGAACCGGAAACTGAGGATACAGCCTCAGAACTTCCTGATAATCTGGACATGACAGACTCCGACTCAGACCTTGAGCCTGACTCCGAACCTGAAGAATTACCCGAAGAAGATACACCCCAGTATGAATACACATTAGATGAAGCAGCAGAGGGAGAAGAGATTATGCCTGCAGAAGATTTAGCACCAGAAGAAGAACTCACAGAATATTATCCTGACGGAGCAGTTATACAGTCCCAGAGCATTGATGACGTATTGGCCCGCCATAACTCAGAACTTGCTGACAGGCTGTTAATGAGAGCAGCGAGCATCTCATCAGAAATGTTTGAAGCACTGGTTATAGACCTGCTGTCAAAGATGGGCTACCGTGCCTTCCAGAACGCGAGGTATACCAGCGACGAATCAGACAGCGGAATGATTCAGGGAGTCATTCTCGACACGCAGAATCCTACGCCGATATACATTCACGCACAGAAATTATCTCCGGGCCGTACAGTCGGCAGAGCGGACATTCAGGACTTCGTGGAGGCACTGTCAGACAAGGGAGGCAAGGGAATATTCGCGACCACAGCAGAATTTTCCGAGAATGCATCACTCTACGCACGGGATGAACGCATCATGCTCATTGACGGCGCGAAGCTATCTAACCTCATGATTGCACATAACTTCTGCGTCAATGTCGAGAAAGTGTTTGAGCTGAAGGAGATAGACGAGGACAGTTTCAGCGATTACGAATAATGAAGATATATTTTGTCTCTATGGGGTGCGCAAAGAACACCGCAGATTCCGAGCACCTCACTGCACAGCTCGAGTCTCTCGGCCACACCATCACTGACACTCCCGACGGAGCGGACGCAGCAATCATCAACACATGCGGATTCATCCAAGACGCGGTGAAGGAGAACATCGACTAATGAAGATATATTTTGTCTCTATGGGGTGCGCAAAGAACACCGCAGATTCCGAGCACCTCACTGCACAGCTCGAGTCTCTCGGCCACACCATCACTGACA
>JAFSUD010000063.1 GCA_017445405.1 Synergistaceae bacterium
ACATTAGCCGCAAAATTCGCCTCGAACTCCGGCAGGTCGAACATAGGCAGAATCTCAAAGCTCACTCCATCACCGAATGCCTCACGGTAAATTTTCGCCGTCTCCATCTGGCAGCGCGGAAGAACGCATGTATCAATGTATACCTTCATCATCAAGAAGCCTCCTTAGCGTTTCAAGCGTCGGTTTGACCATGAAAGCATCAGGCTGCGAAAGCTCTATCGTAATCACATGAAGATACCTCAGCCATCCCAGAATCAAGATGTCCCGTCTCTGGGGGTCAACTCCGCATAATTCCGCAGTCTTGTAGTAAATCTTGCCGGCCAGTTCTCTGCTGATGCCGAAAAAATTCTTCGAGTTGTCAGGGTCGTACACGTTGAAGGCTATGTACGTCCTGTATAGCCCCGCAAACTCGAACGCAGAATCTCCCGCGCTCATCGTGTTCATGTCTATCAATAACATTTCGCCGTTCGAGAGCATGATGTTCTTCATCTGGATATCGCCATGCGTCAGGTATTGCGACTCCGGGACTGCAGAGACGAAATCAGCAAGCCGTGAGTAAATTTCTCCGGGCATTAAGTCCTTCATGCAGGCCAAGTAGTCAAGATATACTTTGCGCGTATCCGGAAATTCTCTAGGCTCGGACTTTATCGTGTGAATCCTCCTGACGAGACCGGCATATTCGGCAATAATGCTGTCCGTCTTCTCTGGGTGCGCAATCAAGAAGTCGTTGCAGTTCCGAGCGTCAAGAAGCTCAAACAATGAGCCGTAAGTTCCCCCTACCCTCGCTGTCCCGAATGGTATCGCCGTCGGAATTCCCTTCACGAATGCACGCTTGGACATTTCCTGTTCGGCCTTAATGAGCGGCAGATTTTCAGGGTCATCGTAGACCTTCACCACAATTTCATCGTTGAGCCGGTAGACTTTGCCGAAAGTCCCTGTGCCGACAACAGGGCAGCCCTCAATGCTAATGTCCTTCACTTGCTTTCCCCTTTCTCTGCGTCAATGCAGACCATTATGTTATTGCTGTTGAACGCACTAAAGTATCTCACGTCATCAGCCAGCTTCACCACAATCTTTAGCCCCGGCAGGCCCGCAGGTGAATCATCCTTGTGCGCCTCGTAGAAAGCTGAAGGATCAAAGCGTCCGCAGCAGTCCCGAAGCGTCATGCAGATTTTCCCATCGTTCAGCGAGAGACGGTAGTCCGCCTTGAGTTTATGCCACAGTTTAGGTTTGCCGTGAGTTAAGATATTTCCGGCCATCTCTTCAACAAACATTGACATCAATTTTGCTCTGCGTTCTGAGAGGCCGTGTTCAAGACAGAATTTCTCAGCAATAAGGCTCTCGCGTCCAACATCCTCAATTGAGGTAATTGATGCGTATATGTTATCGCTGTCTGCGCCCCCGAATGTCTCAGGAAGAAGGGTGAAGTTCCTTAATGACCCCGTGTGCACAAAGATTAGAGCCGCAATAAACACAAGAAGTATGATTTCTGATACCGCCAGCGAGGCCATGATACCCTTTGAGCCGAAATAATATCCCAATACTCCGGCTGTGATGACGGGGATAAAAAATCTGCTCGCAAAGTTGATGATGTTCACTAGTTTGCGCTCATTGATGCCCTGCAGGTAATGCTGGAACAAAACAGAGAGATTATCAGGCACAAGCGCGACCGCCATACACTTCATGCTGAATGCCGCAAACTCTATGACTTCAGGCTCATTCGTGAAGCACCTTGCTATCCATTCAGCACCGATAAACGCAATGACACTGATAGTTCCTGAGACAATGACAGCCATTTTTGCAGCGCACGACAAAAGACGGGTCATCCCCCGACGGTCTGCAGCTCCGTAAAATATCGCCGACATAGTCAGAAGCGTCTTGCCCATTCCCATCGCAAAGCAGAACAGCACTGTGTTCGTGTCCGTCTGAATTCCCCTCGCCGCAATCGCTGCCGCAGAAAATGCTACATAAATGTTAATCCTGTTGACGACCAAGTCCCGCAATGCAGTAGCCAGCTTGAGCACGAACGTAGGAGAAGCTGCCTTTGCCATCTCATAGATATGTGAGGCCTCAAAGCCCTTCAGAGATATTTTGAAGTATGAATTTTTCCTCATGAAGTGAGTAACAAGCATAAGGAACTGTAACATGTAGGAAATTGATGTTGCCAGGCCCATGCCGTAATTACCGCCGTGAAACACATACGCATTCAGAAGGTCGCCGATGATGTCCGCCCCAAAGAACAGTAATGCTGACGATGTGAATAACGCCTTGCCCAAGTCAACGACTATCACAGGACCCATTATCTGTATCAGCATCATGAAGGGAATACCCGGCATGTAGCCTTTGAGGTAATCTCCCATGTGAGAATAGATTTCAGGGTGTGAACTCTCAGTTATGCCGCAGAACCTGAACAGCTCCGAAGGCCAGAGCATACATGCAATAATGAGCAGCACCGCCATAACAGCAATTCCGATTACGGAGACGGTGAAGGCAGAATTAGCTTTGTCCTTTTCGCCGCGGCCTACTGCCTGAGAGCTGACTACCTGAGCACCTACAGAAAATGCGTTGCTGATGAGGAGGACTACTCCTGTGAACGGGCCGAGAAGTGATATTGCGGAATATGCGAGAGAACCTAATGCGCGGCTGGTGATTATCCCGTCAATGAGTGTTGCGCCATAACCTGCTAGCTGTGTGAATATCATAGCTATTGCGGTTGATACAAACATTGAAGGTATCAAGTCAGCCTGTGATTTGCTGGTGAACATGTACGTATTTATTCCTCCTGTTCTGAAAAATTACGTGTAAAATGTGTATTATATCAATGAGAGGAGATAACCCAACATGAAATACTCAGAATTAGTGAAGGCGCGCTACTCATGCCGGAAGTTCAGTGATAAGCCCGTGAGTGATGAAGTGCTCAGAAAGATTATTGAGGCCGGAAGATTAGCACCTACAGCAAAGAATGTACAGCCCGTGAAATTATGGGTGCTGAAGAGTGATGAGGCACTCGCAAAAATTAAGTCGTGCACGCCGTTCAAGTGGATGGAGAATGCGCAGGCTGTGATAGCTGTCGGGGGGACGACTGAAGGCGCGTTTGTGAGGCCGTCGGACGGGAGAAACTTTGAGGACGTAGATGCGTCTATCATTGCGACACACATAATGCTTGCTGTTCATGATGCGGGACTTGCGTCTACGTGGGTGGGAATGTTTGACGCTGTGAAGGCTAAAGAACTCTTCCCTGAGATGGCGGATTATGACTTGGTCGCGCTGTTCCCGGTTGGGTATCCCGCTGATGATGCAGTGCCTTCGGAACGTCATACACTGCGCAAAAGTTTTGATGAGATGGTGAAGTTCCTGTGATGCCTGAATTAGTGAGAGCGTTTGTTGCTGTGAGATTGCCGGGACATGCGGCGGATGAGCTGGAGGAGTGCCAGTGATGGCGGAATTAGTGAGAGCGTTTGTTGCTGTGAGATTGCCGGGACATGCGGCGGATGAGCTGGAGGAGTGCCAGTGATGGCGGAATTAGTGAGAGCGTTTGTTGCTGTGAGATTGCCGGGACATGTGGCAGATGAGCTGGAAAATTTTCTTGCTGAACTGCGGCCGCTGGCTAATATTCGCTGGGTGAGGCGTGAACAGTTTCACATTACGTTAAAGTTTCTCGGTGAAGTTGCACCTAGTGTGATTGAGCAGGTGAAAGATGCTCTAGAGCCGATGAAGTACTTTGACCCGTTCGTGATTGAGCTTGACCACATAGGAGCGTTCCCGAATTTAGCAAGTCCGCGAGTGCTGTGGCTGGGAGGCGAGAGGGGAGCTGCCGAGCTTGGCCGTCTTGCCCGGAAAGTTGATGATGTGCTGAATGAAGAGGCAGGACTCGAGCGTGAGGCTAAGAAGTTTCGTGCACACATGACACTTGCGAGGCTGAAGGAGTCGCGATTGCCTGAGGAACTGGTTAGGAGACTCGGAGAAGTGCCTGATTTCTCGTTTGAGTGCGGGGAGCTGGTGCTGATGAGGAGTCAGCTTACACCGCGAGGACCGATTTACTCGCAGCTATTGTGATGAGGCTAGAAAGGCGGGGGCTTCTTTGAGTGCGTGGAGATGTGATGATGAGAAGTCAGCTTACAATGCGCGGGTCGATTTATTCGCAGCTATTGTGATGAGGCTAGAAAGGCGGGGGCTTCTTTGAGTTCAGGGAGATGTGCTGTTGAGAAGTTAGCTTACAATGCGCGAGCCGATTTATTCGCAGCTATTGTGATGAGGCTAGAAAGGCGGGGGCTTCTTTGAGTTCAGGGAGATGTGCTGTTGAGAAGTTAGCTTACAATGCGCGGGCATATTTATTCTCAGCTATTGTGATGATGAGACTAACTGTGCTTCGTGCAGCGTCATGCTGTCCACTCGGTATACAAAACTGCGTGCACTTACGCGTCCTACGGCCAACAGTCCAGCTATCCCGCCCGAAAATATCATGAAATATTGCAAACTAGAGATATTTATTCCTGAGTCGCACTTGGCTGTCCTTCAGGAAACTTTGAGAAATTGTGATGCAGGACATATAGGCAATTATGATTCATGCTTGGCTTACTCCCGCGTCATAGGTACTTGGAGACCACTTGAAGGCTCTCACCCTTACTCCGGCAGCATTAACTCTGTCAGCTCTGAAGAAGAACTCAAGGTTGAGGTTACATGCAGACTTGATGACCTTGATGCAATAATAGCTGCTGTTAAAGCTGTTCATCCTTATGAAGAGCCGGTGATTAATGCTATAATGCTAATCCGTACAGGCTTATGAATCAGGAGGCAGGCAATAATGGACGCAGAAAAGAAAAATAACCTCATGGAAGAAATATCCAGCGAGGAAGACATCAAGAATATCAGCGTAGGAATGAACTATACATCTGTAATTCCTCCATTCCTTAAGGAAGAAGAAGCAAAGCGCAAAAATCAGTGATTATGTTGCTCCGGTGTTAAGGCTGGGGCAATATTTTTACCTCAGCAGCCACAAAATTATCATGTGCAAAGGATAGAACGCAAAGAAAAACCACTTGTGAAAATTTGACTTGCTGCCGCTCATACCGTCATAGCAGAAAATCATCACAGCAGGAAACATCAGAAGCCCAGCTTGATTTATCTGCACTGCTCCAGCAGAATACAGCAAAATCACAATCTCTATACAGGCCACAACATAATATGACAGCCATTTTTTCAGCCCGTCATCACGGAACACAAAGAATAATAACGGCCATAAAACATTTACATATTTCCAGTCGCCGTATCTGGAAAGAAAACATAGCAGCACTATTACTGAAAGTCTCACTGCAATATTCTTCCCGCCCTTGTCCCAAAAATATATAGCTATCAGGCCTAGCATTAACGTAAATATTACGCCTAAGTTCGCATGAGGCCATGAACCATATACAAATAAGTTAAACGGCAGCCATGATATTAATGTGAAAACTGCAAGCCGGAGAAGATATTTATTGACGTTATGCGTGTGAATATATCCCTCTGCTATAAAGTATGCCATTATAGGGTCAGCTAACCGGCCTATGAAATGCATAATCTGCCACATAATACTGCCGGGCGTTATTGCATAGTAAAAGTTAAATGCGCAGTGGTCTATTATCATTGACAGCACTGCAAGATACTTCATTTGATTGCGATTCAGCTTCATCATGATAAAGAAAATCCCCCGTTTTATGCGCGGGGGAAAATATTATTTATGCTACCTTATCTCTACATTCGGCTGAGGCTGGCCTGTAAATCTCACTCCAGCATCATACATCCCAAATGCACTTATCTGCGGCACTCTGAATGTTCCGCGCGTTACCGCCCTCATCTTGAAACCGTAGGAACGCTCCCCTGTCAGACGGTCAAAGAACAGCGTCAATCTGTCATCACGTACATCATTCACTATGCCGTATGTGCCCGACTGATTCTCCGCTCCGTCCTCAAGGCGCGGGTTCTCAATCTCAAATCCGGCCGGCAGCAAGTAATTCAATGCTAGGTTATTCACCGTCATTGAGGGCTTCACTGTCAATACTGCCTGTATCACGCTTCCGTGCCTGATTGGCTGGTTCAGGTTCACCGCATTTCCCTTCTCGTCAAAGTATACACACTCTACATTCACATTCCTGCGCTCCGCTTTAGGCTGGCTCTTCGGAAATCCTGTGATGCTCCACGTGTAACAGCCCTGACCCGTCCCTTCCGCCTCTATCAGTATCGTGTTACCCTTCGGCAGTTCGGCTACCTTGATGCTCGCTGTCTCGTTGTTGTAGGTCAGTAATGCATGGTCGCTCGTCTCAGTCGTTACACGCGCATGAATATCACTCTTCGCTCCCGCTGCCTCAACGTTATAGCGCGCAAGGGCTACTATCGCTGATGCGTTATCCTGCGTGCTGAACCAGTTTAACCCTGTCAGTCTCTGCGCAAGCTCCGTAACTTCCGCTGCCTGTGGCTCAACATCAAGCCACATCCCAAGCAATGATGCAGTGTTCCGCGTCTCGCTCTCGAGAGTTACTCCGGAATACCCCGAGTGTCTGCCGAGCTGAATATTTCTCAGTGCCTCAGCGTTGCCGTCAATCAATGACTGCGCTCCTGCAAGATACACATTCCCTGACGGACGGAGTGATGCTTGATTTTCCCTCAAGTACTCTATCCACCCTAACGGACGCTCGCCGTTCAGCGCAAGCACATACACCGCGTAGGCCTTAGTCGTCATGTCGTCAAGCTCTTCACCGTCATAGCTGTATGATGGCATTGACGCAAGGTATTGACGTATCCAGTTCATCACGCCTGTGAGCATCTCTTCAGGGTAATTCACGCCCGCATTCTTGGCTGCAAGAAGGAAGTGTGCTGCGTAGACGCTCCCCCAGTTGTAGGGAGTGTTTGTGCCGGGCCATGCTGAGAATGAGCCGTTGTAGAGCTGCATTGACTGTATACGGTTGATTGCGCCTTCAGTGCGGTCTCTGAGGCCTGCATCGTTGGTGATGAGCGGGTCGAGTTCTGCGACGGCATCGGGCAGAATCAGGAACGGCCAGGCTGCGGAGATAGTCTGCTCGAGGCAAGCGTAGGGGTAGGTGCTGAGGAAGTCTACGGCCTGAGAGAGTCTGACTGCTGGAGTGTTGGCGAGGGTGAGAGTACCTGCAACGTCGCCCATGAAGTTATTGATGGGGAGGTCGAGGCGTGTAGTTCCCGGCTCAAAGATTCCCGAGCCTCCGAGAGTGATTGTCGGCCAAGCTGAACGCACGGGCATTTCTATTTCCTGAGTGAAGCTCTGCCCGCCCCATGAGGTGTTTATCTTGAGGACTGCTCTGTTCGCTCCTCCGAGTGCGCGGGCTGTAACGTTGAAGCCGTCTTTTGCTCCTGCAGAAATCTTCAGGTTCGCATAGCTCTCACTCAGCATTAAGCCTTCTGGTTCTAGATTCACGCGTACATCCTTATTCTGTCCCGACGTGTTGAACACTGACACAGGAATAACGAACTCATCGCCGGGTGCTGCAAATCTCGGGAGTCCCGCCTCAGTAACTATGTCGCGGGCGATCTCTACCGTCTTTTCTGCGTGCCCGAAGTTACGTCCTGATGCCGCAACAACAAAGAGTCTGCCTCGTCCGCTGAACTCCGGAAGCTCAAGCTCTGTAGTAATCATTCCCTTATCGTCCGGGTAAACTACTCCGTCGAACAGAGAAAGTATCTTGAACCTCTGGACGCTGCCGTCATTCGCTAGTGCACCCATCGCCTCATCTCCGCCCGGGTGAAGCTGCTCGGTCGCTCTGTCCTCAACAGGGATTAGCTGGTCGTAGAGGTCGTAGCCCTCAGAGTTGAGCTTCTTCATGCCCCAGAAGTAATTCAGGAGGTCAGGAGTCTTGTAGCGCGTCAGTCCGAGCACGCCGTCATCAACAAATGCAATTGCTACATCAGCATTCTTCGAGATGTTCGCACTCGAGCCTTTGAGCGTGATAGTTACCGGCAGCTTTGAGGCTGGTTCAGCTTTCGCAGGAACGCTTATGCCTACATCAATGTTGTAGTCGGATAAGTCAGTCTTGATTCTCGCTAAACCTATTGCGCGGTGTGATGCCCACTGCTTTGCGTCCGAGTCATCAACCGGCCTGATGAGCCATGCGCTTATCCATGCATTAGGCCTCAGCTCCTGAGTGATGGGAACGTCAAACGTAACTTCTGCGCCGTCAGCCATTCGGACATTGCGGGTGATGAGCTTTCCGGTCTCTACGGTGATTAGCATCAAGCCCTCGAACGGTGCGGAGATCTTCACGTGTGCGGTCTCGCCGAGTCTGTAACTCTCCTTGTCGCAGGTGATGTCGAGCCGGTCAATGAGCTGCGAGCCTTTCCCTGCGAACATGGGATCTGCTGCGTAGAATCTGTAGACTGCCCTTGCGTTGTCGTCAGAATCACTCACTCTCACGAGGTAGCTTCCCCACTCTTCTGGCCTGAAGGACACTGTGCCGAGTCCGTTGCGCAGAGAGAATGTCTTCTCGTCTACTTCATTGAGTTCTTCTGTGGACTGCCAGCGTTTTCTGCCGTCGATCTCGATCATGTTGTAGTTCCATGTTACGCGGTATAGCGTCGCTGTGAGTTCACCGGGATTTGCAGGTTCTTCATCAGGATTTATCGCTGCAACACGGAAGCGTGCATCGTTCCTCACTGTGAAGGCATCATTTTCCGCAGCTATCCCCAAAAGGTACGGTGCAGCAAAATACGGCCTCGTCAGCGTCGACGTTACCCACCTTCCGCCGTCCTCCTGCACTTCTGCCTTCAGCGTTACGTTGATTATCGTCGGAGCCTGCCAGTTGCTATCCAGCTTCAGAGACACTCCAGCCTTCCCGAAGTTGTCTAGCTGCCTCTCCTCAAATTCTCCCTCCGTGTTCGCAAAACTCCTCGACGAATCACCGAACGCATACTCCTTCCACCTGTCCTGCGTCGGCCTGAACGTCCCTTCACGAGCACTCCATGAGGCCTTGTACTTCAGCCCCGCTCCGTCAGCTCCGAAAAGCCACCTTGCATATATATCTGCCGTCAAGGTGTCCCCATACACTAAGTACTTCCGGTAACTGTTCAGCTTGACTTCTATGCGCGGAGGGGCAAAGTCCTCTACATGAAACTTGTAGCTCGTTATCGGCTTGTCCTCTTGGCCGGGTATCGCAAGTGAGACGCTCCATAACCCCGTGAGTGCGTTGCTCGGAAGGTTAAGCTCAAATACTGCGCTGCCTTTCGCGTTGAGGGGCATTGCTTCCTGCTTCACTTTGCGCCCTAATGTGTCCTTCACTATGAACAGCACAGGGAATGACTCAGGTGTTGTGATGTCTGGTTTGCGCACTATCGCCTTGAACTGCGCACTCTCGCCGGTACGGTATATGTCGCGCGGTGAGATTATTGCTCCGTCATACCCTGAACGCAGCCATTCACGCCCCGCTGTGTCAAAGATTTCTTTGTTCAGTAAGTTGCGCGTGAGCTGAATGTAGGTAAGGTCTTCTCCCTTCTTCACTACTGCTACTGATGGCTGATTGTCTGTCTCCCATGTTTTGCCCTCCGGTATCTCGTAGTAGAACACTCCGCCCGAATTTGTGCGTCCTTTGGCTATGAGCTGCTTTGCGTCAGAGTAGATATTCACTTCCGCATCGCTTATTCCGTGCGCCTGCGTGAGGGAGTTCACCCAGACTAGTATTCCGTCCTCCCAAAGTCTGGCTGTAACGCCTAAGTCGGAGAGGCTGATTATCTGTCTGCGTTCGTCCCACCACTCAGAATCAAGATTGCGTGCCGTCAGTAGGAATAATCCACGCTGGCCTTTCGCTATCTCATCTACTGGTATGCTCCGGCGCACCTTCTCATTCAGCGGCAGATTGAGGGCTATTTCTTTCGTGAATACACGCTTGGCTATGTCCTTGTCGAACTCGTCATAGTACTCATGAATCATGTAGGGAATATTATTCTCGTACATTTTCCAGAGGTCAATTTGCAGCCTCTTGACGTTCTGAAGTTCAAGGGGTATTAATCCGTTGTCCAGAGTTGTAAGGTAAGTGCCTGTCGCAGGAAATGTTATCTCAGGCTCAAGGTCAGGCATGATTACGGCCTGCTTGAAATCTTCCTTGAGCACCAAGCCTCCTTTTGACGGAAAGCCCTTCTTGAATGTGATTACAAATCTGTCTCTGGGACGGAATGCCTTTGAACGCATAGTGAAATTCTCATCGCTCCAGCCAGTTTCGAGAGTGAGGTCATCAACAGCAGGTTCAATATCAATGAAGCTCCTTGCAGTTTTGGGGTCAATGCTGAAGTTGAAGTATGCGCGGATATTATTTTCACCCGCCTCAAGCTCACGCACCATGAGTTCAGGGTCAAGCACTACTACTTGTGAATAATCCTGCTCAATTCCCATATCTCCCTCGCCCGACTTAAGGCCCGCTGCTATCCTGACAGTAAATCTCTGCCTTGATGCTGTCTTCTGAACAGGTACGCTTGCCCTTATTGTCCGTGATGGCAGTGCGCCGTTGATTGAGTAGGGTAATTCTTTGCCCTGAGCGTCAATTATGCGCATGTAGCCTTTGAGCCGTGCGGGGTCAATCCTCATGTTGAAGGTGAGGGTGAAGTATGCGTTGCTGTTTCTGCCCATTGATGCGCGTATGTCTGTGGGCGACAGTCCCTCCGTCTGAAACCTGAATGTACCCGGGCCTATTCTTCCTCCGCGCCTGTCCTTGAGGTTGTCCCGAAGAGTGGCAGTGTAAGTTGTGGCACTTCTGAGGGGAGAAAGTAATTTTGCGGTGAAAGTGCGTTCATTCTGCCATCGTCCCTCTAGCTGAAGGGGAGGATTTACCTCAAATGGGAAGAGCTGATTTTCCGGAGTGATAGTCTTTCCGGTCTGTGCTTTGGTTACTACAGGATTCCTGAAAACTGCACGGAATGAGACATTTTCAGGGACTGTTCCTGTCGGTGCAAAACTCTGAACGCCTGCGGGCATGTTAGAGGCAGCGTAAGCCCCTGATGTGCCCACAAGCAAAATCATAGCCAGCACTAAAAACTTGTGAAGCCTGAACAAAATTTATACAGTCCTTTCATAATTAAGATATGTATGATGAAATAATTATATTCTATTTTGCTATAATCTAGCTGTTCACTTAAGAGGGAGGAAAAAATTTTTGCGTCATGGAAGAAAAGAAAACTGTTGCAGCAGCGAGCCGTAAATGGGAAGTAGTAGTATTCCGGCTAGGCAAAGATTTATTTGCAATAAACGTAAACAAGACAAGAGAAATACTGCGCTGGACAGGCTGCCGTCCTATTCCCTCAAAGATACCTGCATTTGTGGGAATAACTACGCTTCGGGGAGCAACTTTGCCGTTAATAGACCTGCGTATATTCTTGGGCATACAGTCAACAGTGCCTACGGAGCAGACGAAGGTAATGGTGGCAGAGTTCAATGACATCAAGCTGGGATTTCTTGTTGACGGCGTAGAGAGAATCCGGCAGGTGAACGCCGAAGATTTGGACAGTTCCAAGATGCGCGGAGTGTCGCTGAAATGGGTGCTGTACATAATCAAGCGCGACGAGAGAAATATATTGCTTCTTGACTATGAGGCAATAATTCAGGAGACAGCCCCGGCAGTTGCAGAGCACATGTTTGACCAAGACAAGCTCGGCACGTATCACCGCGAAATTGGGCACGTTGAGGACTTCCACATACTGGTAGCTGACGATTCGCCGTTATTGCGCCAGCAGACATGTGATGTCCTGAAGCAGTCGGGCTTCTCGAGCATTTACCCTGTGAAGGACGGAGTAGAGGCCAGAAAATTATTGCTTGACCAAGGGGAGAACTTCGACCTCCTAGTATCAGATATAGAGATGCCATTGCTTGACGGATTAAGCCTTGTTGAGACACTGCGCCAAGACCCGAAGACTGAAAACATGCCGGTAATATTATTCTCATCAATCATGGTGAAGGACTTGCTTGACAGGGCGGAGAGCTTAAAGATAGTGCATGTCCTGAAGCCTGATGTGTATAAGCTAGTTGAAGGTGTAGTGAAGATATACCGTGAATGCAAGAAGAACCGCAGCTATTAATCAATCACACACTCTCCCTGCAGAATAAACCCTCAGGGGGAGTTAGTTTCCCTAATTAATGAGTTAAGCACCTCAACACGTCTTACGCTATGAAATATTTATGTATATTATTGGGTAAATGGTGGCGGCACCTGGAATCGAACCGGGGACACTGCGGGTATGAACCGCATGCTCTAGCCATCTGAGCTATGCCGCCTTAATCGGCGAATTGGTGGCGGGGAATGGATTTGAACCATTGACCTTCGGGTTATGAGCCCGACGAGCTTCCAAACTGCTCCACCCCGCGATATTTGATTGTCAATGCCGGACGAGAGACTCGAACTCTCACGGACTTTACGCCCTCGGGATTTTAAGTCCCGTGTGTCTACCATTCCACCAGCCCGGCGTTTACTGCTGGTGTGCTTGAAAAAACGAAAGGTATTTTACCCCGCTTGCTAATTATCGTCAAGGCTGTAAAATGTTGAACGATTATATCATCACAAAACTATCTCAGGAAGAAATCTCAATGAATAATTATCAGTCAGCACTTGAAGTTGTCAGAATCCTAAATGCAGAAGGACATGAAGCATTGCTTGTCGGGGGATGCGTTAGGAATTTCCTGATGGGGCTTCCTCCGAACGACATAGACATTGCGACGAGTGCACAAGTTGAGCAGGTAAAGGCATTGTTTGAGTACCACGCCATAGGTTCAGGCGAGAAGCACGGGACATTGTTATTGAGGGCTGAGGGCACAGACCAGAAGATTGAGGCTACAGCATACCGTGCCGGAGCTATGACACTTCATGATGACTTAGCGCACCGTGATTTCACAATCAACGCGATAGCCTATCATCCATCAGAGGGAATATTTGACCCATTCTGCGGGCAGGAGGACATCAATAACCGCGTAATCAGGGGAGTGATTGACCCTTCAGCGCGTTTCCGTGAAGACCCCTTGCGGATACTGCGAGGCATGAGATTCGCGTCAGTGTTTGGGTTCACGGTTGAGGCGGAGACATCAAGGGCAATGCATGAGCTTGCGGGACTGTTAGTGAATGTTGCTGCCGAGAGAGTTCGGGAGGAGCTGACGAAGATTCTTTGCGGGCAGGATGCGGGACGAGTCATCACGGAGTTTGCGGACGTGTTGTGTGAGGTCATCCCGGAACTTAAGGTGGCTATTGGCTTCTCACAGCATAACTCTCACCACTACCTAGATGTCTACGCTCACACGGTGAAGGTAGTATCTGCATCAAAGAATAATCCTGTGCTCAGGTGGGCAGCACTACTTCACGACATAGCGAAGCCTGAGTGCTACTTCATGGGAGAAAACGGCGAGGGACATTTTTACGGTCATGACCAGCGTGGAGCAGAGATAGCCGGAGAGATAATGAACCGGCTGAAGTTTGACGGCCGGACGAAGAGTGCGGTGAAATTTCTGATTGGTGCACACTGCATACACTTTCCGAAGAACAGGAGGACAGCCAGAAGGATGCTTGCGCGTTATGGTTCTGAGAATGTGAACATGCTGCTAGAACTTCAGAGGGCGGACTTGGCCGGTCATGTGTACATTGAGGAGATAGCGCGAGATTATGAGGAGGCTGTGAGGCTGATACGTGAGGCAGAAGAGGAGGAGGCGTGCCTGAAGATTAGAGACCTTAAGGTTAATGGTTATGACATGATGAATCTCGGTCTCGAGGGAGCGGAGATAGGGCGTGTGCTGTCAGCATTGCTTGAGGCAGTAATTGACGAGAGGGTGAAGAATGAGCATGATGAACTTCTGGAGTTCGCAGAAAAAATCTCCCGGTCTTGATGCTTGGCCGGGAGAAAGCATACACATTCACTATAAGAACATCCCCCTCATCTCCACAACATCAGCCACTCTCTGAATAGCTGCCATAGCTGCCGCCCGCCTCATCTTCACATGCCTTGCCTCCGCATAGTCCCAAACACGCCGGAAATTCCCCTTCATGATGTGCACAAGTTTATTGTTGTACTCATCCTCGCTCCAGAATGCTCCCTGCAAGTTCTGCGCCCACTCGAAATATGAGCCTATCACTCCGCCTGAGTTCGCCAGAAAGTCCGGAACTATCATTACTCCTGCGTCATCAAGGACTGCTTCTGCCTCCGGAGTCGTCGGGCCGTTAGCTCCCTCGACAATATAGCGAGCCTTAATGTTACCTGCAGTCTCAGCGTTAATCACTCCGTCCCGTGCGCACGGGAACAGGAAATCGCATTCAGAGAACAGGACATCATCAACTTTCTCGCACCTGCTTACTTCCTCAAAGCCGGTGAGCAACTTCTTGGGATTGCTGCGTATGACCTCGAAGGCCTTGTGAATGTCTATGCCTCCTGCAGAATAGTACCCTCCTGTTATGTCGCTTATGCCCACAATCTTTACGCCCGCGTCGTTAAGCGTCTTGGCCGTGAAGCTCCCGACGTTGCCGAAACCCTGAACACACGCTGTCATGTTTTCGGGGTTCTTGCCGAGAATGCGCATGAGTTCGAGTCCGCAGGTAGCGACTCCCCGTCCTGTGGCCTCATTGCGTCCGTAGCTGCCCCAGAATGTTACAGGCTTGCCCGTGAGGAGACTCGGCTCGAGGTTACGGCGCATCTTGCTGACGGTGTCGAGAATCCAGACCATCTCCTGACCGCCCGAGTTCATGTCCGGTGCGGGGACATCGCTCCATTTGCCGAGTATAGGCTCGATTCTTGCCGCGTATGTGCGAGTGAGACGTTCCTTCTCGTCGCGCGACATGTTCAGGGCATCACAGCAAATCCCGCCCTTGCCTCCTCCGTAAGGTATGCCAGCGAGAGAGCATTTCCACGTCATGAGCATTGCGAGAGCCTCGCACTCGTCCATGTCAACGCCCAAGTCGTAGCGTATTCCTCCCTTTGACGGCCCTAACGCTGTGGAGTGCTGGACTCTGTAGCCGTCGAACACCTCGACTCTGCCGTCATCCATCTTGACAGGAATAGAGACATGAAGCCTGCGTTCCGACCTGCTCAGAATCGCAATCAGCTTCTCACTGAGACCCATTTCGTCAGCAGCTCCGTAAAATTCCTGCAACGCTGTGTTGAGCAATACATTTGTTGATTTTCTCCGTGCCTGTGTCATGATATTTGCCCTCCTTAGTCCAAATTTTGCCTTGTACTCTTCAGGGTTTGCCATGTACTCCCTGTATTTCTGCCGCAAACAGTTTCCGCATGGACGATACCCTGCTGCTAAAGCTGTCCTCTCATCCGCAAAGAATACCCTGTGCTGCTCATACGCTCCCGGAAAGCGTCTTATCGCCGACAATGCAGAAGGACAGTCAAGCCGGCCGTATATCTTGAGTTTGCTGTTGCCTCCGAATTGCCCGGGCGTTTCTGATTCGTAAATCCCGCCGTCTGCGCCCAAAAGTTTGTACACTCACGCTTCACCTCCTCAGTAAAAATTGCCCCCCTGATTCACTCAGAGGGGGTTGTCTCTTGTTCAGCGTTCACGATTGTCATTGCGCGCTGAATGTCATTCTTGAGCCACACGTCTACTGCCTCAGCTGCACGCTTTATCACCTGCGGGAGCTGTTCTCGTTCGTCGTCCTGAAAATGTCCCAGAACATAATTAATCATGCTTCCGGGAGGTTTGCCTATGCCTATTCTGAGACGGGGTACGTGAATATCTCCCAAAGCTCCCAGAATAGAGATTAATCCGTTATGGCCTCCTGCACTGCCCTGCGCACGCATTCTCAGCTTCCCGAAAGGTAAAGCCATATCGTCATAGACAATCAGCACATCAGAAAGCTCAATTTTGTAGAAGTTCACGGCCTCACTGACAGCAAGACCGCTTGAGTTCATGAAGGTTAAGGGCTTTAGCAGGATAACATCACCCATTTTCCAGAACTCTGCATTAAATTTTTCTTGAGGACGGCCAAGATTATTATTGACTGCCAAAAAGTCAGCGCATAGCCAGCCCATGTTATGACGGGTAAAAGCATATTGTTCTCCCGGATTACCTAAGCCAGCTATGAGTCTCATTGCTACTTCTTCTCCTCTGCGTCGTCGCCTTCTTTGGCGGCCTTGCCCTTCGCTACGACTTCTACATCTGCTGCTGCGGTCTCCTCTGCCTCAGGCTCTGCGTCCTCAACTCCGCGCGAGGTTACAATGATAGCCACGACTTCGTCAGGGTCAGCAAGTGCGGTTACGTTCTCGCCGAGCACTAAGTCCTTCACGTGGATTGCGTCCCCGACTCCGAGTCCGGAAACGTCCACCGTGATAACATCGGGAATGCTCATCGGGAGAGTCTCGACCTCCAGCTCATGAATCGCCTCGAGTACTCCGCCGTCCTTGATGCCCTGTGATTCTTCGCGGCCTGTTACCTCAACAGGAATGTTGACGTTAATTTTGCGGCCCTTGACGAGGTGCAGGAAGTCAATGTGCAGGGGCATATCACTTATCGGATGACGCTGTGCCTCACGGATTATGCAGAGTTCTTCCCTGCCGTCGGGGAGCTTGACGTTGAGGCGTGTCGATTCCCATCTTCCGGCGAGGATACGCTCGATTTCGCGCATGTTGACCTTGCCGAGTATGTTCTGCTCAATCTCCGGGCCGTAGATCACGCAGGGAACATAACCTGACCTGCGGATGCGGCCGTTCTCGCCTTTGCCCGTCTTCTCACGGGACTCCATCACTAACGCTACTATGTCTGCCATGAAAATATTTCTCTCCTTTATGTGTGTGAATGTGTCGTAATTATAGCAAGTTTTCTGTTTTCTGCTGACATTTCAGGCGTTGCACAAAAAATCCCCAGCCATCTATGACAAGGGGACATGTTATCGCTTACTTCCTGCCGCTGAAGAGCTTAATCACCAACGGCCACACTACCATAATGTAAAGCATCTGACATTTCAGGAGTTGCACAAAAAATCCTCCTGCCTTTCTCAACAGGAGGACTAGTTACAGATTACTTCCTGCCGGTGAAGAGTTTAATCACCAGAGGCCACACTACCATAATGTAAAGCATCTGATATTTCAGGCGTTGCACAAAAAATCCCCCGCCATCTCTGACAGGGGACATGTTATCGCTTACTTCCTGCCGGTGAAGAGTTTAATCACCAGAGGCCACAGCACCATAATGTAGAACAGCATTATTATCTGTGATACCAAGCGGCCGACATGCGAGCCAAGCTGACTCATAACTATTCCGTCAAGATTAGCGACCGCCCACGCAAGAGGAAGCATTCCAACAACGCACAGCACTATTCCCTTCATGTTCCAGCCTGTGGGGGCAAACTTGATGAACCGGCTCTCTATGTACCACATCACCGCAAACGCCGTAAATCCTCCTGCATCTCCCCAAGCATCTACCTGCATCTTCACAGGGTCAACAAGTAATTTTCCGTCAACGTAATCCATAGGGTAGGGCTTGTACGTTATGTAGACGAGCGTCAAGATTCCTGCTACGGCACAGAGAATCATTATCAGCAAGTCTTTTTCCGGGTGAGCGTCAAGGTAAGCAAACACCTTCTGCGCTATGTAGATTGCAAAGATGCCGAACAGCACGCCGACTAAGACATCTTGAGGGGTATGAACGCCTAGATAGTTACGTGAAATCATTGTGAGCAGAATCATGATAACCCAGAACCACCGCAGAGCCTTATTCTTTGTGAGCACAGCCATTCCGCCGTAAATGGGAGCTGCCATCATAGTATGACCGCTCGGGAATGAATAGCCCGTTGCAGTAACTATAGCGTTATTTGCAGGAACTATTCTCGCATCACGTATCCACGGCCTATACACGCATGCAGTCAGCTTAAGGATTACGTTAAATGTCTGGCTTAACTTCCACGCAAAGAGGACAAACAGCCCCTTTTTCTTGTCCAGACACCAATACACGAACACCGGAAACAGGATTATGTACGAGATAGCGAAGTACGATAGCTGATTGACAAACGGAGTCAATGCGTCGTTAATGCTGAGTCTGAAATCCTGAAGCCAGAGTAAATATGTTATGTCCATAAATTAACCTCCTTAATTAATGATGCTTATTTTACAGCGAGGGCAGAATCTTACCCTTCACAAATTCTTCTTCCTCTTCACGGTTATTAACTTCACCGTCAATCACCGCCAGCTTGATAGCACTCAACGCTTCACCTATTGCCTTGCCCTTCAGGCCCATTCCCTGAAGTTCTTTGCCCGTCAGCTCGCCTTTGTAGCTCATCCACAGCTCCATGTGCTCAACGATAAGCCGTCTCGAAGCCGGAGTCTTAAGGCACGTCAGCCAATACACCAGCGGAACAGGCCCGTAATCCCTGAAGAATGTATATGCTTCGGAGTTCTTGATGTCCTTCTTGCTTGAGCAGAACTTTTCAACTTCAGGCCAGCGCATAAAGCAGCGTGTTAATTGCTCGCGCTCGTTGGGGTTGAGGTTCATTCTGTCCATCGCAGAAAATCTCACATCGGGTTTCGAGTCCGTGAATATCACTGCCATCTTGACGAGCCACTCCATACCCTTAAAGTCTATGCCGTGATTGCGCACCTGCCTCATGAAGTGTTCAAGGACGTGCAGGCGGTGATTCATTGATTTGCTCATGTACATTCCAGCGAACAGGGACTCCCACACTCCGAGTTCCTGCATACGCATCACTATCTTCCGGAAGCCCGCCTCCTTCATGTTAAGCTCCAGCTCCGCACGTATTCGCGTCGTCGAAAGCAGCTCGAGCAATCCTCCCTTCACGGCACTCTTCAGCAATCTCAGCGTGTTATCCTCAAAGCTCATGTTAAGCCTCTGCTCCAGACGTATACCTCTCAGGACTCGTGATGGGTCTTCAACAAAGCTCAGGTTGTGGAGAATCTTTAGCTGCTTATCCTTGAGGTCTGCCCGTCCTCCGAAGTTGTCGGTCAATGTCCCCCAGTCGTCCTCGCTCAGGGAGATAGACATTGCATTAACGGTGAAGTCCCTTCGGCTCAAGTCCTGCTTCAGTGAGCTGTTCTGCACTGTCGGAACTGCAGCGGCATACTCGTAAAACTCTCTGCGTGCCGTCGCAACGTCTACCTTCTCGCCGTCCGGGAAAGTTATTGTGCCTGTCTTGTAGCGTCCGTGAAGTGTTGCTTTGCAGCCCGGCTCATCCCATGAACTCACTAATTTTTCTGCATCGCCTTCAACGGATATATCTATGTCTGTGTTGCTGACTCCCATCAGAATATCGCGCACAGTTCCGCCGACGAGATACGCACGCATCCCGAGTTCCTGAGCCTTTGCGCCGACGCGACGCAATAACGATAACGTCTTGAGGCTGAATGACTCCTCCATGAGACCCGAGACGTTCTCGACCCACAGGAAGCCGTCAGAGTCCCGCTCCCGAGACGAGTCCTCTCCTGCGTACTGTCCGGAGTGGTATAACGCCTTCAGGAGGTCAGCTCGGGAGAGAGTCCCGACGAGTTTGCCGTTGTCATCGAGGACGGGCATTTTCTCGAAGCCGTAAGTTGCCATCATGCGGTGAGCTTCATCAATTGAGGCCTCACTTGCGAGGCTGATTATTCCCTGCGTCATGAAGTCTGATATGCGGGCACGGTCGAGTCCGTGAAGGTGAGCTTTATCTAAATCTTTGCGGGTCATCATGCCGACAACTTCACCCTCAGCGTTCGCGACAACTAAGGATTTCAGCCCGAACCTAAGCATTGTCCTGTAGCCCTCATCAACGCGAGCCTCCGGACTCACGGCAATAACCGGCGAGGTCATTATGTCTGATACCTTCATCATGGGAGTGATTGCGTCGTGAAGACGGGACTCTATCTCGGCTAGTAAGTCTTTTGCGTCTCTGTCAGTTATCGTTGCGCTTCCGGCCTGATAGTGTCCGCTCCCTCCGTAAGGCGCGAGAAACTCTTTGACGTTCAGGACTCCTTCAACGCTTCGGGCTATCACGTTAATCTTCTTGCCGCCGTTGTTGACCACTACAATAGTTACGTGCGAGTCTACATGTTCCTTGAGCTTGTTGACGAACACGGAGAGTCCCTGCACGTACTCTTGAGTCTCTGCCCATGTGAGGTAGACTTTCGCGCCGTTGATGTAGATCTCCCGGGCATTCTCGGCCAAGTCATCAAGGAGCTTCTTATCACCTGCTGACATGTCAGACTCTACCTGAGAGAGTATCCCCGACAAGTCTGCTCCGAGTTCACGGAGATAGCTTATTGCTGCAATATCGCGTTCTGTGGTGGTCTCGTAGGTCATTGCTCCGGTGTCGTCGTAGATGCCCAGCGCAAAGAGTGTAGCCTCTTCTGGGGTGATGTCTTTGCGTTCGTTGAGGAGCTGCTCGAGAATCATTGTCGTTGCTGCTCCGATTGGCTCATACACAAACTCTTCTGCTGGTATGTCGTCAGGAGTCGCGGGGTGATGGTCATACACGTGAACTGCTACATCCTGCCGTCCTGCGAGAGCTGCGAAAGGGCCTATGCGTGAACGCGAGCGTGTGTCGACGACTACCATTAGGGTAACTTCGTCGAGGGGAATTTTCTTGGGCTTGAGTATCTTGCTTTCCCACTGCCTGCCGTGCTTGGCCATAAAGTCCCGGACTTTGCGGGACATTGAGCCGGGAGGACAGATTACGGCATCAGGATAGAGCTTCTGAATAGCTATCATGCTTGCTAGTGAATCAAAATCTGTGTTGAGATGGCTTGTGATTAAGTGCATATTTTTACTCTCTTCATTATTAATAGTTATGGATAAGCGAAATCATAACGCAAAATATCTTGCCGTCAACTGCATGTGATGTACTCAGCAGAGATAATTTCCTTCCATTTTGTGATGAAATATCATCATGATTCATTAGAATGAATGTTGTGTTATCATACCCGTAATTTTCATAATGAAGGGACAACATTTATTTCATGACTCAGTTTATGCACTCTAAATTCAAATCACTCAAGGCCTATGACACAAGCGAAGAAGCCGAAAGCATGAAGGGATATATCCGCCTCAACACTAACGAGTCTCCTTTTCCTCCATCACCGAAAGCAGAAGCCTATGCTTACAAAGCAGCGGACACTCTCAACTATTACCCTGATCCTGACTGCTCAAAGCTCGCCTCCCAGCTCTCACGTATGCTCGGCATCAAGCCCTCTAACATCGTGTTCGGCAACGGCTCAGATGAGATATTGAGCTTTATCTTCATGTCAATGTGTGAGAAGGGTGCAGCATTCCCCGACATAACTTACTCGTTCTACAGGATACTTGCTGGGCTTAACGGCGTGGACTACATCACACCTCCATTGCGGGACTTCAGGATACTCACTGAGGATTACGCAGACCTTGAGGGGCGCACTGTCTTTATCGCCAACCCTAACTCGCCTACAGGCATTGCCTTAGACACAGGAGAACTTGAGCTGATAATATCCTCCAACCCTGAGAGCCTCATAGTTATTGATGAAGCGTATGCGGACTTCGGAGCGAAATCTGCCGTCCGGTTCATCAGCAAGTACCCGAATGTTATCGTCGTCCGGACGTTCTCGAAATCACGATCTCTCGCCGGAGCACGTCTCGGGTGGTGCATGACGAACGACGATCTCGCACAGGACATCCGCACCATCAAGAACGCCATAGCTCCCTACAACATCAATGCCCTGACTCAGGCAGCAGCACTCGGGACTCTGGAGGACGAGGAGTATACCCGCAAGAACATCAACGTAATCTGCCGAGTGAGGGACAACACGAGGAGCCGTCTTCAGGAGATGGGCTTTGAGATTCTGGACTCGAGCGCAAATTTCTTGTTCGTGAGGCATAAGACGATAAGCGGGCAGAAGATATTTGACGAGCTGAAGAGATTCAGAATCATAGTCCGGCACTTCAGCAATCCCCTTGTGCTTGATGACTGGAACAGAATCACAATCGGTTCTGCTGAACAGATGCAGGTGTTTCTTGAGGTGATGAACGGAGTAGTTGAGCATGAGGCACGCTGAGATTACGCGGAGCACTAAGGAGACGCAGATAACTCTTGCGCTTGAGCTTGACGGGACAGGGAAGAGCGAGGTGCTGACGGGCTGCGGATTTCTTGACCACATGCTCACACTCTTTGCGTCGCATGGCCGCTTTGACTTGGCCGTGAAGTGCGAGGGAGATTATCACGTGGACTTTCACCATACTGTAGAGGATGCCGGAATATGTCTCGGGCTTGCGTTCTCTCAGGCACTAGGTGAGAAGAGAGGCATAACGCGTTACGGGAGCATGATTCTTCCGATGGATGAAGCACTGATAATGACAGCGATAGACTTTTCGGGACGTGCTTATCTTGCGTGGGACATGAGCATTCCGGCGCAGAAGGTTGGGGAGTTCGACACGGAGTTAGCGCAGGAGTTCTGGCTGGGCTTCACGAGAAATGCTCTCTGCACACTGCACTTCCGGCAGCTCGCGGGGACGAACTCGCACCACATAATCGAGGGAGCGTTCAAGTCAGCGGGGAGGTCGATAGCTCAGGCAGTAAGGATTAATCCTGAATACGCGTCTGAGATTCCGTCAACTAAGGGGGTGATTTAGTGGATCATCCTGCACGGAGGACACTTGCGGATAAAGATATGTTTGACGACATAGTGAAAGCTATTCTGTCAGTGATGGGCGATGACGCTGTGAAGATAATACTTTACGGGTCAGTTGCGAGGGGCGATAACACTTGGGAATCAGATATAGATATAGCTGTACTGACCGCTAAATATTACAGGTGGGACGCATTCGATGACTTGTGGGAGTATGGCTTGAAGTATGATGCTCTGTTTCAGATAATCCCCATTGAGGAGAGCATGTATAACAGACTGAAACCTGTAAAGCTGTTCTACAGAAATATAGAGAAGGATGGGATAGTGTTATGGTCAAAGGAAGCAGCTTAAACGAGCAGAAATACAGGCTGGATTTATCAAGATACCGTTTTGAGAGAGCCTGTGAAGAATTGAACACAGCACAAGAACTTTTTGAGGACGGACACATGAATGCCTCAGCAAGCAGATCATATTATGCTGCGTTTTATGCGCTGCTGGCAGTTACTGAACTTGACGGCTTTGAATCCGCTAAACATTCTGGTGTAATATCACGTTTCAAGTTCGATTACCTACGTACAAATGTCTTGGATAGAGGGCTTTCAAAGCTGATTGATAATACCTTCAATCTTAGAAAATATGCAGATTATGAAGGTTTTTATGTAGTCAGTCTTGAGGAGGCACAGAAGCAGATAGATAGTGCAGAGGCTATTGTAGATACTTTACAGCCTTATTTGGTATCACGCTGGACTGAGATGGAAAAACGAATACCAAACGCAATATTCACGCGCACAAGCACGAGACAGTTCGAGTCCCGTCCTGTGGAAAGCAAGTACATCATAAAGATTCTCCGTGCAGCAATGGCCGCCCCAAGTGCATGCAACCAGCAGCCGTGGGAATTTTACATAACTGATGACAAGGACATAATCTCCCGCCTGTCTCAAGTCTCGCCGTATGCCGGGCCGGTCAAGAATGCTCCTGCCGTGATTGTCCCCTGCTATCACACTGACGGCCTCGCAGTTCCCATGATGGCAGAAATAGATATGTCCCTTGCGACACAAAACATACTGCTTGAAGCTGAAGATTTAGGCTTGGGAGCAGTCATGATAGGCATAGCTCCAATCCCTGAACGCATGAACGCAGTAGCAGAGATTCTCAAGCTCCCTGAGAACTTCAAGGCCTTCACAATTATTCCGGTAGGCTGGCCTGTAAACAAACGCCCTCAGGAAGACAGATATGAACCCTCAAGAGTCCACACTGTATAGATACGCAGAGTTATTAGCTTCATGCACGCGGGCGAGGCTCACCGGGACGCGCGGAGCTGATGATATATACACGCTGCAGATTCAGGACTGTCTGCCGTCTCTGGAATACCTGCCTGACTCAGGGAAAGTTATTGATGTCGGGAGCGGAGGAGGCTTGCCCGGCATAGTGTGGGCGGTGTACAGGCCCGGCCTGAGCATTACGCTTCTGGACAGCGTGAACAAGAAGTGCGAGGCCGTGAGAGAGATTATTGCTGCTCTGGGAATTGCGAACGTGGAGGTAGTGTGTTCGAGGAGCGAGGAGTTCGCGAGGAGTCATCGTGAAGAGTACTGCTTGGCCGGAGCGAGAGCACTTGCCTCTGCGGGAGTATGCGCAGAATTATTGTCTCCGCTGGTGAAAACTGGGGGGCATGTCCTGACGTTCAAGGGAGAAAGAGTGCATGACGAGATTTCGGAGGTTGCGGACAAGTGGGGAATGCTGGGCCTTAGCAAACCTGCACTGAACTTTTACGGCGGAAATGCGAAGTGTATTGTGCTGTGGGAGAAAGTGAAGAAATGTCCTGTGAGTTACCCGAGACGTGAGGGGCTTGCTGGGACAAAATATTTCTGGGAGTGAGTAAGCATGAAGCTGAAGAATTTACGTGAAGTGATAATGTTCGGGCGTGTGCTGTCTGCAGGACTGGTGATAGCTGGTTATGCGTTCTTGGGTGTGTGGCTCTCGGACTGGCTGGCACGTAACGGATGGCCGGTGCTTGCTGCGTTGATGGCTGTCCCAGCGGTAAGTGCATTTGGGATGTGGCAGGGGTGGCTGTTCCTGACTAAGGGACGGAAAAAGTAGTGCAGAAAGTAAAAGCGTACACTGTTGCTTCTCGTGGAAATGCTTTATATTTCCAGATTGATTGCTGCAAATTGATTCATTGGACTTGGGGAATATGTCGAACAAAGAAAGGCATTCCCTTAACTTTTGGAGAATGCCTTATTTTACGTAATTTATTGTTGCAACTCGCTTACAATTTAAGCCGAGTGGTTTTCTGGTGGAGGCGGGGAGATTTGAACTCCCGTCCGACGCGGGCCAACCGTGATGGCGGCTACAGGCTTATTCCCTGATTATTGTCGTTCACTGAATGGGCAGAGACACCCTCTCAGCGTTCCTAGAGTCTTACGGGTCTATCACCATACCGGACTCTCTATATGGTGGGGAGCTGCTTTTCATGACACCTCAGGCGAACCAGCAGCATTGTCCGTCCTTTGGCGTAGCTGGCAACTAGGCCGCTAATGCGAAATTATCTTCGACTTTTATTGTTTTGTCCTAAGTTTTACGGGTGAGTATAGACTTTCCCCGGCCTGCTCCTTCAGATCCTCCTTCGCGCCGTCGAAACCTGTCGCCCCCT
>JAFSUD010000064.1 GCA_017445405.1 Synergistaceae bacterium
AATTACGGTCAAGTATGCAGGGTGTGCGTGAAGAGTCGTCATGATTGCGTCCGCGAGCCTCTCAGCGTCAACATAGTCCTGCAATTTCACGAGCATGGGGAAGTGATTATACATTGTGGAGTCGGGCGCGGTGTTCTGGTAGTCGTAGAAGTATCGCTGTTCCGCCGTCAAAGGGTATACATGCAAGATAAAGCCTTCTTTCATTCATTAATTATTCGCGATATTATACATATGGCGACACTTCACGAAAACAAATTTTTATCTCAGATATTATCTCTGTAAATACTTGCGGCTGGCTTATTTACTGGCAGTTTTTGTAGCTGTTAAAGTAGTTGGTAAAGTTTCTTTCTTCTTGTCTTTATTCCTCAGTTTGATGCGAATAATTTTCATGGATATTATAACGTAAGATTTACAAATTCCGGCATAATGGATACAATCTTGATCATCATGATAGAACTTACCAAGAAATACAAATCAGGCAGCGCATTAGAGATTCTGCAGGAAGCTATCTTGTTCGGAGACATCCCCGAAGGAATTTCACTGACTCAGAATGAACTGGCCGAGTCTCTTGGCACGTCAAGGATGCCTGTGCGGGAAGCATTAATTGCGCTTGAGTATCAGGGGCTTGTGAAGAAGCACACTAACCAGCATGTCAATGTTGCTGCACTCACTGACAATGATATTCATGCTGTGTTCTCTGACTTGGCCGTGCTCGAGTTCGAGGTGCTCAAGACGTTTGCAGAAGATGAACTTTCTGTGCTGTCGGCGTGCATGACGCAGGAGGAATATCACAGGACGCTCTGCGCAAAAACTGAAGCTCCGCTGAGGCGCAGGACTCTCGGGACAATGACGGGCGTGTACTTGTCGTTCGTGCTCGCCAACGCTGAGGACAGGGGAAAACTTGATGCAGTCTTCACGAACCTTCAGGAGGCGGTGAAGAATCCTGCGGATCCCGAGATACTGAGGGCGTGCTATGCGGTATATGCGGAGGTGCTTTCGCTGGAGCTGCTGCAGATCAGGAAGAGGAGGAAAGAAAATGCTGAACTTGAGGCCGGTTAAGCTGCTGCCGGTGAGAGAACAGGCTGCGGCATCACTGAGGGAGGCAATAATCAGCCAGAGCATACCAGCCGGTGAAGTGCTTCCGCTTGAGGCGACGGCTAAGGCACTGGGAATCTCAGTTACGCCGGTGCGTGAAGCGTTCGTGATTCTTGCGAGGGACGGACTGCTCGAGCTTGCGCAGAACAGAGGAGCGGTTGTGTTAGGCATGACCGCAAAGAACATCCGCGAGCACTACCAGATTCGTGCAGCATTGGAGTCGGAGGCGTGCAGGCTTGTGTGCGAGAAGGGGGCTGACCTTTCGGAGATAGAGCATTGCGTAAATCATCTTGTGAGTTCCGGTGCAGAGAATTATTCAGAACTTAATCAGTCATTTCACTATAATATATGGCTTGCTTCAGGCAACTCACGGCTGGTTACAATGCTCAGTGAATTATGGAACGGGTTATCTATGGGGCTGCGGACGACTAAGGACGAGTACGCGAGGAAGTCCCGTGCGGAACATGAGAATATATTTGCGCTTCTTGAGGCCCGCGACGCTATGAAGGCTGCGGAAGCTATGAGGGATCACATCCTCCGCAGTATGAATGACATGCTCACGCGTTACACAGAACGCTGACTATCCCGCCGGAGACAGAGCATTGCGTAAAACATCTTTGTAAGTAATTATTCCGAGCTTAGTGAATTATGGAACGGGTTATCTATGGGGCTGCGGACGACTAAGGACGAGTACGCGAGGAAGTCCCGTGCGGAACATGAGAATATATTTGCGCTTCTTGAGGTTCGTGATGCGGTGAAGGCTGCGGAAGCTATGAGGGATCACATCCTCCGCAGTATGAATGACATGCTCACGCGTTACACAGAACGCTGACTATCCCATCGAGGTACTTCACTGCGTCCGAGTCCTCGATCTTCCCGGAATCACAGAGTCCTGCGAGTCCTGGCACTATCGGAATCTCCGCATCAATCTTCACGCCGGAAGTTCCAGAGCCGAAGATGTAATGCTTCTTCCCGCAGTCCGGACACTCAAAGTATGCCATGTTCTCAGCTATCCCAAGCACAGGAATATTCATGATCTCGGCCATACGCAGGGCTTTGTGTACTATCATGCTGACTAGTTCCTGAGGTGTAGTAACGATAATTATTCCCTTGAGCGGCAATGACTGAAACACTGTCAGCGGCACGTCGCCTGTTCCGGGAGGCATATCAACAAACATGAAATCAGTGATGCCCCAGTCCACTTCTTCCCAGAACTGCTGGAGCACTCCTCCGAGCACAGGGCCTCTCCAGACTACAGGGTCTCCTTCATCAGGAAGGCAGAGGTTCATCGAGACGACTTTAACGCCCCCTTTGCTGACTGCTGGCTGAATCATGTGTCCGTCAGATAGCAGCCCGTCATGAAGACCGAACATTTTCGGGATGCTCGGGCCGGTGATGTCTGCGTCGAGAATGGCTGTTCTGAGTCCCTTTTCCCTCATTGCACAGGCCAAGAGTCCGGTAACGAGAGATTTTCCGACTCCGCCTTTTCCGCTCACTACACCTATTACGTTTCTGACTCCGGGATTCGGCTTGAAGAGCATTGATTCCGCCGAGCGTTCTCCGCAGTTTGATGCACAGTGTTCACAGTCATGATTGCATCCTGCCAATTATTATTCCCCCTCAACTTTTTGTGATAGTTCTATGGTGAACTACCCCCGCTTATAGAAGCGGGAGCTTCCTATTTCTTCGAGACTGCAACACAAATCTTGCAATTCATGTCGTCTTACATTCTCTCCATAGGCGTTAATTTCCTGCATCCCACAGGTATTTCCTTTCGAAAGCAATATCATGTTACGTGCCGCTTGGATGTCTCGGTCTTCCTTATATCCGCATGTGCATTCATATACTCGGTCAGCTAATTTTATGTCCTTCTTGAGCTGGCCGCACACAGGGCAATATTTCGTCGTAGGAGCTGTTTTCGGCAAGACTATTACTCTATCATTCTTCATTAACTTCGCTTTCACCAGTCCTAACACTGAGTGCTGCACTGTCCGACCGAATAATCCTTTATGCCAGCCCTTCAGATTTTCGTCCTGCATGTATATGTGTTCATGCTCTAACAGCTCATGCGCTATCCGTAGGAGGATTTTATACTTGTTCGCCGCATCTCGTTTCTTGCTGCCTAGTTTCTGGTATTCCTTCCTCAATAACTTAACAGCTTTGTACCGGTTGTTAGAACCCTTTTTGCGCCGGGCGACTAAACGCTGGCACTTCTTCAAGCGTTCACTTTCTTCAACTAATACTTTTATCTTCCGGCCGTCGGATACTGTTATTGTCGTCTTTATTCCCATGTCTATTCCTATTTCTAGCTTGTATTTCTTCGGCTCTCCTCCCTTATCACTATATGTCGTTATTGCTATGTAATATCCATCTGGCAGACTTAGCAATTTAGCATTGGCTAATTCTAAATCAGGAATATTCCAGAATTGGTTTGCTCCGTTTATGCGTATCCCCTTCCTGAAGCCCTGTATTAGGATATGCCTTGCGTCATAGAATTTGTAGGTCGTTCCTGCCTGCTGAAGATTTATTGACGCATATTCGGACTTGTATTTCAGACTGCCAGTTTTCTGGTCATCTTCCCTGAGTGAGGCAAGAGATTTCATATTATTCTTTATGTCCTGAATCACTGACTGTCTCATCTGCGAACTCAGATATCGCAGTTCATGTGTTACGGGCTGACGGTCTTTGTCCAATACTTGAACGGTCAGCGTTTTGCTGTTGTATTCATTGATAGCATGGTCATTCATGAAGGTTAATGCGTCATTGTACAGCCACTTAGCTTCAACAAACAGCATTTTCAAGTGAAGCAACTGCTGACTGCTTAGGTGAGAGACATCTATTTTTACACGGTACACTCTGCAAACCTGACCCGTAGGGCGTTGCACTTTTGCGCTTCTGCCTAGTCTGTTTGCCTCGTTCACGTATACGGATATTCTTAGCTAATCTCTCTTCTGCTGTCATGGGGAATATTATATTACAATTAGTGCAATTCATCTCACACCTATAGAGGTGGGGAGTCTTCTTGCCAGTTTTTGATAAATCCTGCGTCAACAGCTTATGTACTGCTCCTATTGCAACACGTATTCCCCGCTCGGTATCTGGTGCTTACGAGTGCTCCGCGACCGTCCGGCTCACTGTACCCTGTGTCCCTGCGCTTCAGTCAGCAGCTTGCGTACTGCTCCTATTGCAACACGTATTCCCCGCTCGGTATCTGGTGCTTGCGCGTGCTCCGCGACCATCTGTTTCACTGTCCCCTGTTGTCTTGCGCTTCAGTCATCAGCTTACGTACTGCTCCGACAGCTACACGTATTCCTCGCTCGGTATCCAAATCATCTGGTTCAGTGTACCCTGCGGCCTTGCGTTCCTGATTCCAGATGACGTTCAGGACGCTCC
>JAFSUD010000065.1 GCA_017445405.1 Synergistaceae bacterium
AACCTTCTGGCGCGTCCTCATCATGCTGGACTTCTGGCGGCGTACCCCTGCGATTATCCTTTATGGCTTGCCATAACTCATACGAGCTTAACTTCCTCAGAACACCGTATCGTATACCTGAACGCTTCTCCTTCATTTGCCGTCTGTCCTGCCCCCTCTGAACGCCGAAACTATACCTTCAATGCCCTCTGCTATTGCCGAAAACAGTGCCTTCACTCCAGCCACTATCTGCGGCATTGCGAACACCACGAGAATTATCGACAGCAACCAGTAATCCCAATGGTACAGACCGGCTACGTCGTGCTTCAGGCCGGTTATGTCATTCTGCATTACCCCGACTGTCGCATCCAGCCTGTCAAATCTTTCATTGACTTTCGCCTCGAATGCGTCCAGCCTCGCACTTGTTTTCTCCTCGAACGCGTCAAGCCTCGTGTTCACCTTCTCCGTAAACTCGTTGAACTCCTTGACCATCAGCGCGCGAAATTCAGCGTTGTCCTTACGAAACTCCGCCAATTGCTTATCTGTTCGGGCAAAATGCTCGCGCAAAAGCAACTCAAGACGCACCATATCTACCGAATTATCCTGACTAGTCATAAAATCACCTCCTGCCTCTATTAAAGACCTCTATGCAGAGGCTGGGAGTGCCGCCTTCATAATTGCCAGCGCACGGCTTACAAGCCCTATCGTTGCCTCAAGATTGTAGCCACTTTTGGCTGTCTGCTCGGCGTTCTCTATCAATGAAGCCCAGTAACCCTGTATAGATAAACGCGCTTTCGCCTCGTCATACCAGCTCTGAACCTTGCTTCTTTCTTCAGGGCTACCGTCAGCCAGAACTGCTTGGAGATAATAATCCGCATAATCAGGCTCATTCATAAAGTTCTGTATCATTGCTTCATCGTGGTTCACGTAATCTGTAACCATCGGCTTCGCCATTATTCACCATCCTCTATTGCACCAAGACCGGCCAGCTCATTACAAACCTGCTCAAGAGGATAGGTTTTCATTTCTCCCGACTGGATAAGTGCTTCGAGACGCTCAGCATCATCGCAGTCATCGAAATACTCCTCTAACAGCTCAATCGCTAACTGTTCTGGTGGCATCTTCGTATCATTGCTCCAATCCCGAACGATTGCTCAGTTCGGGAGACAGCCTAACAATCATCTGCATGAAAACATCTCATTCCCACTGCTAGTTCATCAATGCCAGAAATGAAGCACCACCGACACTACTACCTGCACCGCTCCGACAAATAAGGCCGTCCATATGCCCCAACGGGCAAATGAGCTTGACTGTTTTGCCTGTATCTCAGCCTTGAAATCTTCGAAGCGTTTTTCGTTGCTGTTAATCGCTATCGTCAGACTATCGACAGCGTGCTCTAATTTCGCGCTGATTACTTCTACCTTGCCGTCAGTTCTGGACGCAACGGCTTTGTGCTCCGCTAAATTTTTCTCCATTAGCGCAAGAAACGTATCAAAACGTTCATCCAGTAGTCTCTCCACAGCTTGAATACGGGCATCGTTCAGCTTTTCATCTGAAGCAGATTTGTCCCTCAAGCTCTGAATATGGAGCTCAAACAAATCCTTCGGCACATACTCAGTTAAAACTTCTCTAACTTCCGACATTGTTAATTCGCCTCCATTGATTGCGCGGGCACACTATGCAAAAATTCATTAAGAAGTGCCCGCTCGGCCTCTCTTTTGCGTTGCCAGACTGCTGCAAAACCTTGTGGCGCGGGTTTATAGTTCTCGATAGTTTCGCGCGGGATTACCCACTGAGACCCCATCTTCTGCGCGCCCCTCAACTTTCCATCTATACACAACCGCCTCAAATATCCCGTTGAGCGTTTCATAATCTGGGCGGCCTGGCTGACAGTTACAAACTTTTCCATGACTTCGGCCTCCTTATATTTTTCAGTGTTAATTATACACGAAAACGTTTCTATAAACGACAGCGTATTTTTTAAGTATTTTAGCGGATATTTTTAAATACGATTTCGTGTATAATTTTCGGCGTAATCGGGAAACAAGCGGGGCAAAAAGCCCAAAACTAAATCCCAAAGCAAATTGACAAAAAGTGCTGAAACCGAGAGCCGGAAGGTTCGGAGGCGGATGCAGGAAGGCCACAAAAACCTAATTAGGATGTTACGCCCGACACACGCAACATAAACTGCGGGTTTGTCATGAACACGCAGAGCTTGCGGGGGCTTAAACATACAGCCGGATTTGAACAGCTAGGGAGACACTCCATGTTTGGAGACAACAGCCCGTTCGCTTTTCACTACGGCAAATCTTTTGGGAAGGCGGTATACATTATGACGTACGAAGAAGCTGTCAGAGACGCGGAACTCATCAGGGAGCTTGAGGCTAAGAAAGAAAGGCTCGAAGCTTGGATTGAAAGCCTCAAGGACGGCATTAAGGCCTACATGTCGGCGCAGGGGGAAACTTCTGCAGTGCTGGGCACTCACAAAGTCTTCTGGACTGAGTATGAGATGCGCAGGTTCGACACTAAGGCGTTCAGGCAAGCTCACAAAGAGCTTTACGGGCAGTTCGAAGTCAAATCGACTGTCAAAAGGTTCTCTATCAACTAGGAGGGAACACATCATGCCGTTTTTACGCGCCGCTGAGATTTCGCGGGAACTTCAGGCTATTCGGGAAGATGCGAAAGGAGTTCGCAATCAGGAGAGGCAGGATGCCATAGAAAAGGCTGTTCAGGAAATGGAACATATGAACAGCCTATTAACCAAGCTAGAGCTTGCCCTTGCTGGGTTTTAGCTCATCGTTACGAGGCTGGAGCTTGCACCTCCAGCCTCTCTAAGGAGGATTATACCATGAAAACAATTACCGATGTCGACGTTGCTTGGGCAAAAGCTGATGCCGCAGTTCTCAACGCTTGTGAGGTTGCGGAGGAAGTGCTCAGGAATGGCGAAAACCTGAGTTCTGAGGACAAGCAGTTCCTCAGAGAGATTATCTCGCTGTGCAACAAGATTGTTGACCTTATCGAGAACGGCGAATAGTTTGCGCGGGGGCTCAAAGCTCCCGCACTTTTCAAGGAGGACATCATGATTTTCTCACTTTTTTCTCTGGCAGGTTACGGAGAAGCGGGAGTTTTCTCTTCCCGCTCCATCAGGCTCTTCAATGAGCACACACGCGATGAGCTCCAGTTTGAGCACTACGCTGACGACTGGGACGAAGAGGACGACGCTAACGGATGGAGGCAGGGAAGATGAACGAAGTCTACGATTTCTCCTCTACCTACACACCGCAATTGACTGCTTCTGAGTTCCTCTGTCTGACTTCTGCTCTCTTACACGCAAGTTCACAGTTCGAACGGCTGGCTAAATCGGCCGCTAAGGAAGGCGACTGCTTCAATGAATGGGACTGCCTACAGCGCGTCAAGGAGATTGAAGAAGCCCGCAATATCGTTAGGCATTTATTTGCTCCTGCGTTTTACCATGAGGCTCAGCCTATCGACCCAGTCATTGAAGCTCGTTTGCAGTACCTTGAACGTCGCCTTGACGAAGTTCCTTTTTAGGAGGCAACTATGAAGACTAGAAACTCTCACGTACAGCTCAACCTCAAGGGCAAAAAACTTCTGCGCAGTATCTCTGACTTTGCCCGTAACTGCCTATCCGTGTCCGACATGAAAACGCTCTACGACTTCACAGCTGATTTCTGCGAACTCATAGAGGACATCGAGGCTCAACACGAAGAACTACGCGGCTCTGTTCTCGGGGGCTAACCATGCTCCCTACCATGACACACACAACTAAGGAGGCTACTATGTACTACATTATGGACGACATCGCTCCCGTCTGGGAGAAAGCTACTATCTTTGAGCGCGAGAGCTTCATCACACGCTCTTGCGCTGAGCTCATTGTCGATATGTGCGATGCCGGAGAGGCTAAAGGCCTTGAAGTCATACGCGCCAACCTCGCCTCCCTCACTGAGTTCGCTGAACTCATGCAGGACGAGCTCGAGGTTAGGGCTAAAAAGAACAGCATTACAGCTGACTTCTCCGCTATCTGCGCTGACATAGAGAGCAAAGGCTTCAACGCTGATATTGCTGAACGCCTCGCCGCTCTTTCGGAGGATGTTAGGGAATACGCTGAGATACAGCCCACAGCTGAGGAAGAAGAGCAGGCTGATGATGATGCTTACGAGAACATCAAGGCTCTCATTGAACGCACCGCTCTGGCAGTGGGAGAGTAACAGATAGGGGGGCTTCGGCCTCCCTTGCTCTAAAGGAGGACTAAACCATGAAAAGGGAGCATAACGACATCTGGGGAAGGACGCTCGATGAGATTGACAAGGCCGCAAGTCTTGTCTCCATCTTTCTCATCATGCAGGGTAACAGGATTGCGGGCAGAATTACAGGCAGATGGACGAAAAACGGCGTTCTTCATTTAGCATTCATATTCTACGCTACCAACGACTATGGCTTGCCGATTTACGGCTACACAACTCTGAACGGTTACGGCTACGATAAGGAGAATACTGGGATTGCAGAGATACTCTATGACTGCAAAGACAAGCTCAGAGAGGCTTACGGCGTTCAGCTCGAAGGACGGAACTTACTCAACACTTGGAGCAAGGACTTCGAGGCGGCGGGCTTCTCCGTCATCAGAGCGTTATAGGCATCATGTGCGGGAGTTCGCGCTCCCGCTTTCACCAACGAAAGGAGAAAACTATGCGCAATTACGTACCAGACATGGTACTCGACGAGCTTAACAGCTTTTCCAAACGCAGGACGGCTTTGATGGCTGACATCTCCAGAGCCATAAACGGCTTGTCGGAGGATACTTTGGAGCTGCAGAAGCAGATTAACTCCAGCTACGATGACACAGAACGCTCACACCTTCAGCATGAGCATGACGAACGCTATGAAGCTATCGAGTGGCTTGAGGATATTTACGAGAGCCTAGAGAATGTCATCTGCTGAGAAGCCTGAACTTTGTGGAAATTTTACCACAAAGTTGTCAGAGCTCATAACACTTGCGGGGGGCAATACTCCCGCTTTTCATATGGAGGTTAGTATGTTTATCCAAGAGTACGAGGACATAGCCGCAAGGCTTAGCAGTGAGGGCAAACCTTACTGGGGGTTCAAGGACGGAGAAGCGAACTGCACGATGCTCAAGGCTTACTTCAACAGCAAGGAAACGGGCAAGGCAAGTCTGGACTTCAACGACACAATCTGGGACACGGACATTCAGCCCATAGCGGAGGCTGTGCGCAGGTTCGGCATCTCTGAGTTCACCATCTCGGTGCGTCAGACGAACCTAATCGATTTGCTCGCGGCATTTCAGGAGCTCGGCATCACGGTGGCGGGCGTGGTGAAGGTTGAGACTAACCGCCAAGCTCCTTTAGGGCAGGAGGAGCACGAAGTTCTTGATGCCCTGCTCATGAAGGTACAGCCCGCATAGAAACGAAGGGAGGTTTCGGCCTCCCTTTTTTGTGCCCTCCGTTATCCACCCCCAAGCTCACAGATTTTTATTCTCTTACAGCAACATAAACACATACACACGGTAACTTTACCACACCCCTCATTACTCTCCAATCACGCCTCAATACCGCCCTTTATTTTGCTCCGGCCAAGTACCTCTACTCCATTAAGAAAATCTCTCTGCTCTAGTCTCGTCAGACCAAGTGCTCCTCACCTAAAATAGTCTGAATTTTCCCAATTCTACGATAACTCCCCTTTTTATATATATATTGCACGACTTGCACGACTTAGCTATAAAAACCTTGATACAACAAGGTTTATAGACGTGCACCCTATACACGACTTTGCACGTCTTACAAAGCACTTGCACGACTTGCAGAAAACACTTATACAGCTAATTCTTTAGGTATATACATAATTCTGCACGACTTATCATAAACATTGATGAATACTAAAAACGTGCAAACCCGTGCAAGAACCCGTGCAAGAAAACCTCCATAAACATTGATGAATACTAAAGACGTGTAAGACGTGTAAATATATATATATATAAGGCTTATAGTCTTAAAAAAAGAACTCCAAGAAAGACTTTCCCTCTTGGAGTTCTGCTTCCAGACTGATATGCTAATTCTTCAGCGCGTATGTACCATACCCGACTTTCTGTATCACGCCCTCTTTCAGCAACTTCCTCAAATTCTGCTGTGCAGTGTTGATATTTAGGGTGCAAGCTGTACTTAACTCCATTGGAGTAACAGTCTCATGTTCCTTCAGGTAGTCAAGTATCTGTTTCTTCCAAGCGGGCAAAGTGAAGTCTTCAGCCTCGCCCTCGAGCATCCAGCCAAAGCCGTCTAGTTTCATCCTGAAGTTCTTTTCCTCAACATCTCTCCCTGTCCTATATAGTGTCCCGTACATGTCTGTCCTAGCCCGCCGCAAGATGAAGAGAGTATCAGCACTTCCCGACAGTCCCGCACTGCCGGAGAACTGGTTAATCCAGTCGCCGAGCATCTCCTCCTTCGCGCTGACTTTCTTCAAGTGGTGAATGATTAGAAAAGCAACCTCGTACTCATCCGCTACCTTCTTGATTTCAGCTATAGCATCATAGTCCTCGCCATAAACGCCAGTCTTGCCGGTAAGCTGCTTCCTGAACATTTGGAGAGTGTCAATGATGACAAGGCGGGCATCAGGATGTATGTGAAGCCACCACTTGATGAAGTCGAGCCCGCCTTCGTGCTGTCGCGGGATACGAGTAACAATGTCAAGGCGAGAAACATTGCAGTCTTCAGGCAGGATGTTAGACGAGCGTAGGCGTTCCTGTAACCGTCGCTCTGTATCCTCTAGAGCAAGATACAGGACATCGCCCTGCTCAACATCAATTTTGCCGAGCACGCATCCGCCGATGGATACGCCGATAGCTAGGTGCAGAGCCAGAATAGATTTGCCGACTTTGGGGCCTCCGCCGAGAATGGTAAGGCCTGCAGGAAGGAAGCCTTCAACAGCCCACTTAATGGGGTTTATTTCCTTTGAGAGCAAAGCCTGAGCATTGATAGCCTCGAGCCTTCCCGAAGTACGCATAGCCTTGATGTCATTTGGTTGGAGCTCAAGAGCGATTTTCTCCCTGAGGAGGTGAACGGTCTCAACTACACCATGAAGAGCGGCATAGTCATTCCAGTCCGAGCCTTTCTCGTCTGGAGCAAACTCAGGGTAAATGATGCCCTGCAGGCCGAGCTTCCTGACGGCTTCGCGAGCCTTCTCCAAGCCTGTGTTGCGCCCGTCTGCGTGCCTGTCGTTATCCGCCATGATGATAATGGGGTGTCCAGTGTATTTCTCTTTGAGAGCCTGAGCGACAGGGAGCAAGTTAGCGGCGGTCATAGCGGCGACAACAGGGTTATAGATACCCTGATAGACAGTAACAGCCGTAGCGTAGCCTTCGCAGAGCAGGATAGGCATAGCAGGATGCTCGTTGAGGAAGCGTTCATCGAGAGCGATAGAGAAGAACGCGCCTTTGACTGGAGCGTCTGTGAAGAAACGTTTTTCGCCGTTAGCATCGATGAACTGGAGCGTCTGTATCTCGCCATTAATGTTGCGTAGGGGAATAACGAGAAGGCCGTTTTTGTCGCCGTGCCCGTACATGAGAGAGTTGAGGTTGAGCCTAAGCCTGATGCCGTAAGCATTGACGTGCTTTTGCAGGAGGTAAGGGAAGGTAGGTATGCCTTCGATTTCAGTAGCCATGTTCCACTCTTCGCGAGCCTTGAGGATGGCTTCCTTCTGTGTAGCTTCTCGCTCAGCCTTGAGCTTTTTCTGGTGTTCGTTGGAGAGGCGGCACATCTCCTTGTACTCTTCGCTCTCGAAGAAATTAGGGGTGAATTTGCCCTCACCATCGAACCTCCACGTAACAGCCTCGCCGCTGTGCCAGTCTTCAAACCAACCTGCAGGCCAGCCGTCGGTGTGAATGCAGTACGAGCCAGACTTCTCGCTTCCTCTGTCGTCTGCAACTTTGTAGCGGTGTATCTTGCTATCAAGGATTAGAGATGAACTCCCTACTGGACTGCAACCAGCCTTGCTCATTGCCTCGAGTACCTGCGCCTCGATTTCGTTATCGCTAAAACTGTACATTATGTGCCTCCTAAGTGATATTGAGGCTCTGTGCTTACAATAGCTTTTGTGTGGTAGAATATGCGTACAAAAGAATATTGCATATATAGAGCCTCCCCAAATCCGCCCGTGTCAAAGACAGGATATGGGGAAATTTTTTGTCCTCATATCTTACCACAGCGGACGAAAAGAAAAGCCCGCCCTCACACTGAGAGCGGGAGAGACGAGCCGAACCCTAGCCCAAAATTGGGCAAGGGTCAGGCCTATCGAGAAAGAAGTATCGTGATACAGTGCCGCAATACTCGTGAAGCCTCAGCAGTCCGCGTCCAGAGTAAGATGGATACCGCAGACTGGGCAGAAGTTCAGCCCCGCAGTCTCAGGATTGCCCTGCTGGAGTGAGAATTGCGCTCTGCACTTCGGACACTCCCATGTCAGGCCGTCATCTGAGACGCACTGCCAGTGTTCGAACGCAGAACGTTCACTGTTCATCCTGCCCCTCCTCTATGCGGTCGCACAGGGCTTGCAGCTCGTTAGCGTCTATAGTCGTATCGCTGAAACCCATAAACGCCAGCTTGAGCTGTGTCAGTACGTACCCTAGAGCCTCGTACAGCTCGTCTCCGTGTCTCTGCGTTGCTGTGAGTGCTCGATTATTCCACGCGTCTACTGCATCACCCAGCTTGGAGAACGGTGCTGACTGACAGCCGCAGTTGGTGCACCGTATGACATGCCGCCAGAAACCGGCAAGCCCTGCTGCGCCTCCGCAAAATGGGCATGGTTTGAGGTCAGGCATTGGCGGCTCTCCTGTTCCACAGTGCTACTGCTTCTTTGCGGGCTTCTTTTAAAGCCTCTGCAGTCATATCTTCCGCCAGAAACTCACGTGTCCGCGTTTCGCAATCTGTACATTCGACATGCCAGCCCTCATAGTATTCTTGTTCCACTCTTGCCTCACCGCCACAGAACGGGCACGGCAGAAGCTCGAAGTCATCCAGCGGGGTAGGGGTGCTGTCCTCGTCGTGGCACTGTTTATCGTTCCACTCTTTGCTAACCTGCTCAAACAAGGAGATACTCTTAGAGGTATGGCAGTGCTCGCAGATGATAGAGACAGACAAGGTATCGGGGTCTACATCGACTGTGGGCTTATTGCCGCACTTGGAGCAGGGTTTCAGTGAGCTTATGTCTATCGCCATGCTTCTCACCGCCTAGAAGGGTATCGGGCCGTCCGGCTCGGACGGCTGGGGGTTGAAGTCGTCCTGCGCGTCAAAGCCGTCTGACACAGTGTCCTCTTTCGGCTTCGGCTTGAAGAGAGAGATAAGGATGCTCTCGCTGCCCTCTTTGCGCTGGATACCTGCGGGGTTGAAGTGCGCCTTCAGCATCATGTACGGCCTGCCTTCCTTGCCCATAATTACCGCTCCTACGTTCAGCCAGCTTGTCCTCTGCTCCCCCGTCTGCGTTTGCCAGCGTCTCGTCGCTACAGCCAGGTTATACAGCCTGTGCCCCGCCGTGCCGTCGTAGTTGAACCCTGCGTATCCGTCGGGGTTCATGGCATCCTTCGGGACAAACATAGAGACTAGGATGCTTTCACTGCCATCCTTGCGGGCTATTGCGGCGGGCAGAAAATGTGCCTTGAGCATCATGTACGGGTCTCCGTCCGCCTGCAGGATTGCTCCTACGTTCTCCCAGACGTTCTTCTCCTGTCCGGCGTTGTCCGTGTATTTGCGCGTTACTACTGCTAAATCATACAGCTTCGTTGCCATGTGAGATTATTCCTCCTTAGAATTTTGGTGCAAAATAGAGAGCCCTGCGTGTCTAAGAGAAAAGATTTTTGGCATGGCAGGGCAAAGCTAGACACTTATACGTGTCTGCGGTCTGTGTGCTGTTTGGGGTTACTTGCCGTCGATGGCGGCTATGAGTTTGCGGGCTGTGTTCCTCGCCTCGAAGGCTTCGTCGGTTGCTCGGGTTATTGCCCTGTCCTTGCAGAGTATCCGAAGGGCCTCAAGCAATTCGGGGGCTATGGTTATCAGCCTCGTGTTGGTGTCGAACTCCTGCGGGGCTATACGCTCGTTTCTGTGTACTGTCGCTACCTTTACGGGCATACCGTCAGGCAGGTCGCACCAGATGAAGCGCGCCTTGTTGTTCTTCGTCTCGTCCGTGTACCAGCTCATGCATTCACCCCCTCTCTGAGCCGCTGGATTATGCTGTCGTAGTCGTAGTGCGGGCGAGTGCAGTTTGTGCAGTCCTTGATGCCGCTGGGCAGGTATGAGGGATTGCCCCAGCAGTCCTGCAGAGTGTACAGCGGGCAGAAGCAGAACAAGCACGAGAAGTTCTCGGGGTTCGCTACCTTGTGGCAGGGGAAGTACTCGCAGTCCCTGTTCTGGAAGAACGACGATGAGAAGGGACGGTGCGGAGTTCTGCAATGTGCCCACTTGAAGTAGTCGGCTAAGTTGTTATACACCCAAACGGGCGGCAGCTCCTGCAGGTCTTCATAGGCCTGCATCTCTTCAGGCTTACAGTCTGCTATTGAAGCTAACTCCTCGATAGACATGCTGTAGCGCAGTCTCAAGCCCTTAAGGTTGCGCATGTTGCTCATTGCTATATCGTTTCCGGCTATGCTACTCATTCGCAACCTCTTGGAGATACTTGCTAGTGGCCATGATTAAGTCTTCGAGAAAACCTTTCAGGGCTTCGCGCCTGAAGTGGGCTGTGAAGGCCGCATCACTCTCGCTGTCTTTCTTGTCTTCGTACTGGTGGACTAGGTACTGTTTCAGCTCGTCTATCGTCTGGGCTTTGAGCAGCTCGCTCGGTATGTACAGTGCATTATCAACTTTGCTCATGCTTACTCCTCCTCGTGGATGCAGTCCTTCAGCAGGTACTTGAACTCATCAGGGACTGCCTTGAACATCGCACGCGCTAAACTGCGAAACTCCTTCAACGCCGCTGGGGATGTCCTCAGGTTCAGGATGTGCCTCAGTTCGCGGATATTGCTCGTCAGGATTAGGTTCGTCGGCCAGAACTCCGGCAGATAGTACTTCAGCTCGTCGTTCGGAACTTCGGGGTACGTGTCCGCTATGCGCTTGATATTCTCTATCGCTTTCAGCCACTCCCCGCTTGCTCCCTCGCGCAGAAAGTCCAACTCAAACTTACTGTTGAGCTTCTTCCTCAGTGTGTGCCGTGTGCTCTCCACGCTCAGGCTGATATGCCGGTGCCTCGATACTTCTTGGAGCAGGGCTCGCGTGATGTTCACCACTCTGTATGTCAGTGTTATGTGCTCCAACACGCTTTCGTGCCTCAGCTTGATGATACGCATTAGGACTTCCGCAGGGACATGCTCCTTGTCTGCGTTGTCATGGCAGGTCAGTGCCGCTAGAGCCGCGTTCTCCTCCATCTCAGATAGGCTAGCGGGGCTCGTTAATAGTTCTACGTTCATGCGATAACTCCTTCCTTAGTCGCTCTAATGTCTCTTGGTGCTGTGTCCTCTGGTCTTTCGCCTTACTGTAGCAGTCGTACAAGGCTCGGTGTATCTCCCGCAGGGCTGTCATGTCCTCTGGCGTTAGATGTTCCCTGCGACGCACTAGGCTGTCAAAGTCCGCCAGCTTCGCTGTTAGTGCCTGCCAGAACGCAAACCTTGACGTGGCTTTGTTAAACCGTTTTGTGAAACTGCTCAACGCCTCACCTCCTCTCTGTCTGCCTCAATGATTGTCCTGAACAGCGGGAACGCTTGCTGTGGTACTACTGCGTTGCCCAACGCTCGAAGGCGCGATACCCTGTCCTTTACTCCCCGCGCTGTACGCTCTGCAGGCTCGGGGACAGCATCCCAGAAACTCAGTCCGTCTCCGTCCACCCCTGCGGGAAACCTTGTAACCACTCCACCCATTCGGGGTTCAGGCTTCCTCCCGCTACTGCATCTAATGGCGGAGTATGCCGGTTCTGGCTTGAAGCGTTCCCGTTGTTCTTCGCATTGTTCGCCGTCGGGGTTGGCAGCATGTGCGCTACCTGATTGTTCAGAGACAGCGGCACCCCAGCTTTCTGCCTCCGCTCGTAGCTCTCCTTGCTGTTCGCTCCCCTGTAACAGTTCGCGTCCGGCGTGCGCCACAAAAAACACCCGCTCCCGTCTGTGCGGTGCTCCGACAGCCGCAGCTTCATAATCCCAAATCCCGACACTGTAGCCTTGACGCTCCAAGTCGGCGCATACCCTGTTCGCCGCGAGCTTGAGTATTCCAGGTACGTTTTCAGCCAATACCCAACGCGGTCTAAGCTCCCCGACCAGCCTCGAAAACTCCGGCCAGAGGTAACGGGTATCACCTGTCCCTTTCTGCTCTCCAGCCACACTGAACGGCTGTCATCAGCAAGGAAATCCTCCATAAACAACATCAACTGTCTGGAGTATTCCCTCATTCCGCATCACCTCCTTACTCAGCTGGCAAATGTTTGAGAATATCGGGACATCCGGCCAGTGCTTGTGAAGTACTTTCTGACAGAAGGGCTCAAGTTCGCAAAAGGCGAGGATTTTGCCCCCCGCCTTCTCGAACGCTATATCCAGCCCGCCCACTCCTGAACACAACGACAGCCCGTTCATACGCTTTCCCCCGTCCATAGCTTGTGTCTCAGCCATGATATGGCATCGCTAATCCAACCGCACACCAGCAGGGTAACAATCCCTCCTGCTATGAATGCGAGCATCCCTGACACTGCGCAGATACCCCCTATGAAGCACCAGCGCATTACTTCAAGCAGTATATTCACCGCATCGCCCCCTCTCCGGCCTTCGCCTTCAGACGCTCTATCTCGTGCTCCAAGTACCACACCGCTTTCTGTAGTGCCTCTTGCGTCGGCTCGCCGTCCTTCAGGCCAGCACGCACTATGTACTTGATGGCGTTACCCAGAAAGAAATTCAGGTTGTGGTTGTTGATAGGGTGATTTACCTGCGTCATTCGTCGTCCTCCTCTCTACTATCCGTCCGGCGTTCTTTGCGTGCTCGGATTTCCTCTGTCAGTGCACGTACCTGCTCCGTCTTCGCGTTCAGGTACGCGGCTATCTGAGGGGCAAATGCCACACCAAAGAAGAATACAAGGATGAACACACCGCCGATAACGCCGCAAACTACGTCGCCGCAGTTCACTACGTTTCACCTCCTTTCAATCGTTCCAATCACGCCAAAAGAAAAGCCACCACAGCAATAAGAACGTCAAACTGCTCATTGCCATCACTTCCTCTCGTTCAGTTCACGTTTCAGTTTCGTGTACAGTATTTGCGGTGCTAGCCACGAACGTTGAAATTTCCGCCACTCGCTTGAGGTCTCTCCGGCTCTATCCCGCCACAGCATTGCGTACGGGCACATCCCCAGCTTCACCACCTGCATGAACCGTGCCTCTGCTTTCTCGAACGTGTCCGAAGGGTATCCGCACAAGCAGTACACTCCGCACTTCCGAGACGCTAACAACCCGTACTCATTCAGCAATCGGGACGCTTGGAGTAATGGCTCGTAGTCATCCGGCGTGTCGTACGCGAAATACATTCGCTCCGGCTTCAAGTCCGCTAGCAGTTCACAGTGCCACGCCTTCAGAATTTTTGCCTCCAGCCCGCCGGTGAATTTCGCCTTCTGTTTTTGCCGCTTCAGCATCGCGAACACCGCCCGGATGTGCCTCTCACTGCAGGCCAGAAAGTTATCGTCAAGCACGTTGTACCCGTCCTTTATCTCCAGCTCATGAAGTCCGTCCGGCTCGCGTTTGTGCACCGCGCAGAACCAGCATTTGTTCGGACACCCCCGCGACGTTATTACGTACCCTTCCTTCAGGTACAGGCCGGGCGTGAACTCTCCGCCTGGCTGATTAAACGCCGGTCCGCCTAGCTTCACTGTCCCGTAATGAGACCACGCATCAGCTAGCCTTTCTGCTTGGGGCATGTCCCATGTGAAGGCCACTGATACGTGAATTTCTGTTATGTCGTCGGGGATGAATAGGCCGGGCGGGTCAAAGGTTACGTAACTGTCTAATGGCGTTGCTTTCGTTCTGCGCGGGAATACTCGGAGTATCGGCATCAGCCGCAAGCCGACCACCCGCAAGAGCGGCAGTGCATACACCCATCCTCATGGATTAGCGTCTCCTGCCCGCAGTTGGGACACGTGCTATAGCCCTCGCGGTGCTCGTCTAACCGCCTCGAATTCGAAGCGGTTAATTCCTCTCTGTCTAAACCCGTCGATTTCGAAGGGTTTAAATCTAAAGGGGTCGATTTCGACGCGTTTAACTTCTCACCGAACTTCTGGCGCGTCAGCTCTACTCGGTCAATCGGCTTTGCCTTCGTCATTACTTGCCCTCCTGTTCCATGCTTCATGCGCTTCCTCGCGCGTGGGGTAATCTTCATGCTCGCCCTTACCTAACCTCAGCCGCCAGATTAAACCCTTCTCCGTAACTATCCCTGCTATTGCAGGGCAACCACCACAATACGGGCAGGGCTTCAACTTCTCAGCCATTCTCTTTCCTCCTGTTCCACATCGATAATGCTTCCTCATATGTTCTGCTTATGTCATGAGTGCCCCAGCATTTCAGACATGCAGAGCTGTAGCCTTTTGTTCCGTCAGGGCTCGTTACTAGGTAGATACGGCCTTGACTGTTGCACTTCGGGCATCGTCTGAACGTCTTATCCAGCATGGTGAAGTCATACTGCCTCACGTCTGGCTCTGAGACGAACAGCAACAACTGCTGATTGTCCGTCATCATTCAGCCCTCCTGTTCCAATCCGTTACAGCCTCGTCTATGGACTGCTTCCACTCAGAATTTGTACCGCATGTCCGGCACGTTATCTGATACCAATCAGGGCCATTGACTTCGTGAAGGGCTATTAGTCCGCAGTCTGTTCCTCCGCACTTCGGGCACGGCTTCAACTCTCCATCCATGACTTCAGCCATGACTTCAGCCATGACTTCACCCCCTCTCGTATCCTGCTAAGCAGGTTGTAGCGTTCGTTCCATGCACCTGCTGCCTCTTCCTCCGTCTCGAATGCGTTGGAGGTCGCCTTGCACCTCTTGCATTGCGCAAAATACAGCGTAGAGGTGTACTGCCGCACCTCTGCTTCCCATCCGCAGAACGGGCACTTCTTCAGTTTTTCACTCATCGATGAACCTCCTATTCCATGCCCCCGCCGCTTCTTCCCTTGAATGGTATTCTCCGCTACGGGACTTACAGTGCTTGCACTCGTACCAATACATACGCTCTTCGCCTTGACGGTAGTAGTATGTCTTGTCGCAAGCTCTGATGCTCGTCGCTCCGCAGAACGGGCAATACTTCAAGTGGCGTTTTACTCCCTTAGCCAGAAACTCGCTCATTCCCATAGCCTCCAGCCGAAGTACTCTGCCAGCTTGTTGTACGTCTCCATTGAGGGCAAAGAAAAACCCCGCGCGTAGTTCGAAAACGCATCGGGGTGTATCCCTGCCTTTTTGGCCAGCTTTGCTGATGAACCTTCAGCCTTCACTAGCTCTGGCAGAGTGTCTAGGTTGTCATACACGAACTCTGGCCGCCTTATGTTTCTGCGCGTCATATCCACGCCTCCCAGCCGAACACTCCTGCAAGACGGTTATACATCCCCTGCTTTGGCGATGTCCTGCGCGTCTCGTAGTCCTTCAGTGCCCTCACTGACACATCACACTGCGAAGCTACGTCGTATAGCGATAAGCCTCGCAGCATCCTGTCCCTGAACATCCCGTCCAAGTTGCTGTACACATAGTTCGGTGTGTTCACTTCTCTACCTCCTCGATGATTTTGCCAACTAACTGCGCGTCCGTGTAGGTTCGTCGCCAACCCCCGCGCGTCTCCCTGAAACAATGATGAATGCCATCTTTGCCCTCGTACCTGAATATGCAACAAGCTCCACTCATGGGGTTAATCCCTCCGGCGTAGAACCCTGCGCTGTTCGGACTGTCCCTGACGCTGTAGCACTGCCCCTCTGCGAACGTGAACGACGGCGGGTCGGGGATTGGCTCTAGCACTGGCGGCTGAAGAGGTGCGGGAGGGAGCTTAGGCTTTCTTCCCGCAAGGGCTGACTGTATACGTTCCCACACATTGCGCGGCGGCTTGTACTCGCCTTTCTCGTAGGAGGATATTGTTTCGCTAGAACGTCCGACTAGTGTTCCCAGCTTCTTGATTGTCAGCCCGCTTGACTTCCTCAGAGAGCGCAGAAGCTCGGGCGTGAATGCCTCAGCCATCCTTCAGCCTCCTTCCCTTCTGGAGCATGAAATTGCGCATCCGCAGGGACTTGCTCTCATGTTCTAGAACCTCTAAAATAGCCGCAAAGCAAGCTACGCTAGCTCTTGGCCTCATATTCACAGTCTCGGAAATTTCTCTCTCACGGTAACTCGTCAGCCCTCCCAACTCATTTTGGGACAACCCGAAATTCTTTGCTCTGTGCTTTATGTCGTACGCAGACAGAGAGCGGTAGAAGAACTTGTAGTTGATGCTCTCGGACAAGTCCACGCCAAACAGAGAGGCCAGCTTGAAGAGTGCAGCTAAGGGCGGGCGATTGATGCCCCTCTCGTAGTAGTAGATGTTGGAGCGGGATGTACCTAGAAAATCGGCTAAATCCTGCTGTGTAAAGCCAGATAATTTGCGCAGCTCCCTTAGTGAGGTAAGGAAGGCGGATGTCGGTTCGTCCATGACTATGTATTTAGTCTCAATGTTCAAGTTGCTGCTCATTCTCTGCCTCCGCTCTCTCTGGTTCTCCGTACAGTGCCTCTCTGTCCCCGTCGGAGAGTTCCAGCCCTACCGGCAGTCGCGGGATGAAATGAACCACCTCACGACGTGTGAATAGTCTCCGTAATGCTCGCAGTAGCTTCATGGCTTCCCCTCCCAGTCTGTGAGTGCCTCACCCTGTGTGTCCCGCCAGTCTGCTGGATGGTATCCGCATCTCAGACACTGCGCGCGCCACTTGTTGGGATGCTCCGTGTCAGCTACTAGACAGGCATTGCCCATACACTTCGGACATAGCTTATTCATGCTTCTCCGCCTCCTCTCCGTCTATGCGGGCTAGGAGTTTTTGAGCATAAAACACTACGTCCCACACAATGTCAGGCTTATATTCCACAACTGATTTCAACAGCTCGTACATCTCTGGGGCAGACGCTATCAGACGTGCGTTTGACGTGCATTCTTCTGCATTTGCCTCATAGTTGTACACTGTAGCCCCGTATACCTTGCACACTATACATTCTGCCGACGCTATTTCTCCTGTTGCGGGGTCATGCGTCCATGTCCCTGATGAAAACCTTTTCATGACTTCCTCCTCAGTTAATGATTTGCTCCAGTAAGCTGTTCGTGCTCGCTATTACGTGCTCTACTGCGTGTGCTGTCCTGAAACGCAGACACTTAGAACTGAATGTGCAGGCCTTGCAGTCCCACTCCTTCATATAACATCCTGCACAGAAAGCCCTAGCTTCTTTCCCGCGCCAGTTGAACATGACGTAGCGCGTGTAGTCCTCAAGGCAAGGCTGAAAGTACCTGTCGCCTATGGAGATGAATTGCTGTCCGTAGGAGAAGAGATAGCCAATGAGCCTGTCAGCGGCATGAATGAGCGGGTAGAGTTCCGTGCGGTCAGCGCGATTATCGAGGATGCGAATGAAGTCAGTGAAGCCCGAACAATTGTGCTCATACCGCGCAAGCTGGAGAATGTTCTTCTGTAGGGGCGTTGCTGTGTAACCATCCATCTAATCACCTCCCTTCAATAAGCGGCCGAAGGATTACTCCCCCGGCCTATCTCAAACCATATTCATACGGACGAAAATCTGTGCCCTTATAACCACTCCGGCAGCATTAGCCGAACTCCCTGACAGGGCGTTACAGAGAGCGGTGTTTGTCAATGAGCCTGATTTCGTCAGTAGGGCAATTTCAGCCCCAGACACAGCAACGAGCTGTGTTTCTGTCTAGGCTCAGTCAATCTCGCGGGTGTTCCAGACAAAGTAATGTTCTAGTTCGAAGTTAGCAGGCAGAAGAGCACTGCATTAGCTAGGATGTTGACTGCAAACAGAACTAAGACGGTGCAGAAGTAATTGCATGGGAGACTGCGCGGAGCATAGGCCGTGAATATAGTCAGCGTTACGACGTTGAGAATAAACAGCAGGCCTAAGATAATTCTCATCATGCTGAGGCCTCCATCATCTCCTCAAAGACTGGCAGGATTGAGGAGCTCCACTTGAGCTGACGGACTGGCTCTCCTTCACCCTGCTTCTTCCCTACGTCGAGCATCACGGCGTACTCTTTGCCCAGTTCTAGGGGCTGCCAGCGTCCGCCTACCTTGAATTGAAAACCTGCTCCGGCTAGGATATTGTTGACTTCTCGCGCGTTTAGGCCGTACTGCTTGCCTATCTCTGTCGGAGTGAGGAGCTGTGTTTGCTGTGGTGCTACCAGCTGAATGCCTGCGTTTTCAAGAGCACTAAAGCCTGTCTGCCGTCTGTAGATTTTGTCTAGGGCAAGAATAAGCTGATTGCCTTCGATGCCATATGCCTCATAGATGAATTTCGCTCCCTGCAAAGAGAAAAGGTCAGCTTCAGCTTGCGCTTTCGTGCTGTACGTGCCTGTTTCTCTGAGGGACGGCATAACTTCTCCTGCAACCCACATTTGATAGGGCAGGGCTTTCGGTTTATCCGAGCGGCCAAGAAAGAAATACACTCCCTGTTCAGTGAGGCATAGCATCTCCTGTTCGCCACGCTCGATGGTCGGAAACCGTTTCCGACCTTTCCAGATTTCGGGCACATTCGCTATGAGCTTATTGACTGAAGCAATACTCTCCTCCGAATACTCCAACGCCTCTGCAATATCGCGGGCCACGAACCACACCGTACCATCCTCATCACGTGTAGTGCGGACGGTGAAATCCTGACTAGAGAATACCTGAATAGCATTCTGCATAACTGTTACCTCCTGTGATAGTTACAACGCCCTTAGGCGAGGCTTGCACTGCTTATTTACTAGCAGTGATTATTTTGCGATTACAACGACTTGAATTTTAACCCCGATAGTTGTATCTTGTCAATGCGACTATAGCAACTAGAAAGGAGAGAGGGATAATGTCCCAGCTTTATTTGCGTCTGCCTGATGCTCTACACTCGAAGCTACGGGTGATAGCAGCCTTGAAGAGGGAAAGCCTTAATGCCACCGTAACTGGTGCGGCAAACGAATACGTGTCAGAGTGGGAGGCCAAGCATGGTGAGCTCCCGATGCCCCCTGAAGATGCCTAAGCACACAGAAGTCCAGCCCTCGCAGTGCGGGGGTTGCTCTGTTCTGTGTTCTTGTGGGTATTGGGTAAGTTAGTCGAGTGTGTTCGTGATGTAGGAGAGTAGCTTATATAGCCTACGCGGGCTTAGCCTCTGCGGGGGCACTCTCCAACCACTGGAGCAGGGTTTTCCCTGTGTCCTGCGTGATTGTGAACACTTTACCGTCGAACAGCCCCGTTCTGTCCTTGCTCACCGTTACACTGTGGTCAACGGAGAGGTCAAACACCGTTCCGAACTCGTAGTCCATTCCCTCACGCTGGACGGGGGCCATTCCTACTTTCTTTATCTCCTTGTACCCCCGCTCGTTCTCAGTCTGGAGGTACTCCGTCTTGCTCCTCATCGTCGCTATGATATGGCACGATGAACCGAGTATCGCGTCTATCAGACGGTTGTGCAGAGGGGTTACCTGCCTCCATGCCGTGTAGCTGTTCCCTGCCTTGCTGGTTGCCGCTAATTTGCCCTGAAGGTCTAACAGTCCTCCCTCCCCGCTCCATGCGTGGCTCAGGCTGTCGATGATTATCGTTCCGTACCCTGCCTGTTCCGCATCATGAATTGTCTGGATATACTTCCTCACGTCGTACGGGGCTGACAGACTGCAGATGTCATACTCGCCGAGATTAGCGTAGAGGTCTCCGCTCCCGCTCTCCGTGTCTATCATCGCTATACGCCCGCCAATACCGAATGCTATCAGTAGTGCGCTGTACGTCTTACCGCTCCCTGCTGGGCCGGTTATTGCCAGCCTCAATTTCGCCTTCTTGCGTTCTGCCTTCCTGAATGCCATTGTTCTAGTCCTCCTTAATGTCAAAATATGTTGCTGTGCTCTCCGTCGTGTACTGTGATGCTAAATCTGGATGAGCCTTCTTGAATGCCGCTGTGTCGAAGCGTGATGATGTCCTCTCCGAGATTGTGCACGTCAGCCCGCTCCCCTTGAACGTGCTTGTTCCTGTCGCCTTAGACTGCGCCAGGAGTGCGCTCTTAGCCTCTGCCTCCATACTCCGTGCCTCTCGCGCTAACACTCGGGCTTGCTGGAGGTTCAACAATGCCAGCCCGCTATCATCCACTCCTGAAAGTTCGGGCGACGTATCTTCTATCTTGCTCCTGAACGTGCCTTTGAGTTCGCACAGATGCGCAAACTCGCAGTAGTTACAGCACCAAGCCTCTCTCGGACTGTCCTCTGTTGGCGGTTCGGTAAGCGAGAACACTGCGCTGGCTCTGTCCTGCAAGTCTGCCGCCTTGTAGAAGTCGAAGTCAAAGAAGTCTATGTGCCAGTCCGAGTTGTTCTTGTTCACCCCTACTACTGCCAGCCGTTTGATGTTCCGCCCAGTCCTGATGCATCCCATCGCGTACACGTGTAGCTGGTCTACATACTGCGGCTTTGATGCCAGAGTACCCGCCCGCTTCCACTGCGTGAATGAGCGGTCATTCATCGTCTTGATGTCCGCTAGGCAGTCCGTGATGTCGCCTTTGGAGATAAAACAGTCGGGGTGTCCCGCCAATGAGCCGTTCTCGATTGGGATTGTTACCTCTAACTGTGCGTCGAGCGAGCCTGGATTGTACTCAACCGTCCAGCCGTCAGCGCGTAACCATTCGACTACTAGAGGTTCGAGGTACGTCCCAACGTCAAAGATACGCTGGGACTTGGCGGATGTCTGGGCTTCGTAACCGTTCACCGCATAGAAGAGATTGCGTGAGCAGGGGAAGCCGATTTTCGATGCTCTTAGTACTTTCTCCATACTTACCCCCCCAGTAGCGTGCCGTTGCCGTAGCTGATAAACCACTCAAGAGCATTTTCGTTATAGATGAAGCTCGGGACTTCACGGCTTGAATGTCTGCTCTTGCTGAATATCCACCGGCCATACTCGTTACTTTGCCCCTCTGGAGCTTTAATGCCGTTCGCCTTTGCTATTCTTCCTACCTTATTTGCGCTTATACCTAGTTCTGCCCCCAGTTCACCAGCCGTGAACCAGCGTTCGGTGCATTCGGGCAACATCGATAGGTAGTTTTTCCCAGTGATTAGCTGGAAGGCCTCATGCCCTAAAACTGTTTTAGTCTCAGGGGTCATAGGGAAGGGCTGAGTTTCAAGGATGGATTTGATGATTTCCGCTCCCTTGATATCTAATTCCCTGCGCCTGATGTCTAGTTCTTCGTTAGAAGTTCCTGCACTAAAACTGCCAGTGCTATAAATCTGAGGCAGAACTTCCGACGTTACCCAATGCTTGAACTTCCTAGCTGTCGGTAACTTGCTTGAGAGGATTAGGCTATACAGTCCACTCTCGTTTATGATGGTCAAGCCGCGATTGGGGATGTCAAATCCTAAAGTAGCGTTTTCCGACTTTAGGAGAACCTTCCTGTCTTCCTCGTCCACATGCTCCATCAGAGCTTCGCGCGTATTGCTGTACTTCAACACAGAAGCTACGTCTTTACCCACGAACCAGACTTCTCCGTCTATCTCAATAGTACGGATACGAGAGCCTTCGTAGTTGAACACTTGTATTGCACTGTTCAATTTAATACCTCCTTTAATTTTATGTTTATTAGTTCTTTAGTGTAAAACAATCCAAATTGTAGGGTAAAATAGATTAGAATGCAACCAAAGAACTAAAGGAGTGAAGTAGTATGAATAAACCGGTAGTATCGTTCTCAATCCGAGTGCCTGAAGATGTACACGCGAAACTTCGGATAATGTCAGCGTTCCGCAATGTATCTCTCAACACTGTGATTAATGAGGGATTGAGCGATTTGATAGACAACTGGGAGGAGAAGTACGGTAGCCTCCCGAAACCTCCTGAAGGATTAGCGCAGTAGCCCTTAAGCCTCAAGCAGTCTGCCGTCGCGGTAGCTCGTGAACCAGTCCAGCGCGTGCTGCGAGTAGATGAACTGCGGGACTTCCTTGCGGGAGTTCCGGCTCTTGCTCACTGTCCATCGCCCGTATTCGTTGCTCTGCCCCAGTTCGGGCTTCAGGCCGTGCTTGTTCGCGATGTGCCCTACCTTACAGCCCGTGATGCCCAGTTCGCGCCCTATGTCCTCTGCTGTGTACCACTGCTCCGTCAGCGCAGGGAGCATAGCAAGGCATTCATGCCCTGTGAGCATCTTGAACGCTTCGTGCTGGATTATGGCTTTGCTCTCGTCGGTTAGCGGGAAGGCAGGGGCATCAATCATGTGCTGGAGAAAACGTGCCCGCTCCAAGTTCAGCTGGTCTATCTGGTACTGGGAAGGAGCTTCCGGCTCATGCTTGACGCTGTAACTGCCTGTGCGCCGTATTTCGTCTGCTATATCCCAAAGGACATCCATAACAGCATCAGCTACAGGCTGGTTACTGTACCGGCATATCTCAAGTAACCCCTTGAAGTCATAAAGTACAACTTCTCTAGTTACTGTGCGGGTTTCTTCATGAAGGGACAATTTGTCCCCCCGTGAAAACTTGTCGATACGCTCCTTGTGTCTGGCGTGAATTTTCTTCACTGCATCTTCAGGGTCTTCATACCCTAAGAGCTGTCCTATCTGGGTACGCGTCGCCCAGAAATCCTGCGGGTCTCTCTGTCCTTGCTCAACGTAGCAGTTGAACGTTATACCGTTGAAATCCCGCGTTGTTACGAGTTGCAATTCACTACTCATATAGATACCAATCCTTTCTTGGAATAGTGAGGCCGATAAACTTCACCGGCCTATATTGTGTCTTATAGCATCTAAACAACTCTAAGAGTATTACTATAATTATGATTGTCAACTCTTAGCATCGAATGTTGTGCTATTATGTGTCCAAAACACTAGAAGGAGAGAAATAGAATGCAGACAAGTGCATTAACAGTAAGATTTACACCCGAAATGCGGGCTGAGTTGGAGCAAGTAGCCGGTAGGGAACATCGTCCTACAGCTAATCAGGTAGTTCACTTCGTAGCGTTAGGCATCAAGAAGTATCTAGAGGATAACGGACTTAGCTTTTACCCTGTTGGAGATGTAGGCTGTGTACTCAGAGAGCGGGATGCGTCCTGAGCCTCGCGGTACTGTCTCAAGACATACCTGATGAGGTTTGCGACGCTCCTCTGCTGGACACGGGCTTCCTGCTCAAGCCATTAGCGTTCCTCGCCTTCAAGCCTCACGCTAAGGTTATGTTTGGGCATAGGCTCACCTCCCCTCACAGCGGGTACACTTCCCTCAACGCACTCTGCCATATCTCGGAGCTTTCTCTCTCTGAGAGCGGCGGAGTGCATCGCCATCGTGCTTCGCTGAACACAAGCCACGCATCATCTCGGCTTCCCTCGCGCAGGGCTTTGACGGCCGTCAGAAACATCCAGCTGTTGCGTCGCTCTTCGGGGATGCTTCCCTTGCGCGCTAAGTCGGCGGCGTGTACCTTCTGATGGCAGTCGTGGCAGAGGGTAACTAGGTCATCTATCTCGGCTTCTGTACTCAGCGTGTCGTAGCAGATGTGATGTACTTGGAGATTTGTCCCGCTTCCGCACATCTGCAACGGTAGCCGTCCAGCTTTAACCTCTGACGGCGTTTTATCTGCCATTCAGGGCTGTGTATGTAGTCGTAGTAGCTCATCGCCTTATCCTGTACCACACGCAAAACACTACCACACAGGCAGACACCAGCCCTATAAACCACTGCTGGGGCATCGCAACGCAAATCGTGCTCTGTGAGGCTATGAAGGTCATCGCCGCTATGACTATCACAGTGCTTATCAGGTTTCTCGTGAAGTCGTCCATGTTAGCCCTCCTTGCGGTTGTTCCAGAGGTCAGAGGCCTCCTGCTCGGTACTGCACAGGGTTGTGCTCACGGCGCACTGGCGACATCTTACCAGACAGCCGTTGGGAGCATGGACAACTGAGAGTTCTTCGCTCCCGCAGAAGGGACAGGGCTTGAGCTCAACATCCTGTTCTTCGCCTTCGGCTTCTAAGATGTTTAGGCCGTACGCCTCCGCTACCACACGCAATATCTGGCAGTCCTTGTGCATTCGCCAGTCTGGAGTGAAGGCTATGTAGTCCGCATATGCCATGTAGCTGATAGCGCGGGAGAGAAAATCTACATTGTCGTTCGCTTTGCTCTCGAACGGAGACTTCTCGAAGAACCGCCCGAACCCGCAAGTTGAAGAGCTGAAGTCGGGCAGGATTTGCAGGTATTCACCGAGCTTCATGCTAGCGGCTAGGGCTATGCTTGATGCTACTTCTAGGGCATTCTCGATGCCTAACGGTAATACTACAAAGATACTTTTCATCGTATTTCCTCCTATGGGTTTAAGTATGAAAATCGGAGGAAGATAGTTAGCTCCCTCCGAAACACGGACTAAAACAGCCTAGTCCTCCTCGTCATCAGTGCCGAAGCACATACCGTCAATTTCATCAAGGGCGGTCAGTAACCATTCAATGGCACGGTTCATTTTGTACTTCTGGATGGCGTACTGCTTGTCTTGGTAGTGCGGGATTGCCGCCGACTTCTCCTCTATCGCCGTGATTGCGCTCACTAGGATGTTCCTCGTGTCCTGCCACAACCGCGAATATTCATTCTCCAACGCTAGTCCTCCTTTGACTTGCTACTAGCTAAGTCCCTGACTTCCTTCACGATACGGAGTACCGCATTCTCACGCCGTATGTACTCCGCAAACAGCTCGAAATCCTCACTGCTTAACATCGCTAATCCTCACTCAAGGCTTCTGCGGCCTTGTTCGCTATCTCTAGTGCCTCGTACAGCTTCTTGTCTATCTTCGACAGGCTGTGCCTACTGCTCGTCCCAGAGAAATTCTTTGCTCCTATCTCAGCCTCTACCATGCTGATTAGTGCCTCTATTTCTGAGGCTATCGAGTACCAACGCTCAAGCTCGCTCATCCTTACCACCTCCATTCTCCTCATCAATGGAGTAGTAGCCCTTCTCCATGATGCTGGGGACTACACTCCCAAACACCCACTCCTGATACTCTTTCGCTTCCGGCGTGTCGCTCGCGTACAGCGCAAGGTAGTTGAAACCGCCTTCCTTGATTACCGGCCGTCCGTCGGAGAGTGTGCCGAAGTCTTCAGGCTCTTCCTCCAGCAGTGCCTTAACTTCCTCTGTGCTGACTTTGAGGTTGCTCACAACCTCATCCAGCAACAGCCACATACCCCCTTCGAACTCGAAACCGCGAAGATGAATAGATTTGCAGTCAAAGTTCCTGATAGAGACTTCCTCGCCGTTGAATGTTAGTACCATTAGTTACCTCCTTTGGCCATCATCAGTACGGGCTTCACCCGCAGACGCAGGGACTAGTCCCGCGTTTCGGCCTTGCTTAACTCCCTTAGCATCTCGTACAGGTTAGGTAGTGTGTACCAGCTGAACACTTCAAGCATTTGCGGCCTTCAATCTGCGCGACATTCGCCATAGGGATACAGCCTGCGTCGTGTCTTCTACACTTATGCCTTCCTCCTACTTGAACGCGGAGATACGATAAAAATCTCCAGCCCACTCGTTGGAGTGGAGCATAAACTCAGGGCATAACCCGCATTCCCATGCAGTGAAGCACCGTGAAAGGTTGCTCTGCATCTCTGCCCAGTCCGAATACTCTTGCTCCAGCTCGTTAGCATGTCGTTCGATGAATGCACTGACATCCGCCAGCATGTCGAACAGCCTCCTTACTACAGGTGTGTCCTTATCAGCCTCTGACTGACGGTACGGAGAAAACTTGTAGTCAAGGTCGTCCTCTACGTCTGAGAAGAACTTGCTTGCGCGTTCTCTGTAGTCCTGCCAGATGTTATAGCGTTCCTCTGGATTAAGCACGGCGTTTCCCTCCTTTGTATGCCTTGCTCAGCCCTTCGAGATTGTCCCGAAGGATTACGTTCCGCAGACGGAAGCCCAGCCTCTGCCTCCTCTGCATTACCTTCACGAATGAACGAATTGTTGCGTACATAGTTACCTCCTTTGGGGATAAAAAAGGGCACGGCAGGGTATACCGTGCTCTATGGGTTGGGGTATCTGACGCAGTTTGGCCATCGTCAGTGTCCGCCTAACGGACAGACACAGGGTGCAATCCTGTGTTTCGGCCTGTGTTAGTGGCAACGTCCAATGCAGTACCCGATGATTGCGGCGGCTACGCACCGAAAGAACAGCTCCCAGCTCATGACGCAGCCTCCTTCGGCTCTCCGAGTGCCGTTCGGGTTAAATCCTGCGCTTTCTTCAGCACGTTGTACGCCTCGATTACGTCCTGATGCCCTATCTCCATCATGGAGTGGTCGAAGTGCCAGTATCGCGAAAAGGCTTCCTCTGCCTCGTACACCAGCCTTATCGCGTCCGACAAAGCCTCGTACAGTTCCGTTGTTACACTGTCTGTCATTTTGGTTTCCTCCTAGAGAAAAGATAAAGCCCGCCCTGCACTTACAGTGGGCAAAAATCCCAGTTAAGAAGCGATTTCCTCCTTAATATAATTTTGTTTGGTACTAACTCACATGGCAAGACGGGCAAGCCGCTCAACGCTCCGGCAATCCAGCGTATATTGGAGTACACAACATTCACTTTGCCAGAAGGGGTAGGCAATGGAGCGTGAAGTGCCGTCGTAGAGCGGTAATTAACCTCCTTTAAGATAAGGCCTCCCCTGCTAGAAAGGCTGTACGAAAACCGAGTGCAGAGGAGGTCAAGTACCATGCTAGAACGTCCTCTGAATACCCCCTATGAGCGGATAGCACGCTCCTTCAAGGACGGCTAGCGTACCTCGTTCTGGAGTGCCTCTCTTTGTGCGCCATCTTACAGAGTAAATATCCTTGTAAAGTTGCAAGACATCCTCAACAAGCGTCCTCCAGCGTTCGGCAAGCGCATCAACCTCAGATGTGCACGTACTATCATCCTGCTGTTCTGCTTCAGTCAGGACGAAGTCGGGCTCTTCCTTTGTCTGCATGTATTCCCTGAAGAACATCTTGTAGCTAGTCTCGATGTCCGTACCTCTGAACACATCCAAGTGCGCTACAAGCGTAAGGCCGTCAGTTTCCTCCATCCGTGCATACACTACTAGAGCACCGCTACCATTCTCCGGCTCAATGTACAGCTTGATGTCTTTCTGCTTACAGTACCATCGTGCTACATCGGCCTCCGTGCCGATGAACGATTTACTGTCCAACGTTATCTTGTACATTCACTTACCTCCTTTGTGTTCTAACGACTGGCCATCGTCAGCGAGTGCCTCACACTCGGACGCGGGGTTACCGCGTTTCGGCCTGCTTAGTCTAAGTAGAAATAGTACGCAACGAGAATGACTGCGGCTACGATTTTGCCCATAAGTACCAAGTCCATGCTCTCACCTCCTCCTTTCCTATCAGCTTCTCAGATGTCATTCCAAAGGTTTATCCAGTCCCATGAACCAGCCGATAAGTACTACTAGCAAAGCAGTATGTAGCGCAAATACTATCGTTGCCATCTCTTTCACCTCCTCCCTAACAGAACACCGTCTTGGTAGTCCTTGAACCAGTCAACCGCCGCTTCGGAGTAGATGAAGCTCGGTACTTCTCGGCTTGAATGCGGGCTCTTCGAGAATATCCACCGCCCGTACTCATTACTCTCACCTTCTGGAGCTTTCAGCCCGTTCGCGTTCGCTATACGCCCTACTTTGTTCTTCGAGATGCCGAACATATCTCCGAGTTCTGTCGCTGTGTACCACTTCTCTGTGCACTCGGGAGCATCGCTAGGTAATTCTGGCCGGTTGCTAGCTGAAACACAGCGTGTCCGAACACTGTTCGGGTTTCGTCTGTCAGGGGGAAGGGCGGATTATGCAGAACGTCATTCAGCAGTTCAGCCCTGCGTAAATCCAGTTCCTTCTGCCTCAAACTGAGTTCCTCACGCTTCAGCTCCATGTCATCTTGCTTTGTAGTAACGCTGTAACTTCCTGTCGCATGGATGCTGGGTACGACATCGCCAGCTATCCACATCTGGTAGGGGAGAGCCTTCGGCTTGTCGCTACGCCCCAAGAAGAAGTACACGCCTTGTTCCGTGAGACATGTCATCTCCTGTTCTCCGCCTGGGGTAATAATCCGTTTATTGCCCTTCCAAATTTCGGGGACAGCCTTAAACAGATTACTAATGTTGTTGCTGATAGTTGCTTCCGAGTACTCGAGGCACTCTGCAATATCTTTGGCTACGAACCACACCGTACCGTCTTCATCGCGTGTCGTGCGGACGGTGAAACTGTTGTTGGAGAAAACCTGTAACTGATTGTTCATTTGAACCTCCTGTGAAAGAAATCCTCCCCTGCTAAAATATTTGTGTGTCAATCCAACGCAAGGGAGGTGATGTAAGAATGCAGACAAAACCGCTCTCTGGTAAGCGGCCTCACAGCTACCATGACGATGTCTCGTCTAGCTCAGCTACCCAGCCGATAAGCACAACCACAGCGGCGAGCTTCAGTGCAAGCAGTGCCATTCCTCTCGCCTCCTCTATACCAATCTGTACCCGCAGGCTGTAGCAAAAATATGCGCCTTATAGGTATGCACCTTGCGCAGAACTTCAAGCCTCTCCCACTCCGTACGCCTCTCGTTTGCGGACATCAAGGCGTACTCTCCCTTCCCAGTCTCACAGTCCGACATCTTGGTGATGATGCCACTAAAAATTTTTGTGTGCTCTCGAAAGCACAGATACTCAGGTATGTCGGGCATAATCTCACTGTACCCGCGCTCCTTCCGTAACAGCCTCCATTGGGGCAGGCACATTAACTCGAACAGTGCATCGCAATAGTTCATAGAGCTTCCTCCTTCCTATAAACAAAGACAGGGGCAATGTTGCACCCTGTCTCAACCTTAGATGTGGCAGTCTACGATGGTCATCATCAGATTGGGGTCTGCATCCTTGATGAACTTCTCAAAGTAATGCTCGTCCCAATCCGCTTCTTCATCAGGCGTTTCACCAGAAACTCCGAACCAGCCCATCTTCCCGCGTTCATGCCATTCACCATCCGGCGTTACTACAGCATGTGTCGTGAACGCCGCCCGCCTGCGGGCAAATGTCTCACGGTCTCCATAGCGGTCAATGTAGTACTTCTCGTTGTAGAGCGGGAAGTACTTTTCGTCAGGCTCGGCATGGGCATGGCCGACTACTACGTCCCAGAAACGCAGAGCCCACCTGTGCGCTTCCTCATCGGGGCTGAAATCTATCTCTCCGATATGCGCCGTGTTCACGTGCTTCCCGTTCACCTGCAGATAGCCGTCCCAGCGGCCTCCTATTTCATACCAGTCCCACCTAGACTGCGGGTTGTACGTCGTATAGATGTTCCCGTCATCGTCCGTCTCGTACCCGTCCGCCATGAACTCCCAGCACTCTTCGTCGGATTTATCGCGGCACTCTTCGTAATGTTCCCTTGCGTAGCGTATCGCTTCTTCCTTCGTGTACTGCAAGCGCGGCTCGGTCTCCAGCTCCTCCGAGTATGGAGCTAACAGTTCATCAATGTCCTGCCATTCTTCGTGCAGGACTGCCAGTAAAAAATGCGACATAACGTCTCCTCCTTAATTGTGGTCATCATCGGTAAACGCTTAACGTTTAGACCTGCACGCGGCAGGTTTCGACCTCTCTTAGTCGAGGGCTAAGTACAATCCGAAGAGAACTGCGGCTAACAGTGCCTTTATAGCTATAACAAAGTTCATGTATCTCACCTCCTTAGATAAGCAAAAACCTCCTCTGTTAAAATAGCTGTGCAAGAACTCAGAACAGAGGAGGTGAAGAAATGAAACGTATAGCTGTCAACTCCGGCGAACTGCTGTCTGTCGGCTACGATGCTGAACTCCAAGTGCTGGAAGCAGAGCTTACAGATGGAGGCCTATACCAGTTCGTGAAGGTATCTGCCGAAGTCTACGCGGCTTTGATGAATGCGCAAAATAAGTACGGCTACTTCAAGGCATTCATCATGGAGCAGTATTTGGTTCGGAAGCTGTAGCCACAGAAGCAAGTGCTTCATCAATCAGGGTTATGGTTTCTTTGACGTTCACAACGTATGAACTACCGTCCGAATGAGACACTTGAACCCCGTCTAGAAGGCAGAGCTGAAAACGTGCATGTTCCAGTGCCCTTTGTACGGGGCTCATCTTATCTTCATCCACAAACCTAATCACATCATCACCTCCTACAACAAAAGCCCGCTGTGCTCTTTGAACCAGTCAAGAGCGTTGCCGTTGTACACAAACGTCGGGCATTGATGCGCAGAGTGTTGCGACTTGGAGAGTATCCATTTACCGAACTGCGAAACACCGCCCTCCTCTGACTTCAAGCCGTTCGCCTTCGCTATCCTGCCTATCTTCTTGGAGGACACTCCGAACAGTTCACCGAGCTCCGTTGCTGAGTAGAATTTCTCGTGTACCTCTGGGAGCATTGCTATGCATTCATGGCCGGTTATTATCTTGAACGCCTCGTGAATGAGAACAGCCTTGCTTTCGTCGGAGAGATGCAGTGCGGGCAGGTCTGCCATGCTCTGGATGAATTTAGCGCGCTCAAGGTCAATAGCCCTTAACTGCGCCTCATGGTTTGCTGTGCTGTGCAAGCTGTAGCTTCCTGTACGGCGTATCTCATCTGCAACATCCCAGAGCCAGTCCATAACTGCGTCGGCTTTCGGTTGGTTCGAGTACCGGCAAATCTCCAACAACCCCTTGAAGTTGTAGAGCACTACCTCCTGACTTCCTCCAGAGGGTAGCTCAATTTGAGCCACCCTTGAGAACCTATCGAGCCTGTCCTTATTGCGCAGGTGAATATTCTTGATTGCAGTACCAGGTTCAGAATATTCCAGTAATTCGCCTATCTGGGTACGTGTCGCCCAGAAGTCTCCGCTGTCTTCTTGTCCGACGTAGCAGTCGAAATGAACACCGTTAAATGTCTTGGTCGTAAACAACACCAAGTCGTTCATGTAATCACCCCCTAAAAGTTTTCTGGTCGTCATCGGCAAGCGCATCACGCTTGGACGCGGCAGGATTTCACCGCGTTTCGACCTGTCGTTGAGCGCGGGGCTCTCGCAGTCCCCTTCCTTTTACGCTCCTCCGCAGGTGTTTTCGCTCCTGTACTTTCGCTATTCCTGCTCGGCATCGGCTTTCATCGCAGGGCCGTAACGAATTTCCGTTGGCTTTTGGTTGGGTCTTCGCGGGTCTATTCGCTCGCCTCAACTTTCCCTTTGGGGCAACCCTCTGCGTCTCGGTTGCTGAGTTCCTACTTGTCAATTTGCCGGAGTTCCCTCCGTGTATCTGCTAGTTCTCCCTAGTCGTTGCAGTAAAAGAAGTCGTTGGGAGTTCTGTATGTCATGTGAGCGATTTCAGCTATGTGCTCTGGTTTAAGCCTTAACTTTCCGTGCAGGACTTTCCATAACGTGCTGTAATTCACTCCAAGCCTTCTAGCTATTTCCGCTTTGGAAATATGAGTTTCATCTATAGCTTTATTGATGTTCCGTAAAATGAGTTGACTAAAGCCACTATCCTTATTTTTCTTTATCACCGCTCACCTCCTTCATTTCAATGACAGAAATTATATTTCTATTTTAGAAAAAAATAATGCGTATAAATACTAAAATAAATCTAAATAATTTCCGAAAATGAAATTGAAAAGTATTTCCAATCTGGCATAATTACAAAAAGGAGAAGATAACATATGAGTAGTCAAGTTCCAGAAGTATTAATGCAAAGGACAAATAAGTTAATGGCGGAAAGGTATCTTACCAAGAAGGAAATGGCTGAAAGGCTGAAGATGGAATACCTTACTTTGTGGCGAAAGTTGAACGGAAAACGCGGTATAGATGTAATCCTACTCATGGATATAGCTAAAGTGCTAGGAACATCTGTATCCTACCTAATCGGGGAGACAGATAATCCCTCTGCAAATATATCTGAGACACCCGTAGTAATTCAGACTAATGATCCTTCTAGGGAGATAGTCTCCAAACCAGGCCGATTGAGCTTCAACAATGGTGAGGTCTCCATAGACATGCCAGATACGCCCGCTAATAGAAGCTGGCTTGATAGCTTCGTAAGGAAAACGTTTGAGGGTAAATCTGGGAAGCCTGAACCGACATTAGCCTAAGCATTACACGAAAGGAGACACTTCTAGTGAACCCGAAAGCAGGATATAAATCCAATTCGCTAATAGCTATGGCCAGCCATTACATGAAGCCATACCGTTTTTCGCCAGACGAGGCCGCTGAAGTCGGGATGTTTCCCAAAGACACAGGCTTAATCGTTCTGTTAATTCTTTATCTACTAGACTTCGAGGAGAAAGTCTGTCGCTCGAAGCTGGAGTACTATATTCTGCTCCTAGACAGAAAGTGCTTTGGAGAAAAAGGTGCACCACTTTTCACCTGGAACTTAAAGAACGGGCGGATACGTAACTTCGACAAGTTCACTAAGTTCATGATGGAGAAAAGGCTGATATTCTCCAACGGCAGTGCGTACTTCATTTTGGATGAGGCGGGGCAGACTATCATCAATCAATGTTCTGCCTTACTAGTCAACGTCAAGTGCTGGCTGGACACTCTTCTGGCTGAATGGGGAGATAAAACGGTTGCCCAGATGAAGAACGAAGTAATGGGTGCACGACATGACAGGCAGTACCAAGATGCCCTGAACAATGTACGAGAGCTACTAGGCCTATAAATGATGTCATTCGGAGGCTACGCTAACATGAAGAAAGTTATTTTAGCTCTGTTATTGATTATTCTGCTCCCATTAGTAGCTTGTTCTGATGATAGATTTGTCTATGTAGGGCTGGAAGCTAATGGTAATAGGTGGTATGTAGATAAAACTAATATCACTAAAGATACTGGGACTGGTGTTATTAATTGCTGTTGTTGGGTTGTATTCAGCTCGCAATATCATAAAGATTTGATTTATAAGGCATTAAATAGCTCACAGAAAGAACAGGACATAGCTAATAGAGCTACTGGTGTGCTTGTGTATCAGAAAATAGATACGGAGAAGCGTACATTCAGTAACTCTCGTATAGATTTCTACGATAAAAATGGCAAGTTCTTGAAGGAAGATACTCATAGGAGTAATGCTTGGCACACGATACCTCCCACTTCTATGGTTGATGCGACTTTAGCATTAATAAATGGTGGTTCATTGCCTGTAACTAAGACTTCTTCAAAGACAGTAAGTTACGATACTCGAAGCATAGTATTTACTGCGCTGATTGGAGGAGTAACAATAATCGCATTATTATTGGGGTTATACACAAAGTTCTCTCCAACAACACCTTCGAACTCTGCCAGCCAACAAAATACTCATCAAACTGGCTACGGCTCAGACAGCAGGGCGGAGTATGATTTCGACTATCCTTACGAGGACATCGGGAAGGTAACGGGGATGTAGCCATTATGTTGTACATAAAGGACGATGACGATGGACGAGTTAATAATAATATTTTTACTGGTTATGGGCTATATAGGGATTATATACGCTTTAACGAGATGGTTGGATAACCCTAAGTATTATAAAGACCTTGAACGGATAAAACCGCTTTTTGGTAGCAAGCATCTAGGTATAATATTTTCAGCCTCTTGGAAATTTTGTGTTTGCGTTGCATTGCTTGTTTTGGGACTTGGAGCTAAAGGTTTAGTTAATGAGATAACTCATAAAACGCTTACACCATCTCCTGCAACGCTTATGCGTCAGTATGCTGAAGAAGGACTGAGGCGTTCTTACTCCTCTGAATATGTAAATCAATACACTTCTTATCAGCTAGAAGATTATCGCCGGTTTTGTAATTATATTACAACGTTATCTTCTCAGCCCGATTTTAATGAGTTTAATGATTGGCTCATAAAGAAGAATAATGCTAAGGGGGTAACACAAGAACAATTTGAAGCGAATATCCTCAAAACAGTGCAAAGAAATGGGAGTTATTCAGCAGCTCAGAGAGTAATAGAAGATTGGTATTATTCCTTTCGCAGAGAGAAATACAAGGGACGCTAACATTGCGAGAGGCATAAACATGAAAAAAGTTATCTTAGCACTGATACTACTTATGATGTTCGTATCATGTGGATATGCAAGTACACGACATCCTAGAAGTTGCGGAGAGATTACTGTTAGTTCCGCTATTACTGCACTAATCCTAACAGTAATTCAGTGGGCAGGAAGAGGAGAAGACAAGCACAATGAAGAAGAACCGCATTCCTCTTCATCAGGCCAAGCCCCGCCTCCGCACGGGCATGATAGCTTCTCCAGCACCGAGCAGAGCACATATACCGAGCAGGACGCGGTTAGCCAGTTAGTAAACTTAGGCTTAGCATGTATAGGGCGCAGGTCCCAGTATCCTAACCCGTACTTTACCTCAGCACGAGAAGCTGAACGGCACAGGGCAGAGTATATTTTTCTTCGGCAACTAGCAGGAAGATACCATGATGCAGAGGTTCGCAAAGTACTAGCCAAGCACTTTATGCTGTTCAAGGAAGTCTGTCTGTATATCGCCTTCAGTTCTCTCCTTAAGAACGATACAGAGCTACATATTCCAGTGAAAGAGGAACTGAATAAACGATTAACAGAGGGATTAGGGTTAGCAAGCATTGTACGCCGTAAAGACTATATGTACGCATTCTCCAAAGCCTTCTATGAAGAGTATAAGCGTACTCATGACATGGCACAGGCTCTCGGCTATATGTTTTGGAGCGTGGCGGCTAGCAAGTACCCCAGTTGGGTGCAAACTGCTGAACTCCACGCGTTGATGGGGTTAGGCGGCCTGTTGGACATCTACACGTACACCTACAGCGCGTTGAAGGAGGAGCTCGGGTAGTGGGGGAAAGGAGAGATATTATGCCAGACGAGGCAGAAAAATTAAGTGGCTATGTTAAGCTCTTGCAAGAAATGCAAGAAATACAGCAATTGCTTGGTTTAACAACAGAGTGGAAATGCCTGTTTCTCACTCTGTTTATCTCGATTACAGCATTGCTAGTGTGTGAAATACCGTCAATACGTATTATACTAGATAATATGTATACGACTATAAGAACAGCGGCGGCGTGTGGGTTAATAGTTGGGATTGTCGGAGTGGCTTACAGAATTGCGGCGGCATTGTATCAGACAATAGAACATTATTTTTCTGCAAAGAAAGAACAATGCGAGCAGGCTGAACGGGAAGAAAAAGAACGCCGAGAGCAAGCTGAACGTGAGGAAGCGGAGCGAAAATCATTTGCTGAGAGGTTAAGCCATTTAACAGACACAGAGTTGAGCGTGCTCAAGTACATGGTGCAGAAAGGCGGAATAAGCTGGCTTCCTATCTCTGAGGGCACTACTCTAAATTTATATGGTACAGGCTTTATCTGCCCAGTATTTAACGTAACTATGTTACGAGGCGAATTGCTCGGAGAACATAAGCAGTGTTTGGCTTGCAAGGTCTCTGAGGAATGCGAGAAGAACATTCATTGGCTCTATGGCGATATGCTTCGCAGGTGGCAGTCCGTATCTCCAGCAGATTGGCTAGACATTTACGCGAACGCTATCGAGGCTTGAAGTCGATGAACACAATGAAGAAGCTAGCAGTTACCCTCTGGAACTTCAAGGGCGGCGTTGGTAAGTCTACCATTGCTCTCGTCCTCGCTGAGATTGCCGCACAACAAGACTTGAAGGTACTCGCTATTGACTTGGATGAACAGCAGAACCTTGCGGGAGCTCTCAGCCTTTCACAGCGGACGTTTCCTACTCTGGAGGTCAGAACATCCTTCGCTCCTGAGTTCGCTGATGAGGACTTCGACTTCTTTGTCCTTGATACTCATCCGGCCAAGAACAACAGCATCAAAGAAGCTATCTGTTTTGCTGATATTGTCCTCGTTCCTGTGCTGTGCGATTACCTCAGCATCCTTAACCTCCGCTCTGTTTTCTCCTACCTCATTGAAACCGGCTTAGGCAATGAACAGCTTGTTATCATCAAGAACTGCGTGAATGCTCTCAAAACATCTACTGAGGTTGAACACGCGCTCGATGAACACAGCTACCTTTCCGCTGGCAGGCTTCCCCGCAGCAACTTGCTTGTCAGGAACATCGCTGAGGGAAACAGATGGGATAAATACATGCAGGGGCATCAGCGCAATCCGTTCTTGGCTTTGTATGCTAACATATGGGAAGCCTTCAGCCGTATGTGCTCAGGGAAATTTCATAACGTTTGGAAGTGATTTGATGCCAGGTTTACGCGAAAACTTAACCGAAAGACTGAGCTGGGAACTCCAGATTGATGATGAGTTCGCCGCTCTCATTCCGCCGCTGACGGCCGATGAACTCTCACGCTTAGAGCAGAGCATCATCAAAGAGGGATGCCGCGAGGCCATCATCACGTGGAACAACATCATTGTTGACGGGCACAACAGATATCGTATCTGCAAGGCTCACAACATACCGTATCAGACTGTCTCCATGAGCTTCGAGGACAGAAATGCCGTCATGCTCTGGATGCTCCAGAACCAGTTAGCAAGGCGCAACCTCAATGACTTTCAGCGCGTCGAGCTCGTCCGCAAGTGCGAGGACGCTATCAAGGCAAGGGCAAGAGAACGGCAGGGTACACGCACTGACTTGATGCCGTCTGCTGAGCAACAGCTTTCTCTTACCGAAGAGGACAACATTGTGGAAAAATTACCACAAGGTTCGAAATCTCGTGATGAGCTTGGTGCAATTGCAGGGGTCTCCGGCAAGACGTACGAACATGCAACCGCCATCCTCGACACCGCTCCAGCTCCTGTCGTTGATGCTACCCGTAGGAAGGAGCTCTCCATCAATGCCGCCTATCAGGTTACGAAGCTCCCGCCGGAACAACAGCAGGAAGTTGCCGAGCGCATCAGTCAGGGTGAGCAGCCCCGAAAGGTTGTTGCTGAGGTCAGAAAAAATGTTTCGGCTTCTGAGCCTATACCTAAAACAGAACCTGCTATAGAGACTGAGCAAGTGGATACGCAGGAGGCGGGTTACTCGCTATGCATTCCCTTTATTGATGCCTTCATCAAAAACGGATGTTCTCCTGTAGACGGCGTAACGGTCAACAAGTTCCTCCTGCACGCTTACGAACATTCTAAAGAGTTCAGGTTCAACAGGCTTGACATTTATGAAGGTAACCTTCAGCCGGATGATGTCGAAGATATTGCGGCTCTCCTTAAACAACACGACATTCACGAGTTCACTCTCTCTGCTGATGGCGGGAAACTGTTACAATGCCTCGCTGACTTCCAAGCTCACGGCTTCTATGTTCACGAGATGGTTGCCCTGAAGTACAACAATATGGGGCACGACACCATTCCGGCCATCCTACTGCGCGACACCTCCCGCTCGTAACCTAACGCTCTATGGGCTTCGCGTACTCTACCTGTACTTATCAAAACTGGCTGTTTTTGACAAGATGACGGTGTATACTTGTCAAAATCACCACTTTTTGACAAGATAAGTGAAGTTAGGATGGATGTTATGTTCGAGAGCCTCGCTAAAATCTTTTACACCAATGGAAAATCTCATGCTCAAATCTACAAGGAAAGGTTTTACTCCCCATCGGCTGTGCACTTGCCTATAACTATCAGACAGTTCAACCATGATAGGGCTTTTCAGGCGTTCTTCTATTACAATCAAGACTTATCTATAGCTCTGGAGAAAATATACCTCAGGTTCTCCGATTTCTTGAGCATCCTGCCTAAACTCGCACTCATCATTCAGCGTCAGTTCGCTTTAGCGTCTATCGTTGATGAAGTTCATTCTACAAGCGATATTGAGGGCATACATAGCACGCATAGGGAGCTGAGGGATATTATTGACGGAGGCGGCAATAACCAGCACTTCTCCAGCATCATCAAGATGTACGACCTACTCTCTTCCGGCGACTATCCTCAATTCAGCACTTGCGAGGACGTTAGGAGGTTCTATGACGAGTTCGTTCATCAGGATGCTATTGCGTATGACTTCAATAACCGGCTAGATGGGAAGCTGTTTCGCAAGGAGGGCGTTGATGTCAAAAACCCTTCAGGCAAGATTATCCACAGGGGAGTTGAACCTGAAGGCAAAATCATTGCCGTCATGTCGGAGGCTCTGCACTTCTTGAACTCGGACGAATATCCCGCCCTTATCCGTATCGCCATCTTCCACTATCTCTTCGTCTACATTCATCCATTCTACGACGGCAACGGCAGAACAGCACGTTTTATCTCGTCTTGCTACCTTGCCCAGCATTTGCATCCGCTTGTCGCTCTCAGGCTCGCCGTTACCATAAAGAGGCACAAGGGAAGGTATTACTCTCTCCTAAAGGAGACTGACGCTGAAATCAACTGCGGGGATATTACTCCCTTCATTCTAGGCTTCTTGCAGTTTGTTGCCGATACCCTGCTGGAGATTAACAGCAAGCTCCAGCATAAACTTACCCAGCTCAAGCGCATGAAGCAAGCTCTCTTCTCTGTCCTGCCTCACGATGAGGACACCCAGAACATCGCTTGGGCTATCCTTCAGGCCTGCACTTTCTATGGCAGAGGAGCATCCATAGAGGAACTCATTGCCGCATCCGGCAAGACCAGAAACACCGTCATGAAGAAATTGGCTACTATGCCTGTACGTACTCTCACAAACGTGAGAAAACACTTTTACAAAATCGACTGGGCGGCTATGAGGTACTTAGCTCACTAGCTGCCCTTATAGCCCTAAATACTGAATGGCAGAAGTAACGAGGAACTTTCTGCGCTCGTAGAAGACAGTTCTGCAACAATTGAGCTCGCCGAGAACCGTATCGACGCTGTTCCGCCCGAAGTAAAACAGTTTGAGTATCTTTCTGCAGTCATTTTTCTTGGAGTTCTCCAAGACGTTTGAGCTGTTGAAGTCATTAACAAGTCTTGTGATAGGTTCGGTGTAGCGTCTGACGTAGTTGATGCGGTACTCAAGGCGCATCTTGTGTTCGATGAAAGATGCTACAGGGTCAGAATGAACGCCGCAGACATTCTCCCCGACGTTGTAAGAGTGTCCGCGAGCATCGGATGAGCCGCAAACCAGAGCGAGTTCCTGCTCCAGACTGAGTAGCTTAGAGCAGTTAGAGGGGTACTCGTAAAGGCACTTCTCGGCGAAACGGTAATTATCTCTCTTCTTCATTGCCGGTATTCCTCGAGAGTGAGGCAGGTGGTGTCCTTAGTGCCATAGATACGCCTGACATGGAGGCTCTCGACCTGCCTGTCGTTGAGGATGATACCCGCACGTTCTAAGCAGTCCTGCAATGGCTTGATGCGGTTGTCTATATCCCACTTTCTGCGGTTGCTGGTCTCGAAAACAATGGAGAGTTCGAGAGGTAGAGAGATGGGAGGCTTGTTGTGCCATTCAGCGGCGAGCTGAGCAGTAGTTTTGAGCTGCCAGAGCCTGACGTGAGGTTTCCTGCAGACAGTTCTAGCAGTGCGGAGGTAGAAAGTATTAACGGTAGGGGGAAGCCCCTCTAAAAGGAACTGAGCGAGCACATGCACAACACCTTTCTGAATAAATTGTCAATAGACGAAGAAAAATTTAGGCAATTATAGCAAGAATATGTAAGAGGCGGAAAAAAGTCGAATAAAACGCGGACAAAACAGGGACAAAAGTTGCGTATCTGGTAGTAGACTAATAGCATCGCAAGAAAGCGCAGAGGAGACGGCATCTGGAAGGGTGTCGTTTTTTTGTGTTCATAGCGAACCTCTTTTGTGAAAAGTTGGGTAACCGCGGCAGGGGAGCAAGTATATAGATGGGGCAGCCAGAACGCGCGGGCAGCTTAACTGTGAAGCATGAGAGGAACAGTAAGGAAGGAGAGAGGATGAATGGCAGAATTAGGTGGCTGGAATATCGATGAGATGAAGGGATGCAACCTCCCGCAGAAGGCGGAGAGTGCGTTTACGGCCGTAACGGGCGGAATGACGGGAGCAGAGTATCAGCCTGTGTTGTACGTAGGCTCACAGCTGGTGAATGGGACGAACTACTGCATTCTGGCGGTACAGACGCTGGTAACGGCGACTGCATCGAAGCGACTGGTGAAGATGGTAATCCATGAGACATTAGACGGGACGGCGACGCTTGTGAGCATCAGGGGAGTAGCCCTGTAGCAATAGACATGTCGGAGTAGCTCAAGGGAGGAGCGGTCAGAGATGGCGGGTGAAGGTTCGAGCCCTTCCTCCGGCGCAACTTAAGAAAGGCACAGTCCGCAGCGCGCAAATAGCGGAATACACGGGGTTGTCTCCTTCCCCGTGTTTTTTGTGCCACGCAAGGGGACAGAGAAGGAGACGGAGAATGATGAATTATCAGGTAATGCCGGAACTGACGGCTGAGGAATACGCGGAGCTGAAGGCAGATATAGCCCTTCGCGGTGTGATGGTGCCGATAGAGTACGACGAGGCGGGAAATGTCCTTGACGGTTACCACCGGCTGAAGATATGCTCGGAGTTAGGCATCAAGGACTATCCGCGCGTGATACGTTCTGGGATGTCGGAGAGTGAGAAGCTAACCCATGCACGAAAGCTGAACATGGCACGTCGGCACTTAACCAGTGAGCAGAAGCGCGGGCTAATCCGAGAGCAACTGAAGGAAACGCCCGAGCAGTCAGACCGGCAGATAGCACAAGCACTTGGAGTACATCACACGACAGTAAGTAGCCAACGTAGGGAGCTAGAAGCGAACGGAGATGTGGCTAAATTAGCCACGTCAACGGATACTCTGGGGCGAGAACAGCCCCGTGCCCGCAAGCCGGTGAGTATTTTCATCCCCGCCGAGCCCGAAGAGCCCGAAGCTCAAGCAGCTCCCGAAGAACCTGCATCACCGCGACCTTTCGTGTCGTACAACAGCGGCAACAACGAGTGGTACACACCCGCTGAATACATCGAGCTTGCCCGAGAAGTTATGAGGAGCATAGACTTAGACCCCGCAAGCAGTGATATAGCGAATGAGGTAGTGAGAGCAAGGGAATACTATACCAGCGATACGGACGGGCTGTCTAACGGCTGGTTCGGGAAAGTGTGGCTGAACCCGCCTTATAGTTCAGAGCTGATAACGAAGTTCACGGATAAGCTGCTGGAGGAACTGCCCAACATTGAGGAGGCTATAATGCTTGTAAACAACGCAACGGAGACGGAATGGTTCAACAAGCTGGTGAAAAGTTCCAGTGCAGTATGTTTCCCTAGAGGCAGAGTGAAATTCCATATGCCAGACGGAACGACAGGTGCGCCATTGCAGGGACAGGCATTGCTTTACTTTGGAGGAGACAGGGGAAAGTTCATCGAAGTATTCAGCAGAAAAGGCTGGTGCGCAGTCCCCGAATGAAATACGAAGACAGCAGTCGTGGAAAGATACAGTACCGAGACAGAGCCCGACAACTGATAGACTTCAGCGGAATAAAGTACGGACGAATAACACCGACGGACATAGACGGATTTCTTGAGTACAAGGGTAAGGCGTTCGTGTTCTATGAGTATAAACTGCCAGAGGTGGAGATGCCGGACGGACAAGGATTGGCGTTGACGCGAATGGTGGATGTTCTGAGCACTGCAGGGAAAGAGGCGGTGCTTTTTTTATGCCGTCATAACGAGACGAACCCGAACAAGGACATCATCGGCTCAGACGCGATAGTGGAGGGAGTATATTGGCACGGTAAATGGCATCAGGGAGCGCAGCAGACAGTGAAACAGCAGACGGATAAATTCATACAATGGGTAAATAGGAAGTCTAAGAGGAACGGAGTGGGTGTATAGTGAAAATGATGAAGAAATTGTTAGGGCGTGTGTACCCGTAAAGGTGAGAAGCAGCATGGGGAGCTGTTATGTCCCCCGTAAGGCTAATTATAGCGACGGGCAGATACTTTGCGGTATATGCCGAGTTTGCTCATTAGAGCATCACGCAGAGTTTCCGAGAAGTTGATTTTCTCCCTGAGAGCGGCTCTGTTGAGCCATCTCGGAAGTGTAACAGTGCGTTTCTCAGACTTGCTATCCATCTCTTCGCGGTAAGCTGGGAGATAGATGCGTACAGGAACAGTAGCAGTATCCTCTTCATGAGGAATATCCTGAATGCGGGACGGCTCAGGCAAGGTTTCTACTTCAGCATCAGCGAGATAAAAGCCAAGAGTTTCCTGAGCATAGGCGTAAACATCGCAGTCTTTTCTGCACTGCCCCGTGCATCCCGGCAAATCGGGAAAGGTAACCGCGACTTCATCAGGAATGTCATACCAGAATAGAGCTGGATAAACGATAAAATCATTCATTGTGTATAGTCTCCTTTATGCGAGCACAACAACCCATCTATTAGCTTCAAGAAGAGCCTTAATTTCCCTTGAGGAGTAAGACTTCATGAACATCACCTCTTTTCCCCTCAAGGATTGTGAGATTATAGCACATATAAAAAATACATATTAGGTGAAAGATATGGATAACGAGACAACGATAGAGCGAGATGACAAAGGCCGTTTCGTGAAAGGGCAGTCTGGCAATCCGTCCGGCCGCCCGAGAGTACCTGAAGAGGTACGGAACGCCATCAAGGCAGCGTGTCCCGAAGCAGTGCAGAGGCTGATAGGGTTCATGAGCCACGAGAACGCGAAGATAGCGATGATGGCAATCACGGAGATACTGGACAGGGGCTACGGGAAGGCGACGCAAATGCAGGATGTGCAGATAGACGTGAACGGAGCGGCAGGATTGCGTGAGGAGATACGCAGTCTATTGCTGGAGCGCGAGGCGGAACGTGGAACTGACAGCTGAGGAACTCCAAGAGACACTAGCCGCCGAAGAGCGCGCGATGCATTCACTAGTAGCGTTCCGAGAGACGTTCATCCCGTCGAAGGATGATGTACGCCCTGCGCCGTTTCATGAAGAGTGGAGCAAAATCCTCTTGGAGGGCAAGGAGAACTTTGCGATAGAGGCGTTCCGAGAGAGCGCGAAGACGCAGATAGTAATCCGAGCAAACCTTCTTCACGCGCTGACATACCCGCAGGAGCACCGCAGCTACCTAGTGATAATCTGCGCCACGCAGACGCAGGCGAGCAAGAAGCTGGTAGAGGTATCGCGTGAGTACATGGCGAACGCTGCGATGAACGGCCTGATGGAGAGTGTTAGGGACAACTCCGGGCTAGCGTTAGAGGTGCATTACCGCAACGGAGCGAAAGTGAGGATAGAGGCATACGGTAAAGGAGCGGCAGTACGAGGTCTCTCGTGGGGAGCAAAACGACCCGACCTAGTGATAATCGATGACCCGCAAGATAGTGAGGACGCGCGTAGTGAGGCAGTAACGACGAGCGACTGGGACTGGTTTCTCTCAGACGTATATTTCTTGGGAAAGAACACGAGAATATTCCTAATCGGGAACAATCTCGGAGAACGCTGCATAATAGAACGAGTAATCAAGTCAAGCGAGCTGCTGAACTTCACATCGAGGCGCATCCCGATACTGACGGAGGATGGCAAAAGCGCGTGGCCTTCGAAGTGGCCTCTGAGGGAGATAGAACGTAGCCGTGATAACGCCGCCCTACTAGGGAAGACGGACATCTGGTACAGGGAGAGGATGTGCGAGACAATCAGCCCCGACAGCCAGAAGTTCAAGCGACAGTATTTCAGGTACTACGAGAAAGCCCCCTCGCCGCGCGAGCTGAACATCTACACAGCGGTAGACCTAGCAATCAGCCAGAAAGCGAACGCCGACTGTTCAGCAATAGTAACAGTAGGGGTAAACAAGGAAGGGCACTGGTTCGTGCTAGATGTGGAGTACGGGAGATATGACCCAAGCACGACAATGGACGCGATATTCAGTGCAGTGAAGAAGTGGCGGCCTTTGTGCGTAGGAGTAGAGGCAGTAGCCTATCAGGCAGCCCTGCAGCATTTCTTGGAGAAGGAGATGCCGAAACGCGGGGTATTCTTCCGCATCCAGCCGTTGAAGGCTGAGAAGAAGAAGGAGCTCAGGATAGACGCGATACAGCCGCGATTTGTGGTAGGGACGGTTTGGTTCAAGGCTCGTGCCTCGTGGCTGGACAAGATAGAGAGCGAGCTCTTGGCGTACCCGAACGGAGCGCATGATGACGTGATAGACGCGCTGGCATACATGGAACAGATGACAAATGAGCCGTTCGATAATGGATATGACAAAGATTATTACGGAGGGAGTGAAACAGATGAATGGAATCCGATAGCTGGGATGATGTAAGGATAGTCTCGGACAAAGAGACGGAGCAGGACAAGAAGGTAAAGAAGGCGGTGCTTGCGGACATCCAGAGAGCTAATGACTTTTTCACATCAAAGATAGAACCAGTGCTACGAGTTAGACACAAGATATATGAGGCAGACCGAGAGTACTACAAACAGCGTTTCAGGAACACGGCGGCGCAGAGCGACTTTGTGAGCTTTGACTTCTGGAGCATGGTGCAATGGGCAATTCCGAACGTGATGAACTCATTTTTCGGGAGTGATGACGCAGTAGTTATCGTAGGGCGCAGTGAAGAGGACGTGCCGCGCGCGGAGGTTCTGAAGTCGTTAATTAACTTCCAGCTGATGACGCAGAACAAGGGCTTCTTGGTGCTGTGGGACTGGTTCAGCGACGCATTCGAGTACAATCTCGGAGCAGTAAAAATTTGGTGGGAGAGAGTAGAGGACTGGCAGGACGAGCACCTGGAGTACGTAGACGCAATGACGCTGTTGCAGATGCAGATGAATGAATGGTGTCAGATAGAGTACGCGCTCGGGCCAGACTTGCTAGGAAACTATCAGATAGGCTACCGAATAGGACGGCTGAAGAGCAACAAGCCTGTGATAGAGCCAGTGAGGGTAACAGACCTGCGCTGGTCTCCAGAGGCCAAGAGCCTGAAGGACGCGAACTTTGTAGCACACCGACAGGCAGTAACAGCCGACCACCTTCGCAGACAGGCACAGCGCGAGGTGTATGACCCTGAAGCAGTAGAGAAGGCCATAGAGAAAGCAGGCAACGGAGGGATAATCTATAACTCCTTCGAGACAGAGCTGAACGACGAGCTGAATACGCGCCCCAATGAGGAAGATGATGCGCGCTCGCTGTATGAGCTGTATGAATGCTATGTGAAGGTAGACATCAATGGCGACGGAATGCTTGAAGACGCGATAGTCTCAGTGGTTGGGGACGAAATCCTGAGAGTGATGGAGAACCCGTACAACCGAGTACCGATATTCACGCTCTCGCCAGTGCGCGACCCGTTCAAGGTGCTTGCTGATGTATCTCTAGCGGAGATAGTAGGCGAAGTGCAGACAATCAAGACCGCGCTGATGCGCCAGCTGTTGGTGAACACGGTGAACATAAACAATCAGCGATGGTTCATCGACGGTAAGGGAGTAGACGTGAAGGACATCCAGCAGGGTCGCCAGTTCATCAAGGTGAGCGGCAACCCGAGCGCGATAGTGTATCCGTTCCCCCAGCAGGGGATAGCCCCCTGGACTATGAACCTGTTTGAGTACCTCGAAGGAGCACTAGAGGAATGGACAGGACGTAGCCGATACAACCAGGGCTTGAGTAGCAAGACGCTGAACAAGACGGCGACGGGAATATCGCTTCTCCAGCAGGCAAGTGAACAGCGAATAGACTACATAGTGAGGGTGTTCGCGGAGACGGGAGTTGGAGAGGTACTGCGTTTCTTGGTGGAGCTGAACCAGAGGTATATAGACCAGCCGCAGGTGATACGACTGCAGAACACGATGCTAGAGGTAAGTCCCGATGACTTGAAAGGCGAGTTCGACATAGATGTGAACACTGAGGCCGGAATAGGGAAGAGGAAGCAGACGATAGAGAACCTGCAGGTGTATCTTGCCAGCTTGGCGCAGACAGGTATCCAACTTGGAGCAATAACGCCCGCTGAATGGGCAATAGCGGCACGTAAGCTACTGCAGGAGAGCGGTATCCGAGATGCAAGCCAGTACGTGAAAGACCCCGAGCAGGTGAAGCAGGAGTTCTATACGGCGATGATGCAGCAGATGCAAGCTCAACAGGCACAGGAACAGGCAGCGCAAGAACAGGCGGCACTAGAAGGACTGCAGAACGCGGCGAAACAGCAGGCAGTGCTAGGGAAGTTGCAGGCAGCGGCTCAGCAGGGAGGCGGGTATGTTGCGCCGAACTTAGGAGGGCTGCAGTTATGACAGATGTACTTCATGTGATAGCGGATGTACTGTTGCTGGTAATAGTAGTGTGGTACGACCGGCGAATAGAACAGCTAGAGGCTGATAGCGAGGAATATGAAGCCCATCTAAGGACGTTAAGGCGGAGGCTGGACAGTCTTGCGGAACGAACGCCGCCTGTAGCTGGAGGAACGTCGGGCTGGCATGAATTGTGGTGTGCAGAGCCGACATGCGAGGCTTGATTAACAAGAGCGGGTAGTCTTAATTCAAAAATCGGCGAAAATTGAACTAAGACGAGCAAAAATACTCTCCATATTGCAATTTCAGGTAGATACCGATTACAACATCATGGACTAAAGGTATACTTCAAAGAGAAAGGATGTGTGTAGTATGCTGAGTATCTTTGATGTAGCCGCATATATTCTCGAACGTTGCGGGGCAATGTCAGCAATGAAGCTCCAAAAGTTGTGTTATTACTCTCAGGCATGGAGCTTGGTGTGGGATGATGAACCGCTGTTCCCCGAACCGATAGAAGCGTGGGTCAATGGACCTGTTATCCCAGTTCTTTACAGTAAGCATAAGGGTATCTTTAAGATTGAAGTCGGAGCAGTTGGAGGAAATCCCGATGCTTTAAGCGACCGCCAGAGAGAAACTGTTAATGCGGTATGCGATGCATATTCCCGCATGAATGCGCAGGAGTTAAGCGACCTTACGCACTCCGAGCAGCCATACATAAGAGCAAGGAGAGGGCTGGAACCTTTTGAGAGAGGGCATGAGGTTATCTCTTTGGCGGATATGTCAGAATACTATTCCAGTATCCAGTAATGGGACGGGACAAGGATATATGATTAAGGAATAATCATCGTAGTGAACGCTCAGTACGTAAGAGCGAAGTTGATTATTCTTCTCTCCCCGTATGCTGGCAGTTTTCCTTAATGGATATGTCTGGTCCTTTTTCTTGTGCAGATATTACGCTCGACGAGTGGCGGCTTATCCTAGACAAGATGCGGCTGTGGGAGAAAATGACATGGCATGAAATAGCAGGCAGACGAGACCACGCTATCGAGGTTGATAATATCAGCCCTGAAGCGAAGAAAAGGTTAATCGAGCTTCAGCTTGATGATATTGACGAAGTGTTTTCTCTTCATATAGATGGCATTAAACGTTTGTTTGGCATAAGGGATAGACACATCTTCAAAGTGCTTTGGTGGGACAGAGAGCATAAAGTCTGCCCATCGTATCTGAAGCATACGTGAGGACGGTGAATAGTATGGCGACAGTATTCGACGTAGCGAAATATATTCTGAAACGTCAAGGAAGTATGTCATCATGGAAGTTGCAAAAGCTCTGTTACTATTCACAGGCATGGGCTTTGGCATGGACTGAACATGAGCTATTCCCAGAGGACTTCGAGGCATGGAGCAACGGGCCTGTTTGTTCTGTACTTTTCAGAGAGCACAAGGGGCTGTTTATGGTTAATGCCTCAGACATCACCAAAGGCACGCCAGAAAATCTTACCCACGATGAGCAAGATACTGTAGACGTAGTATTGCGGGACTATGGCGGCATGTCTCCCTATGAGCTGCGCGAGCTTTCTCACAGTGAAGCTCCATACATAGAAGCCAGACATGGTTTGCCCGACGGAGCACGGTGCAGTTCAGTAATCTCGAAGGCATCAATGGGAGCTTTTTACCGAAGGAGGCCGTAAAGCCCCTAGCTTCAGCTATGGGGATATAAGGCCTTTATCTTTTAATATTGCTTTGTATTATTTATACTATTCTTATATAATACATGCATGCAATATAAATCTAATCGTAATATCGTTTATTCCTGCAAATATCATGTCGTTTGGTGTCCTAAGTATCGCCGTAAAGTCCTCGTCGAGGCAGTTGAGACTAGGCTTAGAGAACTCATTATCTCCATGTGTCGTGAGTCCTCCGTTGAACTACTTAAACTTGAGATTATGCCTGACCATGTTCACTTGCTCGTTGATGTTGACCCCCAGCTTGGTATCCATACTTTGATAAAGAAGCTCAAAGGCAGGACATCAAGGCTGCTCAGGCAGGAGTTCCCATACCTTAAAACAAAGTTGCCTACGTTATGGACGAACAGCTACTTTGTCTCAACCGTAGGCGGAGCACCGCTAAAGATAGTGAAGCAGTACATAGAAAGCCAAAAGACAAGTCAACGGCAGAAATGAAAACGTTTCGCTTCAAGCTATATCACTCTGACCATAACAGTGCATTGATGAGACAGATTAACATCGCTGGCCTCATATATAACCATTGCATAGCCCTGCAAAAGAGATACTACCGGCTGTTCGGCAAGTACATCAAACCCTATGCTCTGATGAAGCACCTGACGAAGCTGAAGCGCACAAAACGTTTTGCGTATATGCGCCAGCTTGGGTCGCAGGCAGTGCAGGATGTGGCAGAGAGAATAGACCGTGCCTATAACCTGTTCTGGTCGAACCTGAAACGCAAGGTTAAGTGCTCGCCGCCAAAGTTCAAGGCTGTCCGCCGCTACAAATCGTTCACGCTGAAGCAAGCGGGCTGGTCTCTTGATGAGGCTTGTGGACGTATTCGCTTGGGCAAAAGGTGGTACGGATACTTTCAGAGCCGTCGTATAGAGGGCAAAGTCAAAACGGTAACGGTGAAGCGTGATGCAGTAGGAAATATATACGTCTATCTGTGCTGTGATACTCAGTCTGTGCCGGTCGAGACACGAACGGGTAAGAGCGTCGGTTTCGACTTCGGGCTGAAACAGTTTCTCACAGCGAGTGATGGACAAGATATAACTTCACCCGATTTCTTCAAGCAGAACGTAAGAACAATAAGAACCAAATGCCGCGCACTCTCCCGCAAACAGAAAGGATCTCATAGCCGAGAACGTGCCCGCCTTGAACTGGCTCGTGCCTACCGCAGAATGGAGAACCAGCGCAAAGATTTTCACTTCAAGCTGGCCCGGAAACTCTGTGAGGAGTATGCGTGTATCTGCCTAGAGACGCTGAACATCAAGGGGATGGCGCGTTTGTTGGGACAAAAGATACACTCTCTAGGCTTCTCGGAGTTCGTGAAGATTCTTGAGTACGAGGCATCAAAGTTCGGGACGCAGATAGTCTTTGTGCCGCCGTTCTTCCCGTCCTCTCAGCTGTGCAGTGCCTGCGGGTATCAGAATCCTGATGTGAAGAATCTCAAAGTTCGTGAGTGGACTTGTCCGCAGTGCCATACGCACCACGAACGGGACAGGAACGCGGCCAAGAATATATTGATGGCAGGGGCATCAGCCATTAGCGGAGACGCAGTAAGCCCGGAGCAATCCGGCAGTGTTGTAGATGCTAGAAGCCCCCGCCTTTAGGCGTGGGGAGTATGTCAATGGGACAGCATAGCCGAACCAGTAAGCATAGAGGAGCTAGAACGGGTACTAGAAGAGCTAGATGCAGATATACCCGACATAGAACAAAGATAGCACTCCAGCAATGGGGTGCTTTTTCATGCACAGGAGGCAGAATGGGAATAGCGGTACGTATCCCCGCACTGGGGCGCGTAATAGAGTGGCTTCGCAAGAAGCTGAGGGAATTAGGTTACTAGAGAGGAGAGGTAGCTATGGACACGAGAGAACTGAGGACGCTTGAATACAGTCCCGAACGTGAGCGCGAAGAACTAATGGCGCAGGCGGAGCAGGGACGGCGGTACAGGGTAGCGAACGATGTGCTCGACGAGATATTCGTCGCTCAGAGAGAACACGTAATCCGCCAGCTGGAGAGTGCCGACCTGCACTCGGACAATGACGCAATAGGGCTGGTGCAGTATCTTCGGGTACTGAAGATATTTGTAGACACGATAAGAAGCCGGATAGACAGCGGAGAAATCGCAGAAAAGGAGTTGATTAATGATGGCGACTAAGAAGGCAATCGAGCTTGATGCAAGGTTGGAAGCAATAATCCGTGAAGAATACGCTGAGTTCAAAACATATCTTCCAATGCCGCAGGAGAAGGCAATGTATGACCGTAAGCAGAATGAGTACTGGGACAGGATACATGCGCGCGTAAAGGAAGGAGAGCTTATCGATGGACGAACAGCAGACGAGTAGCTGGTCAGTGGAGGCGGACGGCCTTGTATACAGTGAGGGAGAAGCGAGCGTAGCCGAAAGTTACGCCCCCGAACCCGAATCCGAGCCCGCCCCAATAACGAGCGACAACGGTAATGTAAGCCTGAACGAGGACGGAGAAGTAGAGTTCCGTGATGAGTTCTTCGGAGACTTGGGACTAGATGAGCCCGAACGTCCCGCAAGGTACACAGAGCAGGAGCTTAGGCAGACCCCGTACGAGCAGTGGGACGAAAGCCGTCTGGAAGGCGACGTTAAGGACTACATCCCGATAGTGAGGGAGCAGATGCAGCGTCGCCAGATAGAGGAGCAGATGGCGCAGCGTTCGCAGACCCCGCCGATGTTCACCGCCCCCCAGCAGTACACTCCGAAAGAACTCGCCGACGACGCACAGAAGCTCGCCTGTGAAAGGTTAGGGCTTGAAGACCCAGACGACTTTGACGAATACGAGAGCGAGCACCGAGCGGCACTGAGCTTGGCGATGCAGGAGCTCTCAAACCGCCGCACAGCTGAAATAGCGCAGTATCAGAGGATGTCGAACGACTACCAGCAGCTGCAGAACTTCAACGCCCAGTTAGTAAGGCAGCCAGACTACATGGAGTTTGACCGCTGGTTCACGGGCAAGCTGCAGGAAGCTAAGGTAACCCCTGCACAGGTGAACGCCGGACTGATGGAGTACGCGAGGCAGAGCGGAGGAGACTTCCGCAGTATTCAGGGAGTGCTGTCGAATTGGTATCAGGAGTTCCGTGCAGAGCAGGGCAGAAACCGTCCTGCACCGCGCAACCGTCCTCCTGTACTTGAGGGAGCTGGAGGAACGTCGTACGAAGGCCGCCGTAGTGTGGACATGAGGAAGTTCAGCAGCATGGACATGGACGGACAGGCAGAGGCATTGATGAGGATGGGCTACGCGTGAGGTGATAGCAATGGATGAGGAACTGAAACCCTGCCCGTTCTGCGGCAGTATCCCCGAAGTCTGTGAAGCGGAGAATGACGGTGAACTACTGAAGATGGTAGCGTGCCTCAATTGCGGAGTATCGACGTTTGCCAGCGAGGACGAAGCCAAAGTGATAGAAGCATGGAACAGACGGGTGTAGCAATGCAGAAAATATTTGTCTCCATGCCGATGCGGGACTTGTTCGAGGACGAGATACGCAGTCGGCAGGAGACCCTGCTCAAAAAGGTTGGAGAGTATCTAGGCAAGCCCGTGATGCTTGTAGAGACATTCATAAACGACGGGAAGCTGACAGCTCTTGAGTGCTTAGGTGAGCTCATAAAAAGGATGGCCGGAGCAGACTGGGTATTGTTTGCGTCCGGCTGGGAAACGGCGCGCGGGTGCAAGATAGAGATGGCCTGCGCATTGCAGTATAACAAAAAAATTCTATTAGAGAATGGAAGTATAATTCAGGAGGTTAATTAAATGGCAAGTAATACTTACGCAGCAGTAGGAAACAAGGAAGATGTAAGCGACATCATAACGAACATAGCTCCGTATGATACGCCGCTGTACTCGAGGATAGGAAAGACGAGGGCAACACAGGTACTTCATGAATGGCTTGAAGATGAGTTAGGACAGCCTGTAGTGAACCAGCAGGATGAAGGCTACACTTACTTCACGCTGAATGTAGTACCGCGCACGAGACTGCACAACTACACGCAGATAATGCACAGGGGTATTCAGGTAACGGACAGCCAGGAGGCAGTACTTCATTATGGTATACGTTCAGAAATGGCGTACCAGATGGCAAAGACGCTCAAGGAGCTGGCGTTCGACTGTGAAAAGGCACTGATAGAGCAGGCTACCCAGTCTCCAGGTGCTATGGGTTCACCTAGAATATTCGGAGGCCTGCCGTTCTGGATAGTAACGAACGTGTTTGCTAACGGCGGCACTCCGAGACCTCTTACGTTCGACCTTGTAAACACTGCATTAGAGCAGACATGGACAGCCGGAGGAAAGCCCAGCATTCTGCTTGTCTCGCCGCGCAACAAGAGGGTAATCTCAACATTCACAGCCGGAAATACGAAGTACATGGACGGGAATAAGACGAACAAGCTGACGCAGATGATTAGCGTACTTGAGACAGATTTCGGAACGCTCCAGTGCATAACGGACAGGTTCATGCCTACAGATAACAGAGAGATTTACGGCCTCAGCCCCGAATACATGAAGAAGGCGTTTCTGAGGAACTTCAAGACGGGCGACATTCCGAAGATAAACGACATGCAGCGCAGGATGATAAATGGAGAATGGACGCTTGAGATGAGAGCTGAGAAAGCACACTTCGTGATTAAGGACCTCGACGGTGTAGTGTATTAGTAAGCGGCTAATGATTTTAGAGCAAGAGCTAGAGGAGCACGGCGGTGAGTATCGGCTCCTTACTCATTTCAACACAGACGACGAGCAAAGGCTGAACTGGGAGATGCTGCAACATTCCGGCAAGGGATTTATCCGCGATGAACGGGGAAGTGTCTCTGGCCGTCTGGTAGCGAACATTCCAGTAGAGGAGGCGGCAATGTTAGAGGCAGCATACGACCTCGACTACCTGAGCTTCTCGAGAAACAACGACAAAGCGGCGTTCCGTCGTCTGCTGAAGAGATTTCCGCACTGGAAGTGCTGTGAAGGAGGAGTGTAGGCTATGGCAATACCGGTGGTAAGGCTGGTAAAGTCCCTGCGGTACGCGTTGAAGGACATGCAGGGCATCAAGTATTCGGACTATGAGCTAGTAGAGAGTATAAATCAGGCGGCCTCTCTCCTCTACGGCCGTCTGAGTGAACGATATGTGTACGCGGCGCAGAAGAAGGCGGTGCTGAACATACCCTCAACAGGGTATGCACCGTTGCCGAATGACTTTGTGCGGATTCATCAGATAGTGGGAGATGACGGAGAGCTTATTCCGACAACGAAGCTTCCAGCAGTCGAAGGGACGTACAGGATAATCAACGACACGATATACGCAACGCCCGCGATGTACAGCTTGGAGTACTACTATGTGCCGAACCGAGTAAGGGACTTGGGCGACAACCTCGATGTGCCTTTGTCAATGGAGGCATACATCCAGCAGATAAGCCTAGCGATGTTTGGTAACAACCCTGCGCTGGCAGAACAGATAGTACAGCAGTGCAGCCAGACACTGGCAGTTCGTGAGCTGTCGCACTTCACGGATGCCGGGCCTGTACAGGTACTCGGAGGGAAGATATGACACCTGCTCAGATGGTAGCAATGGTGAGGCGTTTCATAAGCGACGAACAGGCGACAGGTTTCTCAACTGGCGGGAATATGGAACAGCCTGAAGGAACGCAGGAACTGTTGACGTACCTAGATAGGGCGGTAGATGACTACTCGAAGCGTCAGGCCGCACTTGGTGATGTACGTCTGTTGAAGACGATAACCGGCTCAAGCGGGACAATGCTGCCGCCGGATTTTTTGATGCTGTGCGGGACAGTGCCCGTGAGTGTAGAAGGTAGAGTGCTGCGGTACTATGACGATGAAGGAACAATGCCCTATATGCCGGTTCGATACTTTGCGCGTTTGCCGTACGTAACAGACTACGGCGACACACAGAATATCCCGTACCAGCGCGACCAAGAGATGAGTATCTGTGCATTGGCGGCAATCTATGCACTGAACAAGCATGAGTTCAACGTGTCGCAGGATTTGATGCTTTTGGGATATGGGGCGGTGAACAATGCCAACGCTGAGCAGTAAGCATCCCAACGCGCGCAGAGAGTTTTACCCAAGCTTCGACGGAGGCGTGAACTTGGCCGTACCCGCCGAGAGCATGGCAAAGAATGAGCTGAAAGAAGCCATGAACGTAGAGTTCTCACCGCTGACAGGAAGCATGAAGGTACGCGGAGGGCTTGTGTGGTCAGGACGCTTCGGCAGTAAGACGGGCGATGTAGTGCCTGTGTACGGACGCAGAGGATTTCTGGTGAACGAGCAAAACACGCCTTCACTGCGCTACTTCAAGTGGAACAATGTCTGGCCAGTTGCACAAAGCGGGGTATCATGGCTGACGGACTGGGACGAGAAGATGTCGATAGCCTCGTGGGAGGAAAAAGTAGACGATGGGGATGACGCAGAAGAGAGAGACTGCTGGCTATTATCAGCTGGAGGTTCTCTTCAGAAATTCACTGAGAGCCCAATACCAACCTTGAAGACAATAACGTCTGCACCAGAGAATTGCCGCCTAGTGTTCGTGAGGAACGGACGAGTAGGAGTAGTGGACGGGACAGACAGAATAACTTTCTCAGCGGTTGGAGACTGCGAGAACTGGACGACGGACGATAACGATACAAGTAGTGCGCAGTGGATAGACATCGGGTATAAGGACGGGATGGACATCACAGCAGTAATCCCGCTCTCGAAAGACCTGATAATCTTCAAGAACCCGCCAGGTGAACCCGACAAGGGCATAATCTGGAGGCTCACAGGAGACTATCCCGACTGGCAGGCAGTAGAGGTAGCGCACAACACAGGAACATTCAGCCAGCAGAGCGTGTGTGCAGTCGGCAATGACATATTCTATGCGACAGTGGCAGGCATCGCGACACTCTCGACGGTAACGAACTACGGCGAGGTCAAGACAGCATGGCCAGACAGGAAGGTAAACAATGCCTTAACTCCATTGCTGACGGATACGGCAAAGCTGTTTGACGTGCCGGTGAAGCAACAGCTGTGGATAATGCCAAGCGCAGACAGCAAAGAAGTGTGGGTGTTCGACTATGCGCACGGTATCTGGACGACGTTCAAGTTCCCCGAGCCCGTGATTTACGCGGCAGGAGTGGATAACAGCCTGTATGTGTTCATGGGGCGCAACCTGTACGAACTGAGCGATGGCTACACGCAGGATGAAGTAGAGTACGGGAGCACTGGTACGCTGTGGAAGAGTACGATAGAGGCGCGGATGAAGCTGGGCACTGTGCTGAGCGGGATGCAAACGCTGATTAAAGGAGTGTTCGCGTCGTTCGAGCTGATGCCGCAGTGCGACGCTGAGCTGTGGCTGGGGAAGTTCAAAATGCCGTTCAGCTATGGAGGAGACGTAGAGCTTATCTACGACCCGCCGAACGATACGCAGTACGCCTGCGAAGATGATGACCCGCTAGTGCCGACCGGCGGAGTGTTGACTTCGCGGCGCAGGTGCATAGTGAGGGAGTGGGCAATAACGCCTGAGATAAAGATACGCGGCGGAGGCTGTGCAGTGTCAACGCTCGGGCTAGAAGTAGCGGAGGTGTAAGCAATGCCAATATTAGGGCCGTTCGATGTGGGATACCCAGTGGACTTTAGGAGCGGCGGAGATACGACAAGGGACGCATTCGGGAAGCATATCCAAGAGATAAAGAGGATATACGGCTGCCTTAACGCTTTGGACGCAGGGAAAGTAAGTGCAGAAGAGGTGGCAGGAGGAATAGGTAGCATAAGCAACGACCTCCTGAACCACATAAACAGTACGAACCCGCACCCGAACTGGAAGCCGAGCTGGTCAGACATAAGGAACAAGCCGAACCTTTCCGACTTGAGCGGTAATCTTGATGCATCAAGGATAACTGGGCTCACTAGCTTGATAGACGGGAAAATCCCAGAACCAAGCGGAGACGGAATAACGTCAGGCAGTTACGAAGAGAATGGGTACGTGAAGTTCAAAAGCGGGCTGATAGTAGAGTGGGGAAATCATTATGTAGACACGAAGTCAGATAACAAAGAATATGTAGTAGATTTTCCACTTAGTTTCCCCAATAGATGCCTAAATGTAACGTTGTCAACGCAGGTAGATAAGTTCTCAGGAGTAGCGGATGCGTGGGCTGAATTAATTAAAGAGGCAATATCGTCGACATCATTCAAGTATTTTTTGCAGTACACAACAGAGGCCTATAACGGAATGAGCAACTTTACAGGCAATATAGGAGTTTCATACATAGCGATGGGAGTGTGAGGAAATGCCGACATACAGGAACAACACAGACACAGCAATAAATTATTCGAGCAACGGGAAGCTGTACAGTTTTCCGCCGAAGACAGATTACCCGTGCAATTTTTGGGTGCCGTATCAGGAACTCGGGCTGAAGCTAGTGAACCCAGACTATCCGCCCGTACCGAACAGCATAATGCTGAGCGGGACGTTCAAGTTCGCGAAGGGAGTAGAGCGGAGGTTCAACTTCGAGCACTGCGGGAAGTACCGCGTGAAAGTGCGAGTGAAGAGCGGAGCTGTAAGGCTGTTCACGGGCAGTTCAAGGACAGGCGCGGAGATAGATGGAGAATACGAGGCAGTATTCGACTGGGAGAAAGCACCGCATATCAGGGTAACAGGCATAGAGGGCGAGAATGAAATACGGATAGACGCAGAGGCCGTAGACTGATGCCAACGCCGTACAGTGAACTAGTCGAAGAGTTCTTCATGCGTTACGAGTACCCGAGCGTGGAGGAACTGACAGTAGGCTTCAGCGACATCGACCCTCCGCTGAAGAATGACAACGCCACGATGAACCATGAGGAGCTGGAGAACCTGATGGGCGGGGACGAAGACGGGCATTACCACTTGACGCGGGACTTGTGGCTCAAAGTGATAGAGCTGCTAAACAGGAAGGACTACGACGGCGGGTATGCGTCAACAAGAGAGACAGAGTACTTGGAGAACGAAGACGAGTGGTTTGATGGAGGGTACGCCACGACAACAGACGAGGAGTACCTAGAGAGTGAAGACAACTGGCGGGACGGAGGCGAGGCGGACAATGATTGAGCGCGGGATAGCCGACAGGTTCTGCATATGCTGGTGGGACGGAGACGGCGAAGACTGGGTGCAACAGCTGGCTAGTCTCATCGGCTGGCCTGTAGTAATAGAAACAGATAACATAGAAGTATGGGATGCGGGAGGAGCTTAGAGACATGCCAACATACATCAAGATAAAGATACGTAGGGACAGCACAGAGAACTGGGAGAGCGTGAACCCCGTGCTGGACATGGGAGAACTTGGCGCGGATATGACCAAGCATGGCCTGAAGGTGGGCAACGGGTTATCCAACTGGACAGAGCTGCCGTTCTGCAGTCCCGAGATAGTGAATGACCTAGTAACGGGCGGAGCTACTTCAGCTCTCAGCGCAGAGATGGGTGTGGAGCTGAAACAGTTAGTGGATAGCAAGCCTGATGCAACGACAGTCAATACTCTGATTCAGAGTAGCAAAGTAACAGTAGAAGACCAGAACTGGAGCAGCACCAGTACGACAAATGCATTGAGTGCAAACAGCGGGCGTGTGTTGAAGAACCTATTAAACGGCAAAGCAGACCAGTCAGCATTGAACAGCTTGCAGACGCAGGTGAATAACATTATTACGTCTGGAGGGACAACCGTAGTAGACAGCCTGACTAGCACAAGTCCGACAAGTGCTCTGAGCGCAAATCAGGGACGGGTGTTGAAGGACTTAGTGGATGCCGTCAGTAACCAAGTAACGAACCTCAACAACCAAGTGAACGGCTTGGGAATGTTCGGGATGGGGTATACGATAAACAGCTGGAACGCATACGACAAGCCGACGAAAATAACCTTTGAGGATGGGGTAACGGCAACATTGACATGGACGGGACAGTTCCTTCAGAGGATAACGGCGAGTACGGGCGAGGTAATGACGCTGAACTATGACGGGAACGGCAGGATAACCGGCAGGACAATAACGAGGAGCTGATGGGCAGATGGCGGATGTTATCTTTAAGGTGCGGGGGAAGACGGCGGAGGAGTGGGAGGCATTCCCCTTCGCCCCCGTAACCAACGAAATAACGTTAGACAAGACGAGCGGGCGCATCAAGATAGGGGACGGTGTGAGCGCGTGGAAAGACCTCCCGTTCGTGAAGCCGGAAGTTATAGATGACCTAACGACTGGCGGGAGCTATGACGCACTGAGTGCGGAACAGGGCAAGAGGCTGAAGCTGTTAGTGGACAAGAAGGCTGAGCAGACTGCGCTTAATACACTGGTGCAAACAGTCAATAACAACTACTCCACGCTCGATAATCGCATAACGAATGTTCAGAACAGCCTTACCACATTAATTAACAACAAACCCAGCACGACCGCCACAATCTCCATAGGAAAAGTAACGACACTTGCTGCGGGTAAAAGAGCGACAGTAACGAACAGCGGAACAGATACCAATGTAGTTCTTGACTTCGGCATCCCGCGCGGAGCAATGGGAGCAACTGGATCAACGGGTGATAGAGGACCGCAGGGAGTAAAGGGTGATAAAGGCGATAAAGGAGACAGCGTAACCGTCCTGAACAGCTGGAGCACCAGCACAACAGCGGCTTTGAGTGCGGCGAAAGGTAAGGAACTGAATGACAAGTTGTCAGCATATTCTACGGAGAACTGGACATTCACGCTGACTGGCGGAAGTACGGTAACAAAGAAAGTAGTGTTGAGTTCATGACTGTAGCTTTTGCAAATGTTACTGCTGTTAGGATACCGCAGGGAGAAGTTGTGAAGATAGCGGAGACTTCCGGCGGGCGTGTGCTTTGGCAGAAGCAAACTGCAGAAACAGGCTATCCGCGTTTCTTTATGCTCGCAGAAACTACTTTAGGCAAGTGGTCAACAGATTTCCGTAAGTATAATGCTCCGAGTTACACTTCGTATGACCCTCCGTCCGGCATCATAAAGACACGGAGCTTAGGTATAAATTCGGTGCTCTTAACACCAACAGGAGCTATCCAGACAACTACAGTGCTATCAACGGGCAACAAATTTACAGCATGTTATGTTACCGGCTCATCAGATGAAACAAATATCCCGACAACAGCCAGGAAGCTGACGGATGCAAGATGGGGAGTTACTAAACTTCGGTTAAGGGCATGTACTCAAGGACGAGCGTATGTCGGTCAGGGGCTTGATATGAGCAGCAGTGTTGGTATAGATTTGCCTACCAGCCAGACACCGATAAAATTCTCAGGGACGAGCGGGGCTTCAATAAGCATAACGAGCATAACAGCACCTGCTTCATATAGCAGTATATACGAAAGTTATTCAGGGGACAGCCGTTACGTGAACAAAACGACAGCACCTTATTTGCTAGGAGAGTTCGTTTTGGGATATACCTCAGCAAGTTTAGAAACTCTTGCAGGTGGAATGTCCTCAACATATAGCGGTTACGCGAGCCAATCTATATTCTATGGTTTCCCAGACTACAGCCCAACTATAACATTTTTCTTCGTAATCCAGAGATAATCAAAGGAGATGTAAACAACAATGTACTATGTAAATTACGATGAAGACACAGGAGAAATTTTAGGGATATACCCATCAAGCGAGAGCTACGATGATGTTCCTTATCCGAAGATAACCATAACAGACGAAGAATACGAGAGGCTCGGCAGCGGAGAATGGACAGTCAGAGATAACGCCCTCCAGCTTGTCTCCGAAGAGCCCACCCCAAGCGCAGGGAGCGTCGAGGTGCTGCAAACCGAGTATGCGGAGAAGTTCGCACGTTTGAGAAACTCCTATACTGGAGCAGAAATCATGGGAGACAGAACCAACACGGCGGACATTCAGAGGGACTACAGACTGCTAATAGACGACTTCAAGGCAGCTTTAGCCGCACTAGATGACGGCCAGCCCTACGAGGGAGGAGCGCACGAACACTGCGAGATTTGCGGTGCAAGACTGAATGCTGGCGAATGCCTACGCTGCCACTGGAGGCTGTAAGATGACATGCTGGAACGTTTTGAGGAGTTCTACAAGCACTACGAGCGTCCCGAAATTGAGGAGCTGACGGTAGGCTTCAGCGGAATTGACCCGCCGGAGAAGACTGGCACAAATGACCACGAAGAGCTAGAGAACCTTCTAGGTGGCGACGCTATGGGGCACTATCACCTGACAGGCTCTCAGCTAGAGAAGCTCGCCGCAATGTTCAGAGAGAGTTACCCGCCATACATAACTACCAGACAAATAACAGTAACAGCCGACGAACCAATGACCCCGTATACGATAACGGGGGAGAACACGACACTAAGTTAGAGGAGCGATAAGATGCCCAAGAATATAACGAGCGTAACATGGAGCGCAACAGGACTGCCGAGCGCGCTGACCATCAACAGTGCCACAGGAGTAATAAGCGGCACACCGAACGTCCAGCCTGGAGACTATACCGCTTCAGTAACGGTAACGACGAATTACGGGACGGACACGAAGCCTGTAACAGTCAGAGTAGGTATACCTGCAGCTTGGTTGCCGCAGATTGACCCTAATCAGATAGTGAACACCATAGCAGGCGATGTAATGACCCCCTACACCGTAACCGGCCAGAATGTAACGCTTGGAGGCTAGAGATGCCGACCAAGCAGATAACCAGCGTAGTATGGAGCTGCGGAGCACTGCCCGCCGGTGTTAGCTTCAACACAGCGACGGGGACATTCAGCGGTACTCCAGAGGTTGAGGGCGAGTATATAGTGCCTGTAACAGTAACGACCAACTACGGGACAGACATGAAGAATGTAACTCTGAGCGTAGCAGAGCCTGAGGTAGAGGAAGACGGAGAATACGGACCGGTGTACGCTATAGGGACGAAAGCCAAAACATGGAGCGGGAATGCGGAGGCTGATGCTGACGGTTTCAGGAAGCTCAACATGCCTGACGCTTGCAGACTTGTGAAATTGTGTACTGGTTTTGCGGCGAAAACAGACAGCCTCCAGTGGTACGTTTGCGGCACCACTATACATGGTTCTTCAAGCGCGCATCCTAAACCATATGGTGTTACTGGCCTTTCACCTTCTGTGCCTGTGCAATTTCCAGTTGAAGATGTTGTTGATATGTCATCAGGTTGGTATCGCGTTACAAGTTCAGTTTCCGGCTCTTACTACTTTGCTTATCTCACTTCAGACCACGTATCTCATGTAGTTCTGCTAATGACCGCAAATTCTGCTATTACTAGTGTCGGTAATATAAAGAAATTGAGTAGCGGGTATGGTGCTGGTGTAATGACAATCGACAACACTGGAGCAACACGCTATGAGAATGCAACAGTGCGTGGGCAGCTAGCAGTGGGTGTATCACCTTCTCAGGTAAAAAAACTCTTAGCTACTGGTATGTACTCTAAACCTCGAATGCCTACATACATTACAACGTCCGGCTATCTTTATAAAGGGGCAGAACGCGTGGATTTTGGCGGTGGGAAGATAAGAAACATTTGGGGATACCCGCATGGTGAAAAACAGCATCTGTTCGCTGTTACCGAAGATAATCAGCTCTATGCGATGGGAGAAAACACGTATCACAGTCTCGGACTTGATGGAACAGAAACAAGGACAGAGCTTGAATTAGTCGGAGAATGGGACGTTAAGACTATAGCTCAGGGAAGTACAATGGACACGTTTTTGCTTACTAACGACGGTAAACTGTACCATTCAGGTGCGGCTATGTCAGTATACGACATATCGAAAATTGTTAGTACGCATGAGAGTTTTACACACATATACCCAGACAAAAGATTTATTGATATAGCAATGTATTCCAGCACTACATTAGTAGCTATACTGAAGGAGTGAGACGATGAGATACTTAGAATATGAGACAGCGACAGGACGGATAATCAGCGAGCTGACCAGCAGGGACAAACCCACCCCTTCCGAAGGGTTCTCTCTGCTTGAGATACCTGAAGACGCAGATATAGACACCACGCTGTACGCGGTGAAGAACGGAGTACTGGTGAAGTGCTACGAAACAAACGAGGAGCGTCTGGAGCGAGAGAGGCTGAAGCGCGAGCATCTGGAGAAAGTGCGAATGAGGATGAAGGCGATGATGTACGAGGTGGGAATAGCACTCCTTGAAGAGGACGACAATGCAATAAAGCAACTCAGACAGGAATACCGAGAACTGAAGGCGTATCTGTGATGAGCTACCTAGATGAATTTCTCAAGAAATACCATGCACCAAGCGTTAATGACATCACAGTAGGCTTCTCTGGCATAGACCCATCACCGATAGTCAGCAGTAGTACGAGCCTCACTGAGGAGGAGATAACTCGGCTGATAGCTCTGTACCTCTCAAGGCTGAAGGTGCGGGTAGACAGCGGAAACGTTGTCCCTGATGCGGAAGAGCCCGAAGTGCCTGCGGATGTAGGGAGCGTCGTGCTCCCTGAAGAGATAGATATGACCTGCGACGGCAAGTGCCGGAAGAATTGTTCATTCTACGACGGGCACTGGTTCAAGTGTTTTGACGAGCTCAAGACATGGCATGAAGCGAAGGCGGCCTGTGAAGCTCTGGGCGGGCATCTGGCGACATCAACCAGTGCGGAGAAGAACGAGTTTCTGGCTGACCTTGTGGGCAAAGCAGAAGCAACGCTGGGGGGCAACAGGCAGGTGTGGCTTGGAGCGACGGACGAAGAGCGGGAAGGTACGTGGAAGTGGGTAACCGGCGAAGACTGGAATTACACAAACTGGCGAACAGGACAGCCGGACAATGCAGGCGGGAAGGAACATTATCTGCACTTCAACTGGGGCGAGAGAGGCAAATGGAATGATTATCTGCCCACTGTTAGGCTGGGTTATGTCTGCGAGTGTGATGCAGTACTGCACGAAGCTCTGCCTGACCTTATGGGCGGCAACGCAAATGGACATTATCACCTGACACTGGATGAGCTCTCCAAGCTGTATATGCTGATTAGGGAGCTGATACCTGCAGGGCGTGTAGTTATCCCGCCAAGCGGCACAGACGACCACGAGGAGCTGAACAGCCTTCTCGGAGGAGACAGCACAGGGCACTATCATTTCAATGCTGACGAATGGCATAAGATTAAGACACTAATAACAACGACGTTCCCGCCGGGCAGTACTACGCCGGTGTTCCCGGGCAGTCCGACGAATCCCAACATCCCTGACGTTCCTTTGCCAGATTACAGCGCGATGTTCGCTGGGAAAGCCCCACAGTGGGGTAAGAGCAGCATACCAGGCAGCTACAAGTCAGCGGCTGACGGGGGAAGGATGTACTCAGGGACAATAGCAATAACCTCCAGCCCCTATGTATTCCCTGCTCTTGTTATGCCGATGACGTATAAGAACAGTAGCACGAAGGTGAAGTTAATGTACACCACAGACCTCACCAGCTGGAAGTTGTTGCGAGACCTCACGATAAAGTCGCACGGTTCATCATTGGGAGAGCTAGTATACGGACATATCTCCCCGACATCAAAACTGAAAGCGAGATCTGAAGCCAAAGCGCACTTCATCTTCTACGCATCATATGCCGGAACAAGCAAAGCCGTGTATTACAAGAGTGCGGGCACGGGCAGCAGTATCCATAATCCAAGTACTAATGCTTCAGGATACTTAGCGGGCGACTATAGCCCTGATGGACGGAAATTTGTCCTCTCGAATGGCAACGGCAACATTGTTGTTGTCTCATACAAGAAAGATACTTCAACCGCTGTTATTCTTCAGGTAACGGACAAGGGCGCAACAATAGGAATGAGTGTAAACCCGGGATGCTTGAAGTACGGCAAGGGGATATATTGCGCGACCGGCCCGAACGGAACAGCGCAGAGTGCGGACGGAGCGAACTGGACAGTGAACAACAATGCGCCCAAAGATATGATAGGTTTGGCGTACCGCGAGGACTGGACATACACTGACAGTAACGGGGCGAGCTTCACTGGAGCGTTTTTGGCGTGCAGTCGAGATACGAGAGTGTTCTACTACTCAGGGGACGGCAAGAACTGGACGCAGTGCAGTACGGTGAGGATACCGCTTGAGGGTGTGAGCGGAGTAGCCTATAGTCCCGAACGGCAGGAATATTGTGCAGTAGGGATGCCAGGCAATGTGGCTTGTATCAGCAAGGACTTGGTAACGTGGACACCGACATACGTATCAGTGGCAGACATAACCGCATCTGATGTAGTGTGGGCATCATTTGCAGGCAAGTTTGTGCTGATGCCGAATAGTAGCAATGATTTCTACACATACCCCCAGTGAGGACGTGATTTAGAATGGCAAATGAATGCAAGACTGTCAAGATAAACCTGAAGACAGCCCCACACGAGAGGCTTGGCGGACTTCTCGGCGGGGATGATGGAGGGCACTACCACCTCTCGGAGGAGGAGTACGGGCTAGTATCGGAGCTGGTTGAGGAACGTCGGCTAGAGAACGAAGCGGGCGGATGTTTTCATAAACTCCAAGATGATGAACACGACAAGCTGTTAAAGCTGCTTGATATATTCTTCCCTGACGAAGAGGCAGATATAGCAGACACCTTCGCGACGCTGATGGATGCGCGTATAGCGGCCTACATCAAGACGATAGACAGCGGAGAGATAACAGCTCCGAACGCAGGAGGCTAGCGATGACATTCACAGATAACTTCGGAAATGAGTATTTAGACACCTACATACCTGACAAGATAGTAGGCTTCATAGGGATAGACCCTGACATGAAGAACGGTGGCGGCGGCGGAAGCGACATAGATAACCACGAAGAACTGTCCACGCTTCTTGGAGGTGATGTTTCTGGGCACTGGCATTTGACGTTTGAGGAGCTGGATAAGTTGAAGGCACTGCTGAGCTTAACCTTCCCGCCTGGCAGCACAACACCTGTTTTCCCAAGCGGGCCGGTTACTCCAAGCGAGCCAGATGACCCCACACCTGCTGATGACCCAGACCTTGAGACAGACGCGGGATTGCCGCCAAACGAACCTCCAGCATGGGGAACAGCGAAGTTAAAGTCCGATAAGTACACAGCATACGAAGACGCAGGAGCTATGTATTACGGGCAGATAGTCCAGACCTCAAAGCCTTACTTCCCCGAAGCCCTTGTAGTCCCAATGATAAACAACGGGAGCACGAAGAACATAGATTGCGAATGGACAACAGATTTAGCTACATGGAAAGCATTTGACAGCTCCATAGCGATAAAGACATACGGCAAGACATTAGCACAGTGCTTGTTCATAGACTGGAACATAGGGACATCGATAAGCAATGACAGCTACCGCAAGATTGCCTGCATAACCTATCCGTCAACCTCAACATACGTACGGTGGAAGTACAAAGGCGGATGGGGAAATATGGGACTGGCACAGGCGAAGTCATTAGTTGCTATGGCATACTCGTCATCTCTGGGCAGAGCAATATTCATTACGGACACAGGGACAGTATCAATAGTGGACAGAAAAACCAGCAAGTCAACAATGAGCTTCAAGAAGGTAACTACATCCTACAACTGCAGCATAGGCTCGGTAAATCATGGTTGCGCAATATGGCTTGACGCGTATAACTGCTTCTGCGTAACAGGTGCAGACGGTGTAGCAACAAGCCAGCTTGGCGAGGTGTGGACTAAAAAAACTGGCGACGGAGTGAACATTCCGAAAGACTTGCGCGGCCTGACATACCGCTCAGACATCGTATATACCGACACGAACGACCAAGAATACACAGGGTGCGTATTCGGCTGGAGTGGAGACGATAAGACATTCTGGAAGTCGTACGACGGGCAGAACTGGATGCGGCACAACACGAAGCCCATTCCCCTCCAAGAGGTAAAGTCTGTAGCTTACAGTCCAGAGCATGGCATATACTGTGCCGTAGGAATACCTAATACAGCAGAGGAAGGGATGTTCGCCTACCTCAGCAAGGACTTGACGGGCTGGAGGAAGTCGAAAGTTACGAGCGATAGCAATACGGCAGAGAGCGTAATCTGGATGCCGAGCACGAGTAAGTTTGTGCTCTTGCCGACAAGCGGAAGCAAACTATACACATTTAACCCTGCAGATTGGAGATAGAGAGATGGCAGAAGAATACAGTGCGGTAACGATAAACATAAAGACAGCTCCACATGAAGAGCTTGACGGGCTTCAGGGAGGAGACGACGACGGGCACTATCACCTGACAGAGGAAGAGTATTCGCTGATGTCGTCTGTGCTCGGTGAACGCCGTGAAGAAGATGAAAGCGGCGGATGTTTCCACAAGCTGGAGGACGAACAGTACGAGAAACTGCTTGAGCTGCTTGATGTGTTTTTCCCTGACGAAAATTCAATGGCAGAGGACACGCTGGCAGAGCTAATAGATGAGCGAGCGGGCACAGAAGACCATGAACAGCTCACCCATCTTTTGGGCGGGGAAGATACGGGACATTACCACGTAACAGCGGCTCAGTACCAGATACTCCAAAACTTAGATGAGTACATCGCAGAACGGGTAGCAGCTGTTCTTAGGGAAATGTCGGTTGATGTTCACCCATAAGCAGGAGGCTAGGGCATGAGCTTCAGAGACAGCTTCGGGAATGAGTACTTAGACACTTGTATTCCCGATAAGATAGTTGGCTTCACAGGAATAGACCCCAGTCTCATACCAAACATCGACACCGAAGATATTGTCGGTGGTGAAGATGAGCACCCAGTTGCATGGCATGACAGCCTTGAAGAAATCTTAGGCGGGGATGATGACGGATGCTACCATTTGACGCATGACGAGTACGAAAAATTAGTACTGCTCCTGAATGAACGCTATGGAGAGAATGATGATGACGAGGGAGATGCACCAGAAGACAATAACCGAACTCTGACAGCAGAAGAGTATGCTATGCTATCAAGGCTGTTGAGTGAAGTTTACGGCGAAGAAGGCGACGACCCAGTCTTTCCCCTCAACTTGGCCGATGAAGAGCTAACGGAGCTGATTGATAATAGGATAGCTGAGTATCTCAGCAGCACAGGAGTCCACTGATGCCGTATATAACTAGTGATTATCCTGAAATGATGAGCTACGAAGGCGGAGCGGCAATGCTCTGCAGCGGAATGGGGTTCGGCGAAAGATGCGCTTATTTGCCTGACAGCTCCAGCCGCATCAAGATAACCAACTCCACCGGCATGTTTAATCTGTCTCCGTCAAAAGCCTGCGAGTTTGAAGTCTTCATCAAGCCGACAGACCGTACAGCCCAATACACAGAGCAGGGTTACAGCTTCTACGACGGGCACACGTTCAAATGCTTCACCACACTCATGACGTGGGCAGAGGCAAAGGCGGCCTGTGAGGAGATAGGCGGACATTTAGCCACAAGCACTAACTCGGCGAAGAATGCCTTTCTGGCCAGCCTAACCAATGCTAATGCGTGGCTTGGAGCGACAGATGAAGAAAGCGAGGGTACGTGGAAATGGATTACGGGCGAAGATTGGAGCTACACCAATTGGAACGTCGGCCAGCCTGACAATGCAGGACAGAATGAACACTACCTGAACATCAATTTCGGTTCGGCGGGAAAATGGAATGACTGGACACCAACTAAAACTCTGCACTTCATTTGCGAATGGGATTACGATTTCAGGGACAACAGCAGCATCATCAGGCTCGGAGATTTAGTGCTTGCTTTGACTGCCGAGAACCACCTCAAGCTGAGCTCTTCTACATGGAGCATAGAGAAAAACATACAGCAGGATTTAGCGGCTCAGGGGTATAAATTCTATGACGGGCACTCCTTCAAGTTCTTCAACGACAAAGTCTCGTGGACAACAGCAAAGGCAGCCTGCGAGGCTCTAGGGGGACATCTTGCTACCAGCACCAGCGCAGAGAAAAATTCGTTCTTAACCGCTATCACGACTGAGTACTCATGGCTCGGAGCAACAGACGAGGCACAGGAAGGCGTTTGGCAGTGGGTTACAGGCGAGGACTGGAACTATAACAACTGGAACAGTAACGAGCCTAACAATAGCGGCGGTGCTGAGCACTATTTGCAGCTCAACTATGGAAGGGTAGGAGGCTGGAACGATTACTCCAACTATCAGCAACTCGGCTATATCTGTGAATGGGACGAAGATTTCAACAAGTGCTTAAAGCCTGAGCAGTGGTATCGCATCATTCTCAGAGTAAGTGATGAGTGTGTAACAGTAATTCTCGACGGTGTTGAAGTAATCAGGGAGAACATTACGGGTTCAGAGGAGATAAAGCCTGAGTGTCTAGAGTTAGGCGGGTTCAGCGGTTACATGGATGGTTTCTCGTATAGGAGGAGTAGCGATTCAGGAGGTTTTGAAGTGTATCATGAAGAGTTAATCGGCATATTGGGCGGTGATAATAACGGGCACTATCACTTCACTAGCGAAGAATGGGCAAAAATGAGGAAGCTGATAGCAGCAGCTTATCCAGATGGAGCAGAAGACCCTGTAATAGGCGGAGGGAATGTTTCTAACCCAGACTTACCAGACGACACGATGATAGATTACGGTCCGGCTGGTATGTTGCCTAGTAGTCAGCCGCCTGCGTGGGGTATTGCCGCTCTGCCCAAGAAATACAGTCTGTGGGGTAACCCTAGCAAAATGTATTACGGGTGTATCGACAAGAAAGGGTATTTCACTAATGAAGTCCTTGTCGTCCCCATGAGGTACGGGAACTCCACCAAAAGTCAGGATCTCATGTTCACTAATGACTTGCAGACCTGGACTAGACATCGCTCGCTGAGGACAAGTACTTATGGGACGGGTTTCACTGAATATGCCTATGCCTCGATGGATAATAAGTGCAGTCTCTATACCGTCGGCCTCCAGAGTAATAAAAAGCAGATATACTATCATTACACCTTCACAGCGAGCAAAGGAGGAGGTATCTCCAGTTTCGCAACGAAGATTGCGGGGTTTTCTGATACGCAGTCTTTCATCGCCTGTGCTCATTCGCCGGAGATTAACCTTACTATCTTTGTTGCTGATAACGGCGCAGTGATTCGCAGAAGAGCAGGTTTATGGCAACGAAAAGAAGGCATACACATAGGTATGAATGTCAATCCCGGCTGTGCAGCTTGGGACAGCTACCACAAGATATTCTGTGTAACTGGAGCAAACGCCTCAGCAGTTAGTTCGAACGGAGTGGACTGGACTGTATCGGAAAATGCACCTCAGCTTCTCTATGGGCTCGAGTACAGAGATGATTTGAAGGTATTTATAGCTTGGAGCTTGGAGGACAGACTTTTCTACGTCTCTGCGGACGGTATCAACTGGACGAGGTACAGTCAGACAGCTATACCGCTTGCTAATGCCAGTGCAGTAGCTTATTGTCCTGACTTCGGGTGGTATTGTGCAATAGGCAGCAGAAGCCAGTACGCATACTTCAGCAAAAACCTCAAGACTGGACAGGCACGAAAGTCAGTAATGCAGACTTGAATATGTCCGACGTAATCTGGATGCCGAGCACCAAGAAATTCGTATTAACAACACAGGGCGGAGAAAGCCTTTATGTCTTTGACCCTGCAGATTGGCAGTGAGGAGAATAAAATGAGCTTTAGAGACAACTTCGGGAACGAGTATTTAGACACCTACATACCAGATAAGATAGTGGGTTTCATAGGCATAGACCCCGATATGAAGAACGGCGGAGGGGGCGGAAGCGGAACGGATGACCACGAACAGCTGACGAACCTTCTCGGAGGAGATGCTACGGGACATTGGCACGTAAATGCAGAGCAGTATCACTGTCTCTTAGACATAATGAGCGGAAGGCTGAACAGCATAATAGATGCCCGGGTGGCGAAGTACATAACCGACAACAACATAGGCGGCTAACGGGATTAACGGGCAGAGCCCAGAACAATCCATAGATAATCACAACTCACAGGAGGAACAAACAACATGGCAACATTCAATGAAGGCGTAATGTCAATCAGCGGCCCCATCCAGCATAAGAGAGGAACTAGCGCGGCTCTTGCTGCTTCGGGCTACGTACCTGCGGCGGGAGAAATTATCATCGCAACAGATACGGGCGAAATACGTTCAGGCGATGGAGTAAACACTTGGAGCAACCTCCCCAGCTATGATGGGACGGAAATCGCGAACAACCTCACGACAGCTACGGCCGGAAAGGCACTTGATGCTTCGCAGGGCAAGGCACTCAACGACAGGGTAGGAACTCTCGAGAACATCACAGGCATTGACTGCGGCGTAATCACAGCTGACTAACCAGAACATCGCAAGAACTTAACAGGGGAGCATTCAACCAGAGGAGTGCTCCCTTAATCTTTTATCTGCAGGAGGATAAACATGGCGATAAATGAAGGTATTATGCAGTTCACAAGGGCTATTCAGTACAAGCGCGGCATCAGCTCAGACCTTGAGGATTTGCTCTACATCCCAACTGAGGGTGAAATCATCATAGCTACAGACACAGGGGATATTCGGGCTGGAGACGGAGTTCATATGTGGAAAGACCTTCCCAGCTACGACGGAACAGAGATTGCAAACAACCTCAACACTGCAACTGCAGGGAAAGCTCTCGACGCATCTCAGGGCAAGCTGCTGAATGACAGGGTAGAAGTGCTTGAAGCTGTCGGCGGCATCGACTGCGGAGCTCTTGTCAGGGCACGGAGCAACATCACATGCACGCAGAACTACGACGGAAGCGCATCCCAGACCGCTAACTTCAATGCAGGCTTCGGCTTCGGGCACATCAGCAAGACCTATCTCAGCTATGAGCAGATACTCTCTGACCTCGAACTCAACGCTTCATCAGAGGCTGCAGCAGTAACCCAGAAGTTCACGGCCGCATTCTCTCTCACCAACGGCACAAACACCTATACCTATGGCACAGACTTCAACATCATTCAGGGGAGCGATACTGACAGCACCACAAACGAACATACTGTGCAGGTTCAGTGGATTAGCGGCGGAGAACATCCTGCGGGAGACTACGACATTATTTACAGCGGACGGGCAGCATAATTGAGGTGATTAGACATGGCAGACTTTAACAGAAACGTAATGACAATAACCGGGCCTATTCAGCACAGGCGCGGCACGAGTGCGGCACTGGAAGCGAGCACATACATCCCTGCGGCGGGAGAAATCGTTATCGCCACCGACACAGGAGAGATACGCTCCGGCGACGGCATCAACACATGGAGCAATCTTCCGAGCTACGACGGAACAGAACTTGCAGATAACCTCACGACGGCAGACACCGGCAAAGCCTTAGACGCTACTCAGGGTAAAATCCTCAACGACAGGATTAACGATGTAGCGGGCAGAGTTGAGATTGTGGAGGACTTCGACAGCATTGACTGCGGAGAAATAGCACCGGCAAACGGAGACATCAGATGCACGCTCCATTATGAGGACGGAGACAGTCAGGAGCTCGTGTTCAATGCGGGGCTGGGCTTCGGGCACATCGGAGGTATCTCGCTCAGCTACGAGCAGGTACTTGATGACTTGGGGCTCACAGCTTCATCGGACGCAGAGACTGTTGCTCAGAAGTTTGCGGAAGCCTTCAGTCTCAGCGACGGAACGGACCCCTACGCTTACGGGGAGGACTTCAGCATTGTTCAGGGCACGGCAGTTGATGCAAGCTCCAATGAGCACAGCATACTTCTCGTCTGGCAGGAAGACGTTGCGCCTTCTGAAGGAGAGCTCTACGCAGTCTATAGCGGACGCAGCAACGGATAGGGCATAGGCAGGCACGATGGCAGACATCAACGAAGGCGTGATATTCTTCGATCATGCTCTCCAGAACAGACGGGGCACAAGTGCTGACCTGGCTCTATGCGAGTACGTGCCTGCACCTGGCGAGCTGGTGATTGCTACAGATACCGGCGAGATACGCTACGGGGACGGAGTGAATGTTTGGGCGAACCTGAAGACGTGCGACAACACAAAGATTACGAACAACTTGGAGACCTCCGACACAGGCGAGGCACTTGATGCGGCGCAGGGTAAAGTGCTGAACGATAGGCTGAGGATGCTTGAGGGATTGAGGGGAATAGACTGCGGGGAGATTACGCTGTTCATACGCATTGACCAAGATGATACTGAACCTGTTACCGATTTCTACTACTACAAGTACGCGTCCCTGACCTTTACAGCGACATACGTTGCCCCGCCGGAACTGGAAGGCTCGTATCCAGTCTGGAACGTAGAAGGACTGCCCGAAGGCCTGACAGCCGCGAGCTCGAACGGTGTGCTGACTATCTCGGGGTATGCTCAGGAGCAGGGAATGAAGGATGTTGCTATCACAGCTAGCTTCGGGACGTGCTCAGACACTAAGGTGTACAGCTTCGAAGTGCAAGGCGGCCCGAGCATAGAAATTTCGAACTCTGGCTTAGGGGATTGGAATATAGGTAGCAGCAAATCAGTTACGCTCACTTCATCCGTAATAGGGGATATATCGGGGACGACAACGTATTATGCTGAAGACAGGCCGTCGTGGATGTCTCTGAACTCTTCGACTGGTGTGCTGTCAGGCAGCCCTTCGGGAAGTGCAGGCACGTACTCTGTTTCTGCTTATGTTACGAAAGGAGATTACAGAAGTCCGGCTAAATCTCTGAGCTATAGGGTTATCAATTTGACACCAAGATGGGCACGCTCCAGTATTACTCTTGACATTACAGCTCTTAGCAGAAATTCAAAGAGCATTAGTTCCGAATCAGTTAGTTTGATGAATTTTATTGCCTCATCTGATAAGAGTTTAAATTTCTCAATAGATGATGAGTCGGTTCATCTATCATCAGGAACATCGTTTTTGGCTATTTCCCTATCATGTTCATACAACTTAACCCAAACCCGTCCTTTCTGTTCGCTCATAATAGGGAGAAAAGGAAAGAATACTCAATCAAAGAGCTATTCAGGAAGCACGACCATCGTGATGAGTAATGCTTATGGTTCAAGCAGTATGCACATATTCTTAAAAATAGCCGATAAAGCCACTTACACGAATAATTCATCAGGGAAATATGCCAGTACAGCCCCAATAGTAACGTAGGGAGGGAAATCACATGCAGGTAGAACATATACAGTTATTGCGCGGAACATCAGATGCACTCGCCAGCACAAACCCGACGCTTCTAGCCGGAGAGCTCGGTTTCGAGACAGACACGGGAAAGTTCAAGTTCGGAGACGGAGTTACGGCATGGAGGGAGCTGAAGTACGCGGCGGCAAAAGCAGACGGCCTCACGCAGGAGACGTGGAGGGTTGTTCTCGATGACGGATTGGACACCGAGATACAGAAAAAGGTAGCAATATGGAGTTAGAAGACGTTAAGCAGGTATTCATGCCCGAAGGCGAGGCAAGGAAGATACTTGAGGGGGAAACGGTGCTGTGGGAGAAGCTGGAAGGCATACTGATAACCGACTTCAAGCACTACAGGTACGCCTCGTACGCAATCCTAGCACCAGCCGGAGTACCTGAAGATGTTACCCCAGTCTGGGAGGTATCGGAGCTTCCCGCAGGGCTGTCATACAAAACAGCTCCAAAGGGGATTACTATCAGCGGCTACGCGGAACGTGTCGGCAGAAAGCGAGTAACAGTCAGGGTAACTCTCGGAGAACAGACAGAAGAAACGCTGTACACATTTGCGATAACCAGCGATGGGAACGAGATAGCCATTGCAAGCCCTGATTTGGGTGTCTGGTACAATGCTGAGAGCGGCGCAAAGAGCGGCACTACAGCTTTGTCTTTATCTGGCAGTGGAGCTAGCGGAAGTTCGGTAACATACTACAGCACAGGTAAACCGTTATGGATGGGTATCAACAGCAGCTCAGGGGCACTCTCTGGTACGCCGAACATAGGCTACGAGGCTCAGAGCGGGTGGGTTACTGTCTACGCAATCAGGGGCGGAGTAAATGCGGAAGGAAGCTATAAAACGCCACGCAAGGTTCTGCAGTGGAGAACAACCAACTCAGTACCGCACTTCAGGTACACGAATATAAGACTTGACTGCACTACTGCCTTGAGAGCGAGCGGTAATAATAAAACTACATTCTTCAGCCTAGACTTATCTCAGTACTATTATCCCATAGAAGGCGGAGCGAACGGAATAACCTACACGATAGACAGTGCGCAGGGCAAGCACGTAACGCCGTATATCTCAGGGAATACCTTGCACCTGCAGAAGAAGAGCAAATGCACGACAACAAGCGGCTGTGATTCGTACATCACTATCGTAGCCAGAAACTCTAGCGGCGCGAGCGGAACACTGTACATTCATTGCGACGTACACGCCAAAAAAGCTGCGTGCTCAACCACCACAGTTGTAGAAGCAGTCAGTTAAGGGGAGACAGCATGAGTATAGAACACATACAGTTATTGAGAGGGACGGCGGAAGCTCTGGCGGCAAAGAACCCTGTCCTTCTAGCCGGTGAGCTTGGACTGGAGACGGACACCGGCAGGTTCAAGTTCGGAGACGGGACAGCAGCGTGGAACAGCCTCAGCTACGCAGGGGGCGGGACAGAGCTGCCAACTAATGGAGTATACATAATTAAGGACGGGCAGTACGTGCAGGCACAGACAGTAGACATGACCACAGACTGGCAACCTGACATAGATAACACGCAGCAGATTGTGGTGGCAGTAGACGAGGATATGATAGCCTACCAGCTCACGGGCGTGAACGTGGAGGTGAGCGAATGAGTTTCAGGAACTTCGGGCACATTAAGAGCCTTCTGCACTTCGACTACCCGTATTTTAATGAGCCAGGCGACGGACTGGGAGACGAGGTAGGACTAGAGACATGGAGCAGAGAAAATTCTAACGTTAAGCTGTACGGCTCGGCAATCCCTAACGAGGGCACGCAAGCTCCTAAATTCGGGTACAGGTGTGCATACTTCGGGGCGGGGGCAGTTCTAGGCACAAACACCAGCGGGATGTGGAACTTGAACTCCAGCGGAAAGCACGAGATAGAGTTTTTCTTGTACCTTAAAGCTACAGGCACACCGCAATACCTGTTCAGGCTAATGGACGGTGATACGGCAGTCCTGACGCTGAGTATCGACGACAGCGCATACATTGGATTAACGTGCAGTGCATGGAATGTCAGCATGACGGGCACAATTGCTGTTGCGACTGACGGCTGGCGGCATGTATTGCTGAGGATTTCGGGTAGCAAGGCTGCGCTTTACCTTGACGGCGAAGAGTACGCATCACAGACATTGACTGAAGATGTAACACTGTCAGTCTCTCAGGCAAGGATAGGCTACGCCGAAAGCGGAAGTTTCTGCATAGACGAATTTGCGTTTAGAGACTACGCTAGGACAGGCGCACCTACAATTCCGACAGAACCGTACAGTGGGAAGCTGGACATCTCCAAAATAGGTGGCTACGGCACTGGAGCGCAGGGAGACGTAACCATCAGTGCAAACACACAGATAAATAGTTACGGGAAGGTAAACACTGTAACAGACAACCACAAATTCAAAGTATCATCGTGGAGCAACGGTTCATATATAGCCAGTGCAGGGAGTGAAGTAATGCTCCAGAATGTGTATAACGGGCTGTACTGCTTCGCGAAGGTAAAGAGCATCGCCGGTACTACCGTAACACTGGAGCAGGATATTTCTACGGAGAACGGTTATCCCTTTAACCTCAACACACAGCTTCAGGTAATCACTGTACCGAACTATAAGAGCCTGATGGTGAACGCGGGATGCTACGTGATGCCTCTGACATATGATTCAAGCAAGGGCGGCGGCATCGTAGCTTTCAGGTGTAAGGGAGACTGTACAATCAACGGCGCAATCCTTACACACGGGGCTGGTAAGGAACGTTCAGACACAATCCAGATGACACACGGACAGCTGGTAGACCATTTTCTGCTGACTAGTGGCGGCAATACATTTATCACCTGTGGAGGGACATTCACAGCTCCCAGCACGGCGCGTCTCGGCGCATCATGGGGCGGGAACGGAGGAAGCGGCAACGGTGCGGCAGGCTATGGCGGAAATGGCGGAAGCACACAACAGGCTTCTGGAGGTAATGGCGGTGTAGGAGGCGGTGGAGGCGGTGCTCCAAGCGGCAATGGCGGTAATGGCGCAAAATTAAACAACTCTTTAGCAGGTGGAATTGCCGGTGCGAACGTCCTCCTTGTGTGCGATACCTTGAAGCTCGATAAAGAGGCTCTATCCACCGGCGGACAGACGGGAGAGAGTGATATAAATACAACACGTATAGGAGCGGCAGGCGGCGGCGGTACAGGCTTCGCGTACATAGCCTGCAGAAAGAGGGGGTAAAGCAAGATGGCAAATATCACAACAGCTAACAGAATAGCTTACGAGCTAGACAGCATAGCATCAGCTCCCGCAGACGTAGACGGCCTCTCAGTACTCCAGCATTTCGACTACCCTGAAAGCCTGAGCTGGAACGGCAACTCTTCATTCTTGGATAGTGGCGCGAAGTTCGGCAAGGGATGCGCGTACTTCCCTGACACAGAGAGCAACATCACTATCACCAACAAGACGAGAATGTTCACCCTCTCGCCGTTAGGGAACTATGAAGCAGAATGCTTCATCAAACTTGACAGCGTAACAGCGGAGGGAGGAGAAGACGCGCCACACGGCAACATCCTAGATTTCGGCGGTGAGCTTATCCTCAGTCATTCAGGCACAATCCTTATGCTAACTTCCAGTACATGGGACATCGACAAAACCTCACAGGCTACCATCACAGCCGAAGAGTGGCATCACATCCTTCTGCGAATTACGGGAGAGGAAGTGTACGTCTACCTTGACGGGGCAGAAGCTCTCCGTGCGCCAATCTACGGCAATTTAGAGGACATTACTCCAGAAGTCATGACGCTCGGCGGTTACGTCGGATACATGGATGAGTTTGCTTTCCGGCGCAACGCTGGCACAGGTGCTCCCGCAGTACCTGAATACCCCTATGAGACGAACGTGGTAACGAAGCAGGTAGTCAGGAGCGCGCCCGTAACACGTGCATCATGGAGCTGTGCTAACCTCCCCGAAGGCCTGACGCTCTCAAGCTCGGGACAGCTCACGGGGCATCCCACGACGGCGGGAACTTACGACTGCGATGTAACAGTAGCCACGAACTGGGGCACGGACACAAAGACGATAAAGATAGTGGTTCAGTGATTGATAAATAAGTGTATACGGTATATACTTAATAAAAAGTATGGGGGATGAGGCTATGCTAATCAAGGCAAGAAAAGTCGGGAACAGCTTTGCATTAACAATCCCTTCGTCTATTGTTGAGACTATGGATTTGGCGGACGGGCAGGAAATGCTCGTTGACTATAACCCGTACAGTAGGACACTGTCGTACCGTCTTAACAGAGTTAGCGAAATCAACTGGGGAGAGTTCGTGTCGAAAGACGGAGAAGACATCAGGGATGGAATGTCGCCGGAGGATTATGTCAGAAGTCTGAGGGATAACGACCGTGAAGAAATCGTTTTTTGATACGTCGATTTTTATCTACGCGTTAGAGAACAACTCCACAGCGGCCCAGAACTTATTTCAGCGGGCACTTACTGAGGGGACAGTCGGCACATCCACCATTACAATCATGGAGTATGCTACGGGTTGCCTGAAGTACGGTAAGATAGAGCGTCTCAATAACTTTAGGTATTTCTTGAAATCCCTGATGTTCGAGGTTGTGTCAGTGGATGATGTTATTGCTCTGAAAGCTGCGGAGATACGTGCTAACTATCAGTTCTTCAAGCCTATGGATGCTCTACAGCTCGCAACAGCTTTTGTTGCCAGAGCTGATGTGTTCTATACGAATGATAAGCAGCTTTTACAGTATCAAGATATTGCGGTAGAGCTACTCCCAAACGTTGAAGATGCCCAATCCTGAATGGGTAGTAAATGCTGTAGAAATCCGAGAGGATTATATTCTGCGCCTCTGGTTTGAAGACGGTAGTATCAAAGACTTCGACTGCCATGAAATCTTCAACGACAAACCTTTTGAACCATTGCAGGATAGGCTGTTCTTTGCTCGGGCACATGTGTTTGCGGACACAGTAGCATGGAGCGACGAAATCGACATTGCGCCGGAGTACCTCTACGAACACGGCAAGGACGTAACTTAATCCCAAATACTACAACAAGATAATTTTATGAGAGAAGCTCTCGACGGGCTTCTCTCTCATTTTATGGAGGTAAATATGGCTAACGACACAAAAAATTTCAAGGTGAGCGAGTTCGCCTGCAAGCACTGCGGCGAGAATAAGATAGACCAGAAAGTTATCGACATAGCACAGGCACTGCGTGATGAGCTCGGCGTTCCTGTCCGCGTAAACTCTGGCTACAGGTGTGAGAAGCACAACGCCAAAGTCGGAGGAGTGAAGGGCAGTTTCCACACTAAGGGACTGGCGGCTGACCTCTCTTGCGAGCTTGGCGCGGCCAAGATGTTCGACACTGTCCAGAAGCTGTGGCGGCAGAACAAGCTCCCCGAGCTGAAGTACTGCATCTACTACGCACACAAGAACTTCATCCACGTGGACTGCGGGAAACAGAGGAAGAATTATTTTGAGGTACGTACGTAATGGAGGATACAGCAGCAGATTTCGCTGTAGGCGCATCAATCGGCCTCTTCGGCTGGTTCTTCGGTGGGTTGGACGGCTTCTTCAAGGTGCTGCTCACCTTCGCAATCATCGACTACTTCTCGGGACTGTCGGTAGCTGCGTGGGTTAAGCACAACATCTCCAGCACGATAGGTTTCAAGGGCATCACGAAGAAGTGCTTGATGTTCTCATTCGTCGGGATTGCACATATCCTAGACAAGTACCTTCTTGGAGGGACGCGGGCACTGAGGACTGCGGTGTGCTTGTTTTACATCGGGAATGAAGGCATCAGCATAATCGAGAATGCTGACCTGCTGGGAGTGCCCTTCCCGAAGATACTGAAGGATAAGTTCTTGGGGATGAAAGAGCACCGAAGCGATGATAAGAAGCCAACCAGACGCAAACACAGTAAGCATGACAGCAAAGACGGCGATGCGAGCAGTGAGGATGGCGGCGAAGAGTGAAGGAGGATAAAATATGGCAAACTTTTGGCCAGGCATTACAAAAACACGAAATCAAGCAAACAACAACAGCTTAACCGACCTACTAGGTAATAACACAGGGAATAGCAACAATATAATCAATAATAATCCAGCCCCTGTGAACCCACAGACAAGCCCACAGCAGAGAGACATTTTCACTCAGCGTGTTGGAGACGGGACATTCATAAGTGTACCTAAACGCGACCCAGAGCCAGAAGCATTGACAGATTTGCGCAAACAGCTCAGCGATATAGCAAAGCAGGGACTGGGTAATTTCAATAATGATAACTGGCAACAGGCACAGAACCTCACAAACCAAGCGTTGGCTCAACAGGGCAAACTTCTTGGACAGAGCAGTGATATTGTTCAGCAAATATTGAACATTGCACAGAACGGTACACTTCCCAGCAACCTCATCAATGCAATGAATGCGAGCGTAAATCAGGGCTTGCAGTCCTCGATGGGCAACATGCTGAATAACCTCGCCAACAGAGGAATACTGAACAGCTCGGTAACTACAGCGGGAACTAATCAGCTCTCACAGGCGGCAGCAGATGCCTTCAACCGCAACTACCTCACGGCATACCAGTCCGCGCTTGGTGGTTTAGGACAGGGCTTGCAGAGTACTCTATCGGCACTAAGTGCGGCAGGAAGTGCGCCATCGCAGGCATACAACAGCATAGGTGCTGGACTGACAATACCATATAACTTCTGGAAGGACTGGCAGAACTTCTATCAGAGCGATGACCCTTACGAGAGCATTTACGTACAAGACACTCCTAAGCAGAAATCGGGATGCCTGACTGGCGATACGCTGGTAACTCTTGAGGATGGGCATGAAATCCCTGTCCGCGAGCTTAAGGATAATGACAGACTGAGAGTTTGGGACTTTGAGAGTGGTCGTATCTCTTCTGCTCCGCTGGCTGCTTTCGTCAAACGTACCAACGCTGACGGATTCGACGTTATACGCGTGGAGTTCGAGGACGGTTCTAGCGTAGGTGTTGTTCTCGGGCATCTGTTCTTTGACATCACGCTCGGGAAGTTTGTTGAAATTAACGCAGATAATCAGGACTTCGTGGGGCAGGAGTTCGCAAAGGTGATTGACGGAAAGGCTGTGCCTGTGAAGGTTACGGCAATCCACACGGACGGCAGAGAGAAAGAGTGCTATGCTCCGCAGGCTGAGGGAAGCTGGAACTACATCACCGAAGGTTTCATCACGGGCAACGAGGGACAGCTGGCAATATGCAACATGTTCTACTTCGACGGCTTGCGCTGGGACGCAAAGAAGAGAGCTAAAGATTTAGCACAGTTCGGGCTTCTGGACTATGACGTGTTCAATGGCATTATCTCCAAGAGAGTATTCGACGCTAATCACGCTGAGGAACTCTCTGTAGCGTTCGGCAAGGGGTTAGCAGACTGTGAGGAGTTCAGAGCTTACCTGAAGAAGTATTCGGATGATATATTCGGCAAGGAGGGCGCGTAAATGTCATTAACGTATGTAAAACCTCAACAGCAGCAGAAGAGCGGTGGTATTCTTGGCACTCTCGGAACGCTGGCAAGCATTGGCGGTATGGCATTCGGGCAACCGTGGCTAAGTGCTCTTGGAATGGGAATGAGCGGAGTTGACAGCCTGATGAATGGAGGGAGCAGTAGCGGAGGTAGTACTCAGGCAGCAAAGCAGACCGGCGGAGCATTAAGCGAGTTGCTGAAAGGGATAAAAACAGGCTGGGAGAACCCTGCGGCTGGCAACATAGGAAGCGGCCAGCCTGGTGATGATACGAAAGTTTTGCAGAAGATAAGGGAGATAAACTCTGAGCCCTCAGATGACGAGTTTGCGCAGAGATGGGGCGGCTATTCAACGCCAGTATGGAGTACTGGTGCTACTGGCAATATGACACCGCCGCTAGGAATGGAATTTGACCCTAGAGGCGGTTGTTTTGGCACAGGCGGTTGGAGAGCGGCAAATCCTTTCAATGGAGTATTTGACCTTTTTAGGGGGTATTAGCGGATGAGTTTACACGTAATACAGCAACCGCAGCAAACGAATGTTCCCGACTGGCGTTGGCAGATGGCGGCTAATTTCTTGATGCCGCTGGTTACGGACGCAATACAGGGGCAGAGACAGCGCGACGCAAACAGGAAGCAGAATGCTATGGCAGGAGAGGTGCTTAAACAGCTGGCGGAGCTGCAAGGTGGGACAACTACTCAGCAGAGTAGAGGCTTGCAGGGGTTGCCTGAGCCTGAAGGATACAACTCTAACGGCTGGACACAGGTATTTCACCAGCAGGGTAGCCCTCTGGCGCAGATGGACGCTGGGCTTCTGCCACCGAGCACTCAGGGACAGCAGAGGATACCTACACAGGCAGATATTCAGAAAGTTATTGCGCAGACACTAGTAACGCCTAGATTTTCGATGCTTGACCCGAAAGCTGTACAGGAGTACTTAGCTCCAATGCTTCAGGCTAATGAGGCGGCGAGAAAAGAAGCACAGCGTCAGAGCATTGCTGACCAGTACATGAACGCGACGGATGCAAGGACAAAACGCGATGCGTTGATGTATGGGGCTATTCAGCAGATAATCTCTGAGAACCTCGCGAACATGGGGCAGGGACAGTACGTAGCAGACAGGCCGCAGTATGCAGGACGTGATTTAGGTGGCTCGATACAGGACGGGTACGTTGACACGACGACTGGCACATTCACTCCTACAGGTACAACGCCCAAGACACTTAATCCCCAGCAGGTAGGAGATAATGCATATAGAGACAGAACTTTTGCTGAAACTGTAAGGGCGAACAGAGCCAATGAGGACTATCGGGACAGGCAGCTTAGACAGCAGAATGACCAGTTCAACACCCAGATTGGTTACAACAGGGAGACCCGAGACCTGCAGAGAGAAGATGCGCGCCGTGTAGCAGAAGCAGACTTCAGCTCTGTAGAGAAAACGCAAATGGCACAGCTAGAGGCTAAGAGGCAAGGGCTTATTCAGCAACAGACGGCGTTAATGACTGCTCTCGGGACTGCGACGACAGACCAGCAGCGCGCAGCGATACAGGCAGAGCTTGACAAGATAAACGTTCAGCTGAACACCATAAACAATAGAATAGACACTATGTACAGGGACAAACTTGCTCCTGCTAGGATGAGAGCAGCTGGTAAACTATGGAACTCCCCGAAGTCTGATGACCCGCTGAATGACGACATCGGTGCTCACATGACGGGCAACGCGCACGGCGGGGTTAAGGGTATCTCTACTCCGTACAAGACCATACGTGTCAAAAAGGGCGGAGATAAGTACACTCATTACGGAGTAGATTACATGACCCCGAACGGTACAGAAATACTCGTGCCGGATATTGGTGTACCGCTGACAGTAAGTTATGTCGGTAATCAGCCGGACGGATACGGCCATCACGTGAAGCTCACAGGCCAAGTCAACGGGCACAGAGTAGACTTCACAATAGCGCACATGCAGGATGGTGTAAACGTTAAGAGGGGAGACACAGTTGGTGCGGGAGAATTGATAGGGTTGTCCGGCAACAGCGGGAACTCCAGAGGCAAGAACGGCGGCTATCATATGCATCTGGAAGTCAAGGTAGACGGAGAATACGTAGACCCGACAAAAGCTAGGGCGATAATCAGGCAATACGCAGGGGAAAAAGCGGATAGCAACCCTGCAACCCCGAACAACCCTAGTGATATCCCGCCTGTAGCTCCAGAATATGCACCGCAGGGACAGCAGCAAGCAAATGGTGAGCACGCATTCCTTCCCCTGCCGAATGGACTTAATCGTGAAGATGTCTTACAAATGATAGAGGTTGCTAGAAATTCAGGAGTATCTGAGGATGATATAAAGGCAACATATGGCGATTATGTAGATATACCACTATCGTCTCAAGGCGATACTACTACTGTTGCACAGGCAGTGAATGCGTTGGGTAATTTCTTTGGAGCACAGCCTGCTTATGCTGACGAAATCGACAGTGCTACGGAAGCTGTACCAGCGCAAGGCAAAGCGACGCTACCTCCATCATCAGACAGCAGCGTTTCAGACCAGATAGATTACTACGCCAGTCAGCCAATGCCAGAGATGACAGACGACATGGAGCTAGCAGCAAGCCTCCGTCCCTCATTGCGCAGACCTGTAGCACGGCATACCGCGCCTGCACGTCAGACAGGAGGCAGGACGAGCTACGCCGAGCAGAAGAGCATCATTGACGGGGCAGCTCAGAAGCACGGCATAGACAACGAGCTCATACAGGCAATCATTGAGGTAGAGAGCACGTGGAAGCCTAACGCACGCTCTAAGGCTGGGGCTATGGGGTTAATGCAGCTCATGCCCGCAACCGCGCACAGCTTGGGTGTACGTAACGCTTATGACCCTGCACAGAACGTCGAGGGCGGCTCAAGGTACATCGCACAGCTCATCAGGCGATACGGTGGAGATGTTAGCAAAGCCCTCATGGCATACAACTGCGGGCCTGGAAATGTCGCTAAGGGAAGGATACCGCAGGCTTCAAGAAACTACGCGCAGAAAGTAATGAACATCTACAACCGTCTCAAGGGACAGCGCACCGCTCCGACAGTACAGCCGCAGACAGCTCCAGATGGCGGAAATATATCGTGGCTGAACAGTAACGGACAGCCAGCGGTAACGAGCAGCGGCCAGCCCTTTACCGACGAAACCTACAGAGGATGGGTAAACGCGGTGAACGCCGGAGAGTACCGCGATGTAGGGCTGAACTCACAGGCTGACCTTGACAGATGGCTTGAGAGCAGAGGTATGCGCATGGCACGTCCCGCAGAAGAACAAGGGCTGTCGCGCCTTAACTCGGGCAGCAGAGGCAGTACGGAGGATGTTTACGATGCAAACATAGCCCCACTGCCGCCGACACCGCAGAACAGTCCGACACTCTACCCTGCTCCGTACTTCACGGATGAGATTAACGGGACGAGGGCGCAAGACACACAGGCGATGCTTGATGCGTTGAACGGGATAACGAGGGGCGAGAGCTCGGGCTGGAGCTCAGCATTTCACGATAGATTTGGTGCACCAGCACTATTATGGAGGTAGTAAACAATGGCAAGCAAATACGGAGACGGCAGAAGCGGGAGAAGTATTGCAGTGAACCCTGAGAGCGGAGACGTTAGGGTTCGCGGTGCAAGGCAGGATAACTTCATGGGGGTATACGACGATGAAGAAGACTACAACCCTTACAGGGATTTCGGCCAAGAGAGGGACAACGACCCCAACTGGGGCTATGACAATTTCGACACCTATGATGATGGACTTACGGAAGAAGAGTACGGCAGGTACATGGGTAGCAGAGCGAATAAATACGCTGACTACATGAGCCGTCCTCTAGAAGACTACGAGCGTCCAGAGCGTGAGATAGGGGTAAACTCCAATAATCATAGCCCACAGTGGGAGAACGGCTATACGACCTCAAGCAGCGATGAGGATGAGTACCTCGACTATCTCGAGCAATACGATAAGGGAGAAATCAGCAATCATGAGATGAGCCGTATCCAGAGGCGGTACGCAGAAAAGCCCTTCTGGGACACATTCAACCCGTCAGAGGAGCTCATAGAGCAGTACGGTAGCGGCAACGAGAGCACACGCTGGCCGATGTTTGAGCGCAGAGGAGGCCGCTGGAGGCCGGTTTTCTGGCGCAATGACTAGGACAATCGATACAAGCAGGCTATTAGGCGATACAGTAATCCCTTTATGGCTCGGAGCTGGCAAGACTGCAGGAAACCTTGTTCTTGGAGCAACCGGCGAAGCACTTAGAGGGCTTGGAAGCTACTTTGAGCCCACAGAGGAGCAGCTGAGACAGCAACGGGAGCTGTACCGTCAGAGTGCGCAATTCTTTAGACTGCCCGAAGGAGTAACGTTCTATGAGCCTCCAGAACCGAACGCACTGACGACGGCAGGAAGGTATCTTCTGGGACTAAACGGGCAGGTGCAGGATAGCGTAGAGCAAGCGAGAGATGACCTGCTGGGAGACAGGCAGGGAGTATACACGAAAGCAATGGAGGGTGTCGGCGCAATGCTGATACCCTTTTTACTTGGCCGGAGCGGTATGGGGATTAAGGCACTGGCAGAGGCGGCATCAGAGACAGGGGACTTCGCGACGCAGATGCACTCTCAAGGTAAGGATGCCAGCACGTCCCTGAAGAACTTTCTGGCTAACCTAGCACTGAACGCGGGGCTTGAGGCATTGCCGGAGGGGAGCGACCTGCTGAAGATGTATGACGGCGCGAGGGACTGGACACCGCTACAAAAGATTATAGCGGACTTCGGCAAGGAGATGCTTGAACAGCTGGCAGTACAAGAGCCGGTGCAAAGAGTAATTCAGGACGCTTCACAGGAGCAGGGAGGTTTTGCAGAGAACATGAGCAACGAATTAAGAAAATTACCTAACAAGGTTTATGAAGTTTGGACAGGGAGATAACAGATGAATACTAACATACCAGGCTTAGCAGAGCTTCAGGAACAGAGGGCAGAAGAGGAGAGGCGGCGCAGGGCTGAACAACAGAGGGCGTTGCAAAGCGGGCAGTATGTGCTTATGCCGCAGTCAATGACCAACATACCAGGCCTAGCGGACGCACAGGCGCGGGCGTACTCCATTGCGCATGAAGCACAGCCGCAGGATGCAGAAATACTCAGCGACGGGTTACCAGCCAATGTAGACAGAAGCAGGCCTATCGGGTTCAATATTTATGGAGATATAGGGTATGTAGACACTCAGGAAAAGATATTATCATGGAAGGATAGAATATCGAGAGACGGAGGAGTACCGCCAAGCCTGCAAAGGTATATGGGAAACTTCGGGCTTGGAGTAACTGATACATTTATAAGAGGTGCACTGAACGTACCAGCACAATACATACTTGACCCGCTGGGCAGAGCTTCGGAGACGTTATTCGGCGGAGAGAGCACGTTAAAAAGTGCAGCTAAACAGCTTTTCGACTGGGATGCAGCGTACAGTAAAGCGTCTACAGGTACACGTGAAGTGCTTAATGGTACTTCTGGACCTACATTTGCCGACAATGTGCTGCATGGTTCAGGAACAAGTCTAGGGCATATGCTGTTAGGGTACGGTGCGGGGAAAATAGCAAGCCTTCTCGGAGTAGTCTCGCCCCAAGCACTTAATTTCATCCGTTTTCTCGGAGAGAATTTTTCTGAATCATTAACTGAGGGCGGAAATGCGGCTAGTGATGCCTACGCTTCGGACAAAAGCCGCTACGATGATGCAATCCGTACAGGATGGTACAGCTTTTTACCCAATGCCGGAGTTAGCTTAGGGCAGAGCTGGCTCGAGGCAAAGCTCAAGACTTATCTTGATACACATATCATGCCCGGCACAACAGAGGGCATAAAGTGGCTGGGCAGAGAATGGCTCAAGGGCGCAATTAAGGAAGAAGCAAACGAGCTTCTAGAAGAGCCTAGACAACAAGCAATTGAACAGGCTGTGAAGAACACCTTTGATAGCGGCGACATGTCATGGGGCAATCTGTTCGTCAATCTCCTAGACGAGGGAAGGCGCATTCTGCCATACAGGGAGAAGGACGGCAGCATTAATCCTGGTTACTTCGCACAAGTAGCTCCTGAGACAGCGGCTTCAACTCTTTTAACCAGTCTGATAACTGCACCGCTGGAAATTAGCGGTGGCGGCAGACAGCAGAAACGTCAGAACGTAGACAACCGCACCCGAATGGAGCAGCTCACGAAGCGTCGCGACACTCTGCAGGAAGAGCTGACCAACACACAGATAGCGCAGGCCGAACATCCCAACGATGTTGACCTGTCCAGCATTATCGAAGGCCTCACCGCAGAGATAAACGGCATTAACCAGAGCATAGCAGACGTTCAGGACGAGCTTGACAGGGAGACGCTCAACCTTTACCCCAGTGATGATGATGCCACACCATCCGCAGGACAGGACGGAGCACAGGATGAACAGTTCATCCCGCCGTTCGACCCCGACGAGAGCAACACCGCCGCCGCAGAACAGCAGGATGACTTAGACGGTGAGAGGTATAACCAAGCCAACAAGAGAAAGATGGGACTGAGAAACAGCCTCAGCTCCTTCTTTGATGCTTCATTGCCGTTGGACGACACGCGCCTAATCCCTCCGAGCACTCCAGAACGAAATACTAACACTGCTCGTATTCGTACAATGAGGGGCACAGAGGCGGACATACGCTACAGAGTTGTTGACGCTGATGACCTTATCACTTCGACAAATGAGCGCGGTGCTCCTAACTCTAATTATCCGCAGGAGCTCCAGCCCAGACAGAGAGACCGTGAAGCCAGCTTCCAGCAGATTGAAAGAATTGCGAATGACATCGACCCTGAGCTTCTGGCAGAGAGCAGGTTAGCGTCTAACGGTGCGCCTGTGATAGGTTCTGATATGGTTGTAGAGAGCGGCAACGGGCGCGTTATGGCACTCCGGCAGGCATACAGGACCGGCAAAGCTGAAGGGTATAGAAACTGGCTCAATGAAAGTGCAGGCAGGTTCGGACTTACTGCCAGAGACTTTGCAGGGATAGCTAACCCTGTGCTGGTACGCGAGAGGACTTCTGACGTTGACAGGGTACGCTTTGCACGTGAAGCCAACGAGAGCAGTACCGCTGCATTCTCCGCAACCGAGAATGCCCAAGAGGATGCCCGCAGAATTACCACAGAGATGCTGAGGCTTTATGACCCCAGCAGAAATCTTCATGCTAACCGTCAGTTCTTGAGCGCATTCATCGGCTCAATCCCTCCAAATGAGAGAGGTTCACTCATCCAGCATGACGGCATTATCTCCAGAGCAGGGCTTGAACGTGCACAGAATGCAATAGCGGCTCTGGCTTATGGCAATAACTCCATACTGAACAGGTTAGGCGAGCTATTCGATGATGACATAAAGAACATCAGCAATGCTCTAATTCAGGCCGCGCCCAAGATTGCTATGTTTGAGAACAGCGGCAGGAAGCAGGAACTCTCTCTCCAGAAAGATATTGCTGAAGCTGTGTCCTCTCTAGTCAATGCTAGAGAACAGGGCAAGAGCGTGGAAGCGTACCTTTCTCAGCCCAACCTATTTGGTGATGGCATTTCACCTGAGGCAGAAACACTCCTTCGCTTCTTCGATAAAAACAAGCGCAGTGCTAAGACGATAGCTGAAGGCCTGCAGCGTTATGCCGAGCTGGCCTCACGGGAAGCTGGAGCGGGACAAACGCTCATGTTTGACGACAGTGCAAGAGACAAGGGCGGTATTCTTGGCGAAGCTATAAACAACACGGGACGTGAGAGCTACAACCAGAGCGCAGAGGACGACACCGAACGCACTGACATTACGCAGACTAGAGCAACCGATAAAGTCCGTACGCTGACGGTGGAGCATGAGGGCAAGAAGCAGACTTTCACGGTGCATGAGGGAGAGTTCAGCGACAAGCAGGCCAAGCATAAGCGACTGTTCGGGAAGTATCTGGAAGTCAGGGACAGCGATGGCAAGTCCGTAGCACGTTACTCTGTCTCTGGAGACAAGTTCTCCGCCGCACCAGACACGGATGCATCATTGGCTGAGGCAGTGGAAAGCGAACTTCGCGACAAGCTCGGGGCAATGCTGCGCACGGGACGTTCTGACACTCCGCACCGCCATACTGCCAAACCCACTGAGAAAAAGAGTTTCAGCGATAGACTGCATGACTTTGTGTTGGGACAGGAGGGCGACAGCAGAGGGTTCTTCCAGCGTACAAGAGATACTATCTCCGAGCGCAAGGCGTTTAATCACGCGCGCAAGCAGATACAGGAGAAGATAGAAAAGGCCTTTAGCGACTTAGTAGGTGGCAGCAAGCAGAATAAACAAGCCATAAGGTACATCGCTAAGCTCACCAGCTATGTATATGCGGCACGGCTTCAGGCATCAGCTCATCTTGGTGGCATGACAATTAACGAACTTGCCGACATCTGGAGCTTGGATTTCCAGTTCAGCAACAAAACAACCAATAATAGAGGCACAACAGACTTTCAGCCCGCAGAGTTCGACAAGAACGGCAACCTTCTTCACGCACCGAAGACCATCGTTTATCTGTACGAAGAAGCTAACCTCTCAACAATGCTCCATGAGGCGGGACACATCTTCTTACACGATATGCGCAGGCTTGTGCAGATTGAGGGTGTGCCTGACAGCGTACTCAACGACTGGGCAACCCTGACTGAATGGCTGGGCGTGAGCGATATTGACCTGACCAGAAGAACCGGCGAGCTGTCGCAGGAGGAGAAGGCTAGGTGGAAGGATGCGCACGAGAAGTTCGCGACGGCATTCGAGAAGTACCTTATGACTAACGAAGCTCCTACAAGCAAGCTCAGGCGGGCATTCGAAGCGTTCAAGCGGTGGCTGTTAGACATCTACGAGCACATAACGAACATTCAGTACATGGGTTCGGACGGCAAGATGCATAGTTATCACATGTCCGACGAAATCCGCAAAGTGATGGACAGGATGCTGCAGGATGTGCAGTATGTGCCCGACACAGAGGCCGCTAAGAAGTCTCCATATCTGACAAACGAGAGGGAGATACACAGACAGGGGGCGGAGAGTGAAACCCAATCGTGGAGTGATACTATTGACCGCTTCATGAATGGAGAACTGAGCAGACGTGCGGATGGTAACCTTCTGCATGTTATGGATACGCCGGATGTCTTTACCCTCGTCGGTATGGAGAGGTTGCCTATCGAGATACACATTGGCAACATAGATAAAATTCTGCGCAAGAAACATCATCTCAGCCCTGAAACTCTGAAGCAGATACCAAAAGCATTAGCTGACCCTGTTATGATATTCAAGTCTCAGCACGACATATCAAAAGACAGAGACAGTAGAGTTATTCTAACCGAGCTCAGGGAGAAAGATGCAAGAGGTATAGAGCGTAGCGTAATGGCGGCCATAACTCTAGGCAAGGCTAACTTATCCAGAGGATACGCTATCAATGAACTGACTACTGTATACAGAAAGGATACGAGCTCGAAACAACAGCTCACGCCTGAAGAGGATATATACAACTGGATAACTAGAACGTTCAAAGATGGTACTCCGATGAACTTGCTACTGTACATAAACAAAGAAAAAGCCCGTCAAGGAGCAATGTCTCCAGGCATTTCGCCATTAGTATTTGACATCCTTAATGGACTGCCTAATAGTATACCAGATGAGCATGACCTTGCAAGGCTGAAATCACAGAGCAGAGAGCCCGACATACAGCAGGACAGCCTCTCCGATACTCCTGAAGGCTTCATCTCCAAGTCAGACATTGAGAGGTACGACCAGAGGCACTACCACGCCACAGGGCACACGGTGAAGGATAACCGGCTGAGCACTGACTACGCATTTACTGGCGGCGGCTGGCACTCGAGAGGATACGGCATATACACTTCACAGCTGAAGAGTTCAGCAACACCGTACAGAACCAACAGCCTGAGTGAGGCAGACTTGGCCGAGCATGTCTACGAGTTCACACTCAGGGACGGGCGCAGAGTACGCAACGACAACACTTCGATGAACTGGACTGACGGAGAGCGTACATTCGGGCAGGACACACCGGAAGGCAGGTTCTACAGCCACATCTTCAAGATGCTGGAGCAGTCGGGCGACAGGCAGGACACAGCCACGAAGATGCGGGCAGTAATAGAGGGCTATATCAACGGACTTACGAGGGAGATAGAGAACTACAGGAGTATTCTTGACGGCCTCAAGGACAAGCCGGACAGCCCCAGAATGCGGATACGACGCAACTCAGTTGAACATAACCTAAGACAGGCTCAGGAGCAGCTGGCTTACGCACGGGATAACGCACCAGTATATGCGGACTACATCGCGCCTAAGAAGGGCAACATATACACAGCGGAAGGGCCGGAGGATTACCAGCTGCTAGATTGGGACAAGCCGATACATGAGAGCCCGAGAGGTGTACGGAACATCCTGCGCTCGGTGATAAAGAACTTCGACAGGGTAAACATGACTGGCGGTGAGCTGTACCGCTTCTTGGCCAAGAGGTTCGGTTCAGAGAAGAAAGCCTCAATGTGGCTGATGAAGCAGGGTATACCTGGCTTGATGTACCTTGACGCGCAGAGCAGACAGGCGGGAGGCAACACCCATAACTACGTCGTGTGGGACGAGAATATGCTTCACCTGCTTGACGTTGAGGGGGACAGGGAGACGGTGGAGTACTTCAGGGAGACCAGAGACACTCAGAAGACACCAACACGCATCGGCCGCACCAATGACACGCTGATTACGCCGGAGGAAATTGAACGCTACGACCAGATTGCCTATCAAGGTACTCCGCATATTGTGCACAACGGGTTCAATCTTAAGTATATCGGGACTGGTGAAGGTTCTCAGGTTTTTGGATGGGGGCTGTACTTCGCAGAAGAAAGAAGCACTGCAGAGACCTACAGGACTAACAGCAAAGATGAACTGACAATCAAGATGAAGGATGGCAGCCTATGGCACGGCGGCAATCTCTACAAAGTTGACCTGCCAGACAATGATGTACTTCTTGACCTCGATGCAGAGCTCTCCGAACAGCCTCCGAAGGTTCAGAAAGCACTGCGCAAATTCATAGAGTGGGTTAAAGGCCGCAACCTGTCTGATGGAGCGTTGAAGAGACTACAAATAGCTGAGACTGGATTTGCCTTTTACGGCGCGCTGGTTGACCAAGTTATGCCGGAACTCATGGATAAATTCAAACGTCAGGGCGGAACACTCGGACGTATTGACAGGGCAGATATGGCTGCCTCTCTCTTCCTCAACAGATACGGCATCCCGGGCCTGCGTTTTCTCGATAAATTCAGCAGGTACGACGAGACAGGCAATTACAACACCCACAATTTTGTAATCTGGAACACCGACCTCATCAAGATGCTGGGTATCTCTGCGGACAGTGCTCCAAGTGCTATAGACGCGTTCAGAAAGGAGTACGGCGGGGAAGTCTACCAGCAGTCAGCACTCGGGAGGCAGAACTCCATACGTGATGTGCTTGACATCATGCAGACTGAGCAGGGCAGGAGAAACTCCGGCAATGTGTGGGCGGATTATGCCCGTGTATCACCAGAAGAGGCAAGACGCATCTCAGAGGCTACGGGGCTGGACATCAGCGACAGGTATGTTCATACAATCATAGGCAGTGCTGTAACCCACACGCTTAACCGTCATGGAGAAGGGAACGAACAGAGAGGCGACCAGCTGCCTATCACTGACGAGGACTTCGAACGCATACCGTATATCATTCAGAACGCCGATGAAATAAGGCTTGGCACTGACAAAACCACAGGCAACCTCAATGACACCATTGTTTACCAGAAGAGAATTAACGGGCACGTACTCATTGTTGAAGAAGTCAGGAGAGGCCGGAAGAAACTCGCATTTCACACTATGCGAAAAGCTAGGGCGGGGTATGTTTATGATTTATCGCTTGAAGGACAGCCTATTGTAAGAGAAAATGCTAAGTCCGAAGGGGTAAACGCCCTAAACGACACCCAACCCGAAGCTGGGCTCCCTAATGCCCTTAGCACTGGTGATAGTGTACAGGACGGTACAGCCTTCGTCAACGGCAGCGGTACTGAGAGCTACCAGCAGCTCATTGGCGAACGTGCAGCCTTCAGGCTTGACAATCTCGAAAACTCGCAGTGGCGCACTCGAAAATTGATGCTCGCTGAGCGAATGGAGAGTTCGGGACGTTCTCCAAGACAGATTTGGGCAGCTACGGGCTGGGCTAGAGGTGCGGACGGCGAATGGCGGTTCGAGCTCCCCTACGGCAAAATTAGGGCGAAGAATATCCGAAGGACTAGCTATCTCACACGAAAGGCTGATGCACTCTACAGCAAGCTGGACAGAAACCCGAACTATATCTTCACTGCAGAAGAGCAGGCGTTCTTAGACAGCCTTAATGCCGTAGACATATCCCTGCCTCAGTTCTTTGACGCTCCTGTGCTGTTCGACGCTTACCCGCGTTTGCGCAATGTCGCTGTGGTTTTCAGCGACCTCGACGGAGCGTCAGGGATGTATTCGTCTGCTGATGACGTAATCTATATTGACTACAGCGTTACGGATGCGCAAGAGCTGAGGAAGACACTCGTACACGAGATACAGCACGCAATACAGACGTACGAGGGGTTTAACGCCGGAGCAGGATTTGATGTCGACAGGGACGCAGCTTATAGGGCGGCTGAGACTGAATATGAACACGCCATCAACTCTCTGGATAAAGCGTCCAGCGACAAAGTAGCTGCAACTATAGACGCAAGAATTAAGGGAGAGAGCAAAGAATTTCAGGAGCTAATCCGCACGTTATCTCCAGAACAGCTTAATGTATACATGGAGGCATACGAAGCCCGTATGAAGATGCGCGACAGAGCCAACGCCCTGTATGATAAGTACTTCAGGACAGCAGGCGAGGTTGAGGCACGAAACGCGGAGAAACGGGCATACTGGAGGAGCGAGCGCAGGGCTAGAACATCACCCGACGCGTCGGAGGACGTAGAACGCGGAAGGCAGATTGTTCACAGAACCCCGCGACTGACACTGCGCACGGGTGAGAGCTTCAATCAGATTGAACTTAAAACTGAGGCTGGGCACTCCATAGAGGAAGCCGGACTGTCTGAGAGGTTGCTTGCACCGAATGGGACAAAAATCTTTGGTGTTATCGACAAGCGGACAGCTGAGGCGGCGGGCATACCCGAAGGCAGCATACAGCTCGACGTTCAGGGGCTTTTGCATACCAAGCTGAATAAGCACAACAATGAAATACTTAACGCAGGTTATCCCAGTGTCGAAGCATTCTTTGTGGATGTCCTCAGCGGGTACGACAGAATTTATCAGGGAAGCAATGATTCTCTGCTGTTAGCCAAAGCTCTAGTCAAACACAATGGAGTAGCGGCTATCGAACTTATACCTGATGAAAGCGGGACTTACCTCGTTAAGACTGGATGGATTGTGAGAGATAGAGGGCTTAAGAAAACAAAATTGCTCTTCTCAAGGAGCGAACCCTCTGACACCAGCCCCGTTGCCGGTGAGGTTTTGCAGACATCCTCTAATACTACGGGAGAGAATGCCCCCAACGCACTGCTGAAAAGCAATGTTGAGAGTTTACATTCAAACCCGTCATCCGTCAACAGTGGCAGCACTGAGAGCTACAACCAGACAGCCAGAAACGAAGGAGACTTCACCCTCACTCCAGAAGCGCAGGCTCAGATGGACGAGGTACGCCGTCAGTACGAGGGCACATCTCAGTGGATGCGCGCTCCGAACGGAAAGCCGACTAAGCTGACCGAGCAACAGTGGTTGGCAGTACGTACGCCTGCTTTTAAAGCATGGTTCGGGGATTGGGAAGCAGCGCAAATCGTTCAAACCGTAAGATACTTTCTTGAGAATAGTGAACCTGTTGCGAGCATTACAGGCCTAGAGTTTCAGAAAGACGACACGCCGTTAGTTGACCGTGTTATCAATTATTACAGAGAAACAGGCAATACTGTAGTAACCAACGAAGAACTTGGTGATGTTGTCCTCGATAAGCGCGGCATAAAGGATTCGTCTGCTCACGGGCTGGGGCAAGAAAAGGCTGCAGCATTTGCAGTTGTTCCCGATGTTATAAGGAAAGGCTTGATTTATGACAGGCAAAGCAACTGGAAGGGAAGAAAGTACGACACGGCTACTTTGATTGCAAACGTAAAAATCGGTGGCGAAGATTATGTTTGCGAAGTCATTGTTAAGAGAAGTACGAACAGACAAGGGTTTTACCTGCATGAAGTAGAGCTGAAAAAGAACCTCGACGGTGTGTTCAAAACCGTTCTAAATAACGGCACACCATCAAGGTCGAGACTAATTATATCAAAATATGCTGAAAAAGCAGACAGTGTCTCCAGAATTGTCGACGAGAACGGTGAACCTCTCGTTGTTTATCGCGGAGTAAACCGCTTTACTTCGAGGAGCAGTGGCAAATTGCCAGGTATATTGAAGAATGCTTATTCGTGGGAACGCTTACCAGGCGCATTCTTTACCAGCAACATAAAATCCGCAAGAACTTACACGCACACTAGGCAAGACCATCTTGCTTGGGATGCCTCAGCTAATGATGAAGACTACATCTATCGCGTATTCTTGAACATCAGAAACCCTTACATCTTTGAGGGAGACGGACGGAAATGGGACACGCTTGAAACACACATAGTCATAGCGGACGCAAAGAACAATATTCTTGAGAGCGGCTTTAAAGACGTTGAGGAGGCACGCAAATTTTTTGCCGAACATTACATTGGTGCAGAGTTACAGGAAGCCATCGACAGAATATATGAACATGAAAAGGAACTACTCGCATCGCTGGACGAAGAAGAAATAAGCAGAAGGGTTGAGGAATTAAGGAAAGACGCTGAGGATGAGGATGAGTTTGATGAAGACGCTGCAAGGGAAGAAATAGAGGATGAGGAAGTACAAAAGCGTCTGTCTCCAGAAGAGAGAGCACTGCTCGACAAGTATAGCGAAATTCACAGAAAGTACAGAGTAGCATCCTATCACAGAACAACCGATGAGATTGTTCAAGAAGTAGCACACGGCGTTCGCGGCGTTGCCCCAAATGGAGAAGAGTACGATGGGATTATCTTCAGAAACGTCGATGATGTTATCGATGTCAATGCACACACAGTAACGCAAGATAAGCACGAACTACTGTCTGATGTCATTGTGCCATTGCGACACGTTGACATTAAGTCTGCGACTGACAATAACGGCAACTTTGCAACGACTGACCCTGAGATTTACCATCAGAGCATCAGCAACAATGAGGCACTGCATCAGGCTCACTCGCTCGCAGAACAGATTGCCGATTTAGACGGCTCAGAGAGCTATCATCAGCACTACGACAGCAGAGCACTAGACGAGCTCATTAAGCGCAACAGGCGGGCAGAACCGGCATTCAGGCAGCTCATGGACGAGCTTCACTCTGAGTTGGGCGGCGAACTGATTACCCGCAAGCAGATGAAGACACCCGAGCGCATCGTCAACAAGGCATACAGAGTATTCGGCGGAGATGTCTCCAAAGTCGGTGATGTATGGGCAGCTACCCTCATTTTCGACACGGAAGATGAGCTGCTCAACGCTATAGAGGCACTGCGCAGGCGCAGGGACGTTGTCCATCAGGCGAACAGATGGAGCAGGCCTAAACGTTCTTCAGGCTACAGAGATTTCGAGGCTCATCTTGCCTTGCCAGACGGTACGGTTGTAGAGCTTCAGCTCCAGCACAAAGGCATTCAGGCCGTTAAGGACAACGTAGGGCACTCACTGTACGAGTTCATGAGCAACAACGACAAGTGGGGCGAACTGCACGACTATATCTGGCAGGCGGGAGACATCAGCAAGAGGCTGTACAGCGCGGCTATGGACGGCTCGTATCAGGCTCTCAGTGCACAGGACAAAGACACTCTGCGCGCGCTCGGCGAGAACTTGGCGGATGCTGAGGATGCAGAACAGGTTGCAGAGAGGATTGACGCTCTGGCCTCGTTCATGGATGAGGTGCTACCGCAGAAGAGCAGAGATACCAAGCTCGGTGAAGCCTATGCAGAACATCACCTCGTCTCTCCTGCGCAGGTTGAGCAGTACGAACAGACGATGTATCACGGTACGGATAACACAATCAGAGGCAGACGCTTTGACCTCAGGTACGCCGGTTCGTCGGAAGGCTCAGCCTCCATAGCCTATGGTGCGTATATGGCGGAACTCCCTGCTGTTGCTCAACAGTACAGGCACTTCGGAGACCCGTCTTACGGTACGCCTAGCATTACCATTACCACAAACGACGGCCATAGTTACAGCTCTATGGGCATTGGACGCTGGAGAGGCGATGCGGAAGGACAGCTACGCCTCGTGCTCGATGACCTCTACACTCAGGCTATGGCTGAGAAGAACCCTGACCTCGAGAGGACAAAAAAGGACATACTCAAGGCATACAAGCAGGAGCTCAGGGAGCAGAAGCATGAACTTACCCTCCTAAAGAAGCGCGGAGGTTCAGAGACAGACATTGAGGCACGCAAGAGATACGTCGACAACGCAAAGAAGAAGATTGACGCTCTGGAGAATGTTACGGGGCTGTCTATCGCTCCGGCACGCAAGGGCAACGTCTACATGTTCGACGGGCCGGAGAATAACGAGCTCCTTGATTGGGATACACACATCACCAAGCAGCCCGAAGCCGTCAGAACAGCTCGCCGTGAGATACTCCAAGAACTGAAACGTATGGGGCTTGATGTCTCCGAGCTCAAGAAGGCCAAGACCGGCAGAGAGTTCTACGAAGCTCTAACCCGACTTGCAGAGGCTTACCCTGTGGAGGGTATTTCTGACCCGAAGCAGAAGGCTTCGCTGATACTCAACGAGCACGGCGTACTAGGTACACGCTACCTCGACAGCTACAGCGGAGACGGCATCAGCGACAATCCTACTCACAACTTCGTGATTTGGGACACTGACAGGCTCAAGATGCTCGGCGTTGAGGGCAACCCAGAGGCAGAGCAGGAGTTCAGGGAGAGCAACACAGCTGAGAGCTACAACCAGATTGGGGTGAAGCGCAAGGGACAGATGGACAGCGAACTTGCACTGCGCAGGCCGGATATGACACCAGAACAGCGGGCAGACGCTATCTCAGAAATAGAGAAGCTCGGCGAAACCGTCAGGCGGGGCGGCAATCCGAAGGTTGAGAAGATTGCTCATACATGGCTGCTGAAGGGACACATCATACTCCCCGAAGATAACTACAAAATCCTTGACGCTATCAAGATTTGCGAGCAGCAGCACCTTGACCCTATGAGCTTTGACGACCCCAACGAGATACTGGCCAAGTACACCATCAAGGAGACTAAGGCCAGCAGACGCATTCACCCAGATACCGTGCCGGAGTTCAGCTCGCCCGTTGCATATGAGGACAGGATTACTGTCTACACTGTCGATGATACAGAAGCAGGACAGCAGGCCGTCAGGCGCATCATCGATACTCATTGGGGCGAAGACGCAAACCCCTGGTGTCTTGCCGCCAGACAGGATGGCAGTATGGAGGCGGCTTGGGAGTATTGGAACAGCTATGACAGCGTCGAGAAACGCATAGCCTTTAAGGACGGCAAGTTGCTGGCGTTCTGCGCTTCAGATGATGACAATATTACTTGGTGGGACAGGGAAGACGTACCTCATCATGGAATACCCTACAACGTTAAAACACAAGACGGCACTGTTACTTACACATACGATGAAGAAATAGGTAAGAAGCAGAAAGCAAGAGAAGAACTGTATGATGGAACGGTTCACGATTGGTACGAAGATGGCACGCTGAAAACCGAAGCTCTGCCAGACGGAACAGAACACCATTACTATAAAGACGGCAGCCTCATGTATGAACGTTTGCCGGACGGAACAGAACGCGAGTGGTATCCCAACGGTAGCCTCAGTCGAGAAGTCTTGCCGGATGAGACTGAACACACTTGGCATCAGAATGGCAAACTATCCGGCGAGTTCTTACCAGACGGAACAACACGCATGTGGTATCAGAACGGTAACCTCCAAAACGAACGTCTGTCTGATGGAACTACATATAGCTGGCACGAGGACGGACAACTGGGCTCTGTAGAACTACCTAACGGGAAGAAATACGCTTGGTATCCCAACGGACAGCTCCTCGCCGCAAGAGTGGCAGAAGGAATAGAATACCTTTGGCAGCCCAACGGACAGAAGGTACTTACGCGTATGCCTAGTGGGACGATACTTAATATCTACGAGAACGAACAGCAAGTCCTAGTGTTGAAGCAAGTGAAGCAACAGGCCGCAGCAGTCAAGGTAGAAATTGAGCAGAGGTATAGCGGCAGGGGCGAACAGTACCACCAGATACTCGGGGAACAAGGCGCGCGCAGGCTGGACGAACTAGACGGCAGCACCATGCGCATGGATAACCTCGCTACAGCTAAAGACATGGAGCAGGCGGGCAAGGACGCTAAGACTATCAGGCTCGCCACCGGCTGGGAGAAAGCTCCTGACGGCAAATGGCGGTATGAAATCTTGGATGCTGACTTTGATGTTGTTAAAGCATTTGACGACTTAGAGGCATTCTGGGCTAAAAGAAAAGCTGATTTATCAGAAAGAGAAAAAGCTCTCCTCGATGAATACGCCACACTAGAGGGCATGATACCTACAAGGCTCACCAGCAGATACTCCGACGAACAAAAAGCTAAGTTCAGGGAGATGCGCAGGTACAGAGACAAGGTATACAGAGAATATGAAGCTGTCAGCAGACAGATATTAAACTTACGCAAGCCCAAAATCAAGCTCTTTGAAGTGCTTGGGGATGAACACGAACTGTTAAAGGCATATCCTGAACTGCGCTGGTTGTTCGTCTCCTTCAAGAATATTAATGACAGAATAGGAGGATATTACTCCGAAACTGAAGGCATCGTAATATCTTCACGGTACAGGAACGATAGGGATTTCACTAGAAGCATCCTCATCCACGAAGTCCAGCACGCTATTCAGCACATCGAGGGCTTTGCAGGGGGCGGAAATCAGGAAACTTTCGCACCTGTTTTCAGCAGGCGCAACGAACTGATTGCCAGAAGAGACAGGCTCGATGATGTTAGTGGGCTCAATAATCTGCGCAGCTTATTGCGAGATGACATCCTCAACGGCAAAATCTCTATCGAGGAAGCCGAACAGAAGTTCTACGACGCACGCAAAAACAACGACTACGCTGATGAATATGCGGCTATCGCAGAAGAGCTTGAACAGATTGATACCCAGCTCGATAAAGATTTCTTTGGAGCTCGCAATCCTGCAGACATTTACTGGCATCTCGGTGGCGAAATAGAAGCCCGCAATGCCCAGAAGAGAAGCCATATGACCGCTGAGGAACGCAGAAATACTCCGCTAAACGAGACAGAAGACGCTGAAGGATGGCTCATTAATCCATCTACAGATACAATCACAGCCTATCAGATGTCCGAACACTACCACCAGCAGGCAGAAGAGTGGAACATCAGGATTAACTCTGTCCTCAGAGGCAAAACACCCCCTGAGGTGAACTGGAAGGTTGTCGATACCCCGCCAGTACTGCAGCTCGCCGGTGCTCCTAACCTGCCCATTTACATGAAGTCGGAGAAAATCGTCAAGATTGTTCACGACCACAGGAGCATCAACCACAAAATCCTTAAACAAATACCTCGTGCTCTTGCTGACCCTGTAGCTGTCTTCAGTTCTGAGACACAGCCAGGCAGTATCATCATCATGACAGACATCCTCGATGAACTGGGCGCAAATGTTGTCATCCCAGTACGCCTCAACTACCGGCTTAATGGTTACACCGTCAACAAAATATCTACTGTCTACGCAAAGCGGACTGTACTTGGAGTGCGGAGAAGAAAAGCACCGCAAAACAGCTGGTTCATCAATCAGGTTAAGGCGGGCAGACTGCTCTACCTGAACACCAGCAAAGCAGCAGCTTGGAACGAACGGACGGGGCTCAACCTCGCTACTCCAGAAGGAAGCACCGTGCGCACAGAGAGAGACTTAGACGGCTTTACACCGGCAACCGCAAGCAAGCTGATTACTCCAGAGCGCATCGAACAGTATAACCAGCTCGTCCTTCACGCCACAGGCAACATCATTTACGGCAACCGCTTTGACTTGAAATATATCGGTTCATCAGAGGGCGGGATGGCTTACGGTTTCGGGGCTTACTTCGCGCAGAACAGAGATGTCTCAGAGACTTACCGCAGATATGGCCTCAAGAATATGGGCTTCGACAGAATTACAGTCAGCCTCTCCAACGGTACAGTGCTCTCCATTGAGGACATTTACGACGAACTGGACGCTATACGCAAGGGGACTAGGACAATCAAGCTCCCTGCTGGAGTGTCGCAGACCAGCTTCGCTGATGCCATCTTGGAGCTCGTATCTGCTCGCATCAATAACCACAACAACTGGGACTTCAATCGCGTCATGAAGGACAAAATAGAGGAACTTAAGTCAATCGTTAAAAACGCAAAGCCAGAAGGAGATTACGCACGTAGAGGCAGAGAAATCATCAAGGCTCTGCGCAAAATTGACGGCATCGAGTTCTTTGGCGAGAAGCGCGGCAATATCTATCAGTTCGACATCCCCGAAGATTACGAGCTCCTTAACCTTGATGCTGACCTCAGCGAACAGCCTGACAGCGTACAGCGGAGCATTAGCGAGATGCTCAAGTACCTCAGCCGCTTAGGCTTCTCCAAAAAGAAGCTGGCATCCCTCAACTTCTGGTACAAGGGCGGCCGCCTAAAAACCGGCCACGACTTGATGAGGGTTGTATCCATCGCTATGGACGAATACCTCAAGAAGCACCCCAAGCCTAAAGACGGCATTACTAACGCTGAGCAGAGAACATCTATGCTCTTCTTGAAGTTCGGCATACCCGGGCACAGATACTTTGACTTAGAAAGCAGAGGCACAGACAAGAGCACATACAACTATGTGATTTGGGACGAGAGCAAGATTAGGATGGTTGGCATTGACCCAACTAGCGACAAGGCAGCTATCGATTACTACAACAGAACCAAGCAGCTCAAGGAAGCTCTAGAGGCCGCCAACTCTGAGACATACAACCAGTCCTCCATGAAAGCTGATGACTTTACCCTTACGCCTGAAGCCCAGAGGCAGATGGACGAGCTACGCAGGAAGTATCATGGTACAGCACAGTGGCTCAAAGCTCCCAACGGCAAAAAGAGCAATCTCACTGAGCATCAGTGGCTCGCTGTTAGAACTCCAAACTTCAAGCAGTGGTTCGGGGATTGGGAGAATGCCCCAGAACATGCCTCTAAGGTACTTGACGAGAACGGTGAGCCGCTCGTGGTGTATCACGGCACTAGAAACGGGGGCTTCTCCGTCTTCGATACCGCGCCGGACAGCAGTCATCTTCATACTCACGACACGGGGGCTTGGTTCACGTCCTCTAGAGAAGGCGCGGCTTACTACGCTCCTCTGAACAGTCAGGATGATGAAGAGATTTACCCCGTCTTTCTGAACATCCGCAATCCTTATATTCACGAGGCTTACGGTGCTGATTGGGACGAACTGGCCGATGTGCAGATTAAGGACGCTGAAGGGTGGCCTATATACATCGGAGACGCAGATTACCACATCGGCAGTGAAGACAGTGCTTGGGACTACATCAACGCGTACCTATTGCGTGATGAAATGGACAATCCCCTCGAAAACGAGGACGAGGACGGCAATCCTATCTACACCGTAGAAACCAACGGGCTCGAGACTACGGATGACATTGTCAGGGCTGTCTGGAACGGGCAGATTGGCGACGGCAATCACGACGGCGTTATCATCAGGGATGTTGTTGACCCTGACGAGGCTATTGATGTGTACGTTACGCGGACACCTGAACACATCAAGTCAGCTGTTCGCAACAACGGTGAATACTCACTGGCTGCCCCTGAGATTTACCATCAAAGTAGCAGCTTCCTTCAGCCTTCACAGCTCGAACGCTACGAACAGCTTATGTATCACGGTACTAAGAACATCCTCGAGGGCAACAGGTTTAACCTCCGCTATCTCGGTTCAGGAGAGGGCGCACAAGCCTTCGGATACGGCATCTATCTAGGGCAGGCTGAGGGTACAGGAGAACATTACAGAAAAGCAGGGCTGTCCGAGCTTGAATTGGACGATACAGTCTTTATCGACAAAGAAGGCCATGAAGCCGCTCCTGATGACATTGCAAGAAGGTTATCTGCCGCTTCTCGAACACTGCCAGAGTTCTTGCGCGAACAGTTCAACCATTATTCGCTAATTTTTGCTCTTAGAGACTTAGCTCACGGCAAAAACTCTGAGCTTTATTCTAACCCTGAGGAAGCACTTGATTTCGTTATAAGCAGAATGTACCAAGCCACTGAAAAGGACGAGAAACGCAGCCACGCAGGACGGACATTCAAAGAGAAAATGGCAAACGGCGGAGAGAAATTGCTACGCGATGCCATTACACCTTTGCTCCCTGCAGATGTAAAGCCCAAAGTCAAGCGCAAGGGCAGCGTTTATCTTGTTGACGGCCCGGAAGACTTCGAACTTCTCGACTGGGACGCTCCTATGACACAGCAGCCTAAACAGGTGCTCGACGCTCTAAAACGTTCAAGGCTGTACCTCTCTGATGCAGAGACAGGCGAACAGCTCTACCGGCGGCTCTCCAAAGAGAATGGTGATGGCAAGGACGGCGATAGGATTGCGGCTATGAAGCTCAACGATGCTGGAGTACCTGGACACCGCTTCTGGGATGAATGGAGCAGAGTACAGAAGTCCGGCACTCACAACTTCGTTATCTGGAACACAGACACCCTGCGGCTACTCGGCCTCTCGGAGGACAGCGAACAGGACGCTCAAGACTACTACAGGGCAGAGGACTACTATAGCGGCTACCTTGACAGCCTCGATAACGACAGCGACGTTCAGGACTACTCCGGCAGTGATTATGAGCAAGAGCTTGATAGTTATGCTGAGGCTCAGAGAGACGCACAGGAGGACGACGGGTTCAGTGAGACTTATCACCAGACAGCAATGGATGACAAACTACCCACCATCCCTGAACAACAGATTGAACAGGTACGCCGTCAGTATGAGGGAACTACGCTGTGGCTTAAAGCACCGAACGGCAAAGATACCGCCCTGACTGAAAGACAGTGGCTACTAGTTCGTACCCCTAACTTCATCCGTTGGTTCGGAGACTGGCTCAATGACCCGCAGAATGCCTCCAAAGTACTTGATGAGAACGGTGAACCTAAAGTCGTTTATCATGGCACTGGGAGAGCTGACCGTGTGGGAAGTATCTTCAGGGCTGATAGGGCAACTTCAGGACCGATGGCTTTCTTCACCGACAGCCTAGAGATGGCAGAAGGATACGCCAGAAACAAGAAGGATACCTCACTCTCACGCGAAGAAGCTCAAGACTACCACAAGCAGTTCTATGTGGAGCTTAAGTATCCTGGCAGCAGAAAGACAGAAAAAGTTTACCTCGATGAGTACTGGTATTACCTAACTCCAGAGGAAAGGGCAAAGATTGCCCGCCTCGCTCCTACTATCGGGCATGATAATAATCATCAAATCGCAAGCATACCCAACAACACTACTGGGACGGGCGGCTACGAAATGAACCTGCGGAAAGCTAAGGGCAATCACTTTAAAGCTCTGATATTTGAATGGCTCGACAGTGCTAACCTCTTCAACAGAGAAGCAGAGTTCTTGAAGGTTCTCGCACTTGCGGGAGTTGAGAACGTCAAATACTCTGACCCAAACTATAGGGAAGAAGCTGTCTATTCTGTGTTCATGAACATAAGAAAACCGTTCTTAACAACGGACATTTCTGATGAACTCTTCGCAAAGCTGGAGAAGGCCGCACGCAGGGCACATTCAAGGTTCAATCCTGACGAGGCTTATTACTCTGACAATTGGGACAAGACTACTATTGACCCTGCTGAATGGATAGAGCGTTTGCGCGAGGACGTAGAGGACGGCACCACATACTCATGGACGCAAATCCCTGACTTCGTTACCAACCTGCTCAAGAAGGAAGGTTACGACGGCATACAGGATTTAGGCGGAAAGTACCACGACGGAAAACACTCCGTATACATACCGTTCAAGTCAACACAGATAAAATCCGCTGACAAGAATAATGGCGGTTTTAATCTCAGAAACCCCGACATTTATCACCAGCCTATACTTGAACGTTTCAGCACGGACAATACAGAGCAACAGTACAGGAAGGGATTGGACGGCAATAAGAAGGATGGGGCTATTAGAAGCATCGCGGGAGCTTTCTCAGACTTTTTGCACGGCTTCAGGGGCGACTTCCCTGACATCGCAGAAGCCATCAAGAGAAAGCCGCGCCTTATGTTCGCCCGTGAAGTACTCCGCCACATGAACAGAGCTTCCGACGCTAAGATGCTTATTGCCGTCAGGGATATGGCTAAGTCATTCGAAGGCCTCGACGCTCAGCAGCTTGACATCTTCTCACGCTACATGCTCCTTCATGACATTCATAGCTTCTGGAAGCAAAACCCTAACGCTCCTCTCCCGCTCGGCTTCACGCTTAAGAGCTTCAGGGCAGACGGGCAGAGGTTCACTGCTCTCGTGAAAGGTGATGCCGCAATACAGAGGGCTGTTCAGGCAGAACGCAAACTCCATGAGCAGATAATCTCACGCCTTGCTGCTCTCGCCAATGAACTCGGGATGCCCAAGTTCGCCAAAAAAGTCAGGCGCAATGAGTTCTACGTCCTCGACTATGCCAGACTGCTCAAGGGTGAAGGCATCAACTCCAACTACCTTGAGGCTGTTGCGGAAACTCGTACCCAGCAACTCAAGGACATTGAACGGATGCAAGCCTTGCTGAACCTCAGAAACGCATACGGTAAGAAGCTCAAGGCGGCATTGGAGGCTAAGTTTGGGAATAAGTGGCGCGAACACATACCAGAGGGCTACAAAATCTTCAACCCTCTGCAGGGGAGCTTTATACAGTCAGCCCACACTCTCACTGATAACCTGCTCGGTGTCTCCCTCGAACTCGCGGGCAGACAGTTAGGCCTCTCCGAAGACACAATGAAGGCCTTGCACTCAAAAGTCTCCGACAACTCGGGCTCTCACCTCCTTGTGCTCCCAGAAGCTCTCGTTGACACTTTAGAGAGGCTGTCCGTGCCGGTACACAGAGGGCCGCTCGGCAAAATAGCTAAGAGGCTCACTACCGGCTGGAAAAAGCTGATGCTCTTCTTCCCCACGCACGCATTCAAGTACAACCTTCGCAACGTTACCGGCGACCTTGATGCGGCTCTTGCTGGCAACCCCAAAGCTATGGCTTACCTCCCGAAGGCCGTTTCCGAACTCTGGAGCTTGTACTACGGCGACGGTGAGGCCTCTCCTGAACTGAGAGCGTTTCAGAGGCTTGGCGGCGCAGTTACCATTCAGGGCATTCAAGACCTCAAGGACGACAGGCAGCTTAAAGAGTTCAACAAGCTGATTGAGGAGCTTAAGGGCAAGGACACGTCTGATTGGGCTAAACTGCCTAGAAAAGCTTGGGCTATTCTCGACACCGTAGGCTGGAGCGGCATTCAGAAGTTCTCTGACTTCAGGGAGCAGTGGCTACGCTATGCCTGCTATCTCTCTTACCTAAACCAGATGCAGAGCAACGATGAGCACCTCCCCGAGAACTGGGGCGCGTCTGTCAGGGAGGAAGTACTCAGCATACCGGCCAAGACACTCGAAGGTATGCGCAGGAGAGCATTCAAGATGAGCAATGAACTGCTCGGCGCGTATGACCAAGTTACCGAGAGCGGGCAAGGACTGCGGGACATCGCTATACCCTTCTACTCGTGGATGGAAGTCAACGCCAAACGGTATCTGCAGCTCATCAAAAACGGCATCACTGAGGACGGCTTAGGCGATTTCGCGTCCCGCTTCCTAAAGGGACAGCTAGCTAATGCTCCTTACTACGCATTTAAGCTGAGTAAGACTTACCTGATGATTAACCTCCTCTCCTTGCTCATTGCCGCTTTTAACCACATCGCGTGGCCGGAGGATGAGGGAAAGCTGCCGCCAGACATTCAGGAGAGACCGCACATCACGCTCGGCCACGACAGCAAGAGCAACGTGCTCTACTTCGACCGTGTAGGGGCTATGCTCGACAACATGGAGTGGTTCGGACAGGCTTCGCCCTTCGCTCCCTTCGTTAAGGAAGTGAGGGACATCTTCGACGGCAAAATGACTGTTACTCAGTTCATCGGACAAACTATCTTGGGTGTCGTCAAAGGCTTCACCAACAAGATAGCGGGCGGCATCAATCCGCTCATCAAGACACCGTTCGAGCTTCTCGGGGGCAAATCTCTGTATCCCGACGTAACCAACCCGCGAAACATCAATGACAGGTGGCAGTACATTGCGCAGTCCTTCGGCTTGAACTGGCCGTACAAGCTAGCAACTGGACAGCCCGTCAACAACTGGCGGGAGTTCAAGAACCTCTTTGTCTACTCTGCTGATGCTGACGAGGCGGCTTACTTCTACACTCTGGGACTTGTGAGAAAGTTTCAGGAGGATGTGCTCGGCAAAAAGACTGGCGGCTTCGCCATCACGCAGCGAGGACAGGCATTGCGGAGGCTCAAGACGGCTCTCAGGATGGAGGATGAAGACGCTGTTAAACGTTCGTTGGAGGAGTACTACAAGCTGGGCGGCAATGCGAAGGGCTTGAAGGCCTCCATGAAGAACATGAACCCTCTGCACGGGCTCAATAAGCAGGAGCAGGAGCAGTTCTTGAAGTGGCTTAGCACGGAGGACAGAAAGTACTACCAGAGGGCGGAAAAGTTTTTCCACGCGATGGCTGACAGGTATTTGAACGAGCCAGCGCAGAAACCGAAGAAGAAGAGCTCCACGAAGCCTAAGCAGCCAAAACAACCTAGCCCTAAACAGACACAGAAGATAATGCAGCCATTCTTGAAGCAGTTATACGGAAGATAAACAAATGCCCGCCGCCGGAGGTTCGCCTCTGGTTGCGGGCTTCTTTTCTTGGCCGGTTAATAAATAAAATGCATGGAATGCAAGTGGTTCTTCAAAATATACCACTTATTCCCTATTTTCTGTGCATCCGATATTCTACCAAGAATACACAGCCTGAGAAATGTCAAATGAGATAGCCCCGTCATTGCCTCTGCCTCTTCAAGGCCAACAAAACCTTCTGGCGCGTCCTCATCATGCTGGACTTCTGGCGGCGTACCCCTGCGATTATCCTTTATGGCTTGCCATAACTCATACGAGCTTAACTTCCTCAGAACACCGTATCGTATACCTGAACGCTTCTCCTTCATTTGCC